>DGSV01000103.1 GCA_002394025.1 Bacteroidales bacterium UBA4353
ATCATCTTGTTGCCGTTGAATGACAGGATTCCGTATTGTCCGAACGTCCCGCATACTTTGCCGCGATAGCGACTGCCAAAGGCCTCGGCGGCATCTTCGATTAATATTATGCCGTATTTGGAGCATATTTCCATGATTTTGTCTATATTGGCTGGCATACCATAGAGATATACTAACATCAGCGCTTTCGGGTAGCGCCCTGTAGCTTTCTTGCGGTCTAAGATTGCCTGCTCAAGCAGGTCAGGGTCTATGTTCCATGAGTCTCGTTCCGAGTCGATGAACACGGGTTTGGCACCAACGTAGGTGATGGGGTTGGCAGAAGCACAGAATGTGAAACTCTGACACAAAACCTCGTCTCCGGATTCTACGCCGCTCGCTATTAGTGACAAATGCACCGCGGCAGTTCCCGAACTTAAAGCTACAACATGCTTATCACCACCAAGATAAGAGTTAAGCTCATCTTCAAAGGCATTGACATTCGGACCAAGGGGCACAACCCAATTATCCTTAAAGGCTTCGTCTATAAATTGTTGTTCGTTGCCTGACATGTGAGCCAAGCATAAAAGAATACGTTTCTTCATATTATTTCATTATTATACATCATGTGCATTCCCAGTATTGTAATCAGTATGATTTTTATGTCATCAATAAAACTGTAATTGCGGACGTAGTATAGGTTAATGCGTACTTTGTCAGGAAATATGACTTCATCATTGTATTTTTCAGGGTTGTCAACCTTTGTGAGCATCACTTCCTCATTGCGGTATTTGAGCGTTGCCGGTCCTGTTATGCCAGGGCGTAATGTTAGTATTTCTCGCCCTTCTCCGGTCAGTTTGTCGGCATAGCCCGGCACATCAGGGCGCGGACCGACAAACGACATATCACCTACAAGCACATTCCACAATTCCGGCAACTCATCAAGCTTATACTTACGCAGCACAGCACCAATGGGTGTTATCCTATCCTGACCGGCAACGGAAACCGAGGAACCTTGTTGATTGCTGTGCATGGTGCGGAATTTGTAAATGGTGAAGAGTTTTCCATCTTTACCGACGCGCTGTTGGCGGAAGAGTATTGGCATTCCACCACCATAGCATAGCACCAACACCGCAACGAGGGCGTAAAGCGGAAGGAAAAAGATGATGCCAATAAAGGCTGTTATTCTGTCAAACAGGAATTTAAGCGTCATAGGCGTTTTTTTATGGCATGATAGGCATAACCGCAAAAACAATAAATAGCGTAGGGAAGGCTAAGGTGTTCTATGTTGCGATATACGCGCCACACGTCTGTTGCGGCTCGCAACTTATTGGAGGTTGAAGAACCTGAAAATACGCGGTAGTATGCGGTTACGTCTCCTTGATTGCGAGCTTCATAGCCCTGCTTGAGCAGTGAGAGCCATAAAGCCATGTCCTGACTGGTGCGGATTGAGGGGAAACGAAAGTCGCCGGTAAGTTTTCTGTCAATGACAACTGTCAGACAACCTATGGCGGTATCTTTGAGATATGCGCTATATGTCATGCTGTTCGGGCAAATGATATCTTTGCCGATGTGCTTTCCAGCTTGATTAATAATGCTATAGTTAGAGTAGCAAAAGGCGCATCCTGCTGACTGCATATATGCCAGTTGCTTCTCAAGCTTGTCGGGGAGCCACATGTCATCGGCGTCAAGAAAGGCTATGTAGCGACCTTGAGCCTCTTGCAAAGCCCTGTTGCGAGAAAAGGCGGAACCACGATTTTGCTCATTACGTAGATAGCGAATGCGTGAATCGGTAAAAGATCGTGCCACATCTGCGGTGTTGTCAGCCGAATAATCATCGACAATCAGCATCTCCCAATTACTGTAGCTTTGAGCCAAAACGCTCCTGATAGCGTCGGCAAGATAGAAACCGCTATTGTAGGCAGGGGTTATGACTGATACAAGTTCATTGGTAATCATAGCGCAAAGGTACACCAATTTTCCCGTATGGCAAAAAAATAATTAGCGGTTTATGTCACTTTTTATATCACTTTTGTTGCATTGTTTGTAGGCAGAGGTGTTTTAAAAATCTTTTTTTTCGTATATTTGTAGCCTGTCGTCACGAATGTGTTCTGTAACTATTAACCATTGTTGATGATAATTATAAAGCAAAATAAAAAAAATACCTATGAAAATTATTATTACTGGCGCCACAGGGTATGTTGGTGAGGGTGTATTGTTAGAACTGCTTCGTTGCGAAAAAGTCGAAAAAGTTCTCTCGGTCAGTCGCCGTCCCACGGGTGTTTTGCAGGGACATTATCCGTCTCTTACCGTCAGACAGACAGATAAACTTGATGAGTATATAGTCTCTGATATTATGTCTCTTCAAGCCGGGGATCCTCATTTTGATGGCTATGATGCCGTGTTTTTTATTGCCGGAGTGACTTCTGTCGGCACTCCCAAAGACGCGTATCAGCGAATATCGCAAGATATTCTGCTGCATTTCGCACGTATAATGCCTACTAAGGAACGGATGACCTATATCTATCTCAGTGGTGCGGGGACAGATGTCAATGGCTCGCAGCATTGGCAAAAAGTGAAAGGTACTACAGAGCTGGAAATTCAGCGTATGGGTTTCCGGCATGCGTTTGCCTATCGTCCTGCGATAATGCGTTGGGCAGTCGGTCAACAGAAAATTCAGGCTATGCAGTATGCGTTCATATTTTTCTATCCGTTAATACGCTTGTGCGGAATGGGTAATAGCATCACCGAAGTGGCTCATTCTATGATTGTATGCGCTCGTGACGGATATGACACCAACATTATCAATCCGCGGGACATAACAAAATTGGCGCATAAACTCTGAAGAGCAGAGTATTTGCGCCATTATTGACTAATTTGGCAAACTGATACTTTCTCATTAAGGTATCAGTTTGCCCGTTTAAGCACTTGTGTCATGCAATGTGCTGCTCCATAGCCGTCTATTAAACTTTCCAACTTAATCCATTCCACAGTTACTCCGGCATCCTTAAGTCGTTGCCTGAAGGTTTCGCTCTGTCCATCAACTGCCATGATATGCCGCGGTGCGATTGTAAGGTAGTTATTGGCGTAGTGCATTTCATCGTCAGGTTCGATGTGGATGATTTGCATACCGCGCTCACGCAAGAATGTCACAAAAGATTTCTCAGCCTCTATTTGACGGTATTGAGTTTCACCTGCCTCACGAGCGTAGATGTCGCATGTGACGTATTCAGGCTCGTTGGCTTTGGCTTCTAATCTGCTGCGTACCATGGTACATAAGTCGCTATCAATGATATTAAAATATGTATCTAAATGCATTTGCATCTGCCATAACTTGTGGTCGTGAACCACAACCACTGTGTCATGACCAAAAGCGTCAGCTTCCATCACTTGTCTAATGCCTTTCATATTGGTACGCATGCCGCAGCCTATAAGTGAAATAGTACCTGCAGGAATATAATCGCCTCCTTCCATACGTCCGTCACCGTTAATACGCAGAATGGGATGTAGGCCTAAGTGATGATAGCAGACTTCTATTATTTTTGTTTCAGGCATTCGTTGCGTGGAATTCATCTGGCAGATGATGTGTCCGCGCGGTGTTGTTATGCTCTGATCACGCGTGAAGTATAGGTTCATAAGTGGTTCTTGAATGTATTGCGCTTCATAGCCGGTGTTGTTGTCAGTGCGAAACAGACGTACGGTTGGTTGCAGCAATATGCAGCGAATCAGGTCGTTGCGGCTCATAGTGTCTATCACTTGCTTTCGATATATCTCCGATGTCTCCTCATCTAGGGTCGGAATAGCTGATATGTCATATTTCAGTACCTGTGAAGCGAGGGTTCGCAAGGTGTCAGTACCTATATGATTAAGAATATCAGATACGGTAAACACGCGGATGCCGTTCTTCTTAAGCTTATGGATGTATTCACGATGTTCCGTTGCGGCTTTGTCAACATCAAAGTAGTGTTCAAACAACCCCGCGGCAGGGTGTATCACGCCGCAAAAAAGTTCTGACTGCGGTGTATGCATCAGTATTGCGTCGGCTTTGTGCCACTCAGCTTGCGGATAGGATATAGTGCTTGGTTGTGCTCGTCGGCATGACGTTATGCCACACAATAATGTTAAAAACCACGCAGCGTAAATTAAATACTTATGTCTCATTTTTATGCGGTTAAACGGTATTTAGTGTAACTCAGCTTTATTCGTAAGAATAATATCGGCGGCAGAATGTTCTACCGCCGATATTATTTATATATAAGTTAATGATTTATAGGATTACTTTTGCAGCCATGCGTTTACCACTATCGCTCACTATCACCACGTATGCTCCGTGTGTGAGTTCGTTACTGACAAATTGTCCCGCAGCTTTCTGTTTGCTGATTAGTATGCCCGCAGGTGTGAATATCTCAACTACGGCTCCCGCTGTGATGTTGTTGATGTGCAAACGATTTTCGCGAACTATGAGTCCCAATGAATTGTCGCTGCCTATGGTTGGCAAGGCAGTGGTGAACTCAGCAAACGGATCCCAGTTGTCAGAGCCTTTGGTGAAGTTAAACAAGGTAATTTCTGTTCCGTCGGGCAGGTTAGGAGTGGTGAGCACGGTAGCCCATGTGGCGCGGTTGGCGCTATTATCCACTGCGTCAATGCTGTTGTATTCATAACTGCGTGGCGATTCTCCGCTGAGCGAGTTGTTCCAGCCTATTGGCGATATCAGCGATCCTGTGTATCCGCTGCATTGTGTAGCGTCGATGGTGGTGTTAGCGAATACCGCTTCTCCTGATGTGCTCCACGGGCGTCCGAAATAGCCGGGCTTGGCGGGTTGAACCTCTGCCATCTCAACTTCCGGGATTGCTGACACGATGTGGCAGTTCATGAATAGGAAGCCGCGTTTGCCGCTGTTCTGCTGCGGAGCGGTGATGTATGTGGCGTCGTTGCTGTCTAACGTTACGAGCATTGACAGTTCGGTGTTATAGCAGGCGAGGGTCATGCCTCCGAAGATGTAGTCCACGGCTCCCATCAGTACACCTCCATTGACAGCCACGCGTGCAGGTTCAGCACCATAGATTGCGTCTTGGCGGCCTACGATGCGGCAGTTGTTAAGAATGCCGCGGTCGGCTGATTTGTTGAAACTGATGGCGCAGGCGCGTTCGCGATAGTTGCGAGCCTGAACATCAAGGCTGCCGTAGGTCGTGGGACGGGCAGGTTTTGCGCCTTGAGAAATGACGAGGTCTGCGGCCTCTTTGGCAGAAATGTATTGGTTGAAACTGTTTTCGAAGATAATGTTGTCAGCCCGGAAGTTAGGAGCCTCAACGCGTACTGTGGCATTCCACATTGATTGTGTGCCGCCCTGTGTGGGGTTGGTGACTATTGGCTCGTTGTTTTCTATGCATACTTGCTGATAGCGCGCGTCCCAAAGGTACTGGGGATTCATTGAAGCGTAGTTGTAACCTACGCCATAGTAGCTTGTTATGCGCACTGCGTTGTCGTCAATGTTGAAACCGCCGTCTTTGAGCGCTATTGATGGTGTTGCTGAAGCGTTTTTCATCGTGAGGTTTGCGATGTTGATGACGAGCATTTCCTCGTAGTTGCCGGGCTCGATGAGCAGCGTAACACCCAAGGTCTGAACGTTGGGCATTTTGCGGGCGTATGCCAGTGCGGCATTGATGGTCTCGAACTCCTGACCGGCGCCGACGTGCAATTCAGCTTTGTAGTCAGATATTTCCTCAATGCGTATTGCGTTGATATATGATGTGCCTGTTAAGGAGAGCGTTACCGTGCCGGCGGAACCGGTGTAGGCATAGGTGAATTCGTCTATTTGGCTTGTGGAGCCGGTGCTCGCGTCGCATAGTACTTGGTCTCCAACGCTGATGTGGTATTCGTAGCAGGCGCTGACGATGATGTTGCAGTTGCCGCTTACAGGAATTTCTATCGTGGCGCCATTGCCGCCATAGAGGTATTTGTTGTTATGACTGCGCGCTTTGGTGAATACCAACGTCTTGTAGGTGTATGTCTCGTTAGTGTTGGTATAACCTCCGTTGTAGAAATCCTCATCGGCGAAGTCCCATTGATGAATGTCGGCTGTGAAATCAAGTTGTTTCGTGACAGAAGATCCGGCTACTGTCATGTTTGATGTGAGCAGTTGTTCGTATATGCCGGTGTTGGTAACTTTGACGCTGTAACGGCCGTCGCGCAGCATGATGCCTTCGGTGCCGGTAAATGTATATACGTAGCCTTCTTCATCAAGGTTGGTGAAGGTGAATAGGGCATTGGCAAGGTCTGCGGCACTGGCTCCTGTTGGCACGATGGTGATGGCATAGCGAGGCAGCAGGTCGAATTGGAATGTCAGCGTGCCGCCTTCATAGGAGATGGAGCCGCTGTAGTCGTTGACGTTGAGGGCATTGAAGTTAAGTGCCTCTCCGACCTCTTTGACGATGGTGAATTCGCCCGTTGTGCGGTCCAGCGTGAGTTGAGGAACAAAGACTTTGCCGGGGCTGATGTTGAATACGAATTCCACGCGGGCGAGGTTTTCGGCATCAAGACCAACCACTGTTCCGGTGAGTGTCTCAAGCTGAACAGCGACCAGCGTGATGTCGTGTGTCGTTTCGGAGCCTATGTTTACTTCGGCGCCTTCGCTGATAGCGAATGTGTTGGCATTGACCAGACTGAGTTTAAAGTCGTAACCTTTTGGCAGTTGGGCTGTGTAGCTGCCGTTGGTTATCGGAGCGTCATAGTACCAACCATTGCTTGTGTTTGTGAAACGAACTGACACGTTGGTGAGGTCGGCAAACTCGGCAGGTGCGCTGATGTTGCCGGTTACGGTAACGTATGTTGCGGGGTGGCGTATAATACGTGCCAAGCAAAATTTCTCACCTTGAGCGCAATAGAGCTTATGACTGCCGTCTTGACTCACGCTGAATATCAGTCTTTCGCATTGTGCCGAGGCGGTGTAATTACCTATCTGCTCAGTACCGTCAGGTGCTACGAAATGGTATTCTGCCGCACTGCCATTGCTGCTGACGTAGTATTCAATCTGGTCATTGACTTCGAAAGTCTGCTGAACATAGACGTTAGGGTTATTGGCATTGTTGGTGTTGGAGTAGATGTAGCCGGTGTAGATGTTGTTGCTGGCATCCTTGCGGTCTTTGTTGTCGTAGCGCGTTAAGCTTGTGTTGGTGGTGCGTAGGCGGTGATTAGTTGCTCCGCCGGTAGAGTAAACGAAGTTCTGTTCGGCAAAATTAAAACCCGTTGAGGGAATTGTTACACTGCTGCTTCCCGGAGTAACATCTGAGGCGTAGGCGCTGTTAATCAGGTCTACAGACAGCATATTCTCGTAGCCTGTGAGTTGTTCGGCGCCCAAGTCCCATGCTTGAGACTGCTGAGCAATAGCGAAAACGCTAAAGAGCGCGGAAATGATAAAGGTAAATAATCGTTTCATGATATTTTTGGTTTAATTAGTTAATTTTCATAAGCAAATATACACATTTTTATTCATACTGCAAAATCTACCATAGTCGTTCGAGGTCAGAATAAACGTTGAAGTTTAGTCCGTAGATATCTCTGTATGCTTTGTTGGCGAAGTAAGTGCTATCTTGTTGTACGTCTTCGGTAAACACCAGTGGCTGCGTCATACATGGTAAGCCGTGTACTTGGGGTGGGGTGTAATGCGGAAGAAATTGGGCTTCGCTAACTCCTTGCGCAGATAGGGATTTAAGGTGATTTATTCTCTCAATTCGCTGCTTGCCGTAACTGCTGATTTCAGGATAGGTCAAAACTGTGGTGGTAACATTACTGATAAGTAACAGCGTGGCAGTCAGTGCCGCGATGTGTGGTGAATAGGCGATACGGTACGTGTTGGCAATGATGTATGCCCAATAGATGAACATCGCCATAGTAAGGATTAGCAGGTAGGCATTGGCGCGCTCTATGTATATTTCACCCACGGCGTAAATCATCAACAGTAGTCCGAGTAATGTTAGCACGATGTTTATTATCAGGCTCAATGCAATTAGTGATGCGGCTTGTTTGTTACTGAATTGTTTAGTCCTCTGCGGCACTATTGGCAATGCCAACAAAAACAGACCTATGAACAGGTACCATCGCTCAAGGTTAGCAACCGTGAGTTTGCTAATGTCATTACCAAGAAATTGCATTATGGAAACCACACTAAGAGGTGGACGACCGACAACATTGAAGCGCACCACATTGCCCGGGGCTAAAACCATGATAGCGAAGCCGAGCAGCATTGTTCCCATCGCATGGAATAGCAGTGGATGGCGGTCTATGGTATGGCGCATGCTGTCTGTAATAATCTTGTAGAGAATGTAACAACCCAGAGTGAATAGCAGCACTGCTGCCATGGTTTCGTATGTGAAGCCTATCATGAAGAAGATAGCCCCTATGAAACTATGGCTCAAAGGGGTGTTAGAGCCTGTGCTGTCGAGACGGTATAATTCCGCGAACCCCCATATCATCAGAGCATGACCAATGTGGTAGCACATGGTGCAGAGCCAAAAATAACTGGCACTTTCGTATAGGCCTATGTAGTAGATGTTTATAAGCACCATAGCTATGGCTGCTGACATCTTCCAGTCACTTTTGAATAAGATAGACACTGCACGAGTAATCATCGCCAACTGTATGCCGTAACTCAACAGTGTTACGGCAAGCATACCGCCGCTTTTGATAAATACCATACATAATATGGCATTGGTGAAATGAAACAAAAATCTACCCTGCCACATTTTATACTTGTCCACCGGCAGTGATAGAATTCCGTCTCGTCCTGTTTGTAATGTGAAGTCAAGATCGTCCATGTGCAGTCCGTTATAGTGCCCTACAATTGCGAAGAATATGATGGAACTAATACCGGCTAATGCCATGAACCAATAGTTAAGAGTCTTGACTTGCATAATGTCAGTATATAATGAATATGCTGGGATGATCGTTAATGTCTTGTTGTGCCGACTTACGCCATTGCGCAATGCTTTTGGATGTAATATGCTCGGTGTTGAGTGTGATATCTGTGGCTATCGCTAATTGAGTATTAGCGTCCAACACGCGTAGCATGGTGTCTCGCAGCCGATTGTTGCGATAAGGTGTTTCGATGAATATCTGTGATTGCTGTTCGCTTCTGGCGCGGGATTGGTAGTGCTTTAGGGCTCGTGTCAGTTGTTGCTCATCACGGGGTAGGTAGCCGTTGAAAGCGAAACTTTGTCCATTAAAACCACTGGCCATCAGTGCCAACAAAATCGATGACGGACCCACGAGTGGCACTACCTTGAAACCCTTACGTTGTGCTATTGCGACAACATCGGCTCCCGGGTCCGCAATTGCCGGACACCCGGCTTCAGAAATAACAGCCATATCTGCACCGGCGGCAAGAGGTGTGAGAAAGGACTGTAATTCACTTGGATCTGTATGGCGGTTAAGGGTGTAGAAAACCAAAGTATCGATGTCGATACTTTGGTCAACGGCTTTGATATAGCGGCGTGCACTACGTATATTCTCAACGATAAAATACTTTATTTCACGCAATTTATGCAATACACCCGATGGCAACACATAGTCGAAATTGTTGTCACCAAGAGTGGTAGGTATCAAATATAGAGCCGCCATTAATGTATAAAGAGCATTTCACGATATTTGGGCAGAGTCCACATCTCGTCATCAACAATGAGTTCCAATTCATCAGCGTGTTTACGAATTTGTGCAAAATACGGTAGCACTTTTTCGTTGTATGCACATGCCATGTCGTATGCCGTTTCCTGTGTCTCGGCTTCTGCGGTGTCGTGTTCCATTTTATGTGTCAGTTCTGCCAACGCTGTGATGTGTCCCGATATGCGTAATGCCAACTGTTTGGGCAACTCGGCGATGGCCTCACCATTAAGTTGTCCGGCTTTTACGGCACTATCAAGAAGCATGTTTTGGTAGCGCAGAGCGATAGGAATGACGTGGTTAAAAGTCATGTCGGCGAGCATACGCTCTTCGATTTGCAATTTTTTTGTGTAGATATCCCATTTGACTTCGTTGCGGGCATGGAGTTCTTCTTTAGTCAGTACTCCCATGCTTTCAAACATTCGCACCGAAGTCTCAGAGGTGTATGCCTTAAAAATATCCGGCACCGCTGTGTGGCAATCCAGACCGCGCTTCGCAGCTTCGTGTTTCCATGCTTCGGAATATCCGTTACCCTCAAAATGTACGGGCGCTGACAGGGCTATGTATTTCTTGAGGATTTCAAATATTGCCTCGCCTTGACTCTTTCCGGAAGATATTAGTGCGTCAACATCATTTTTGAACATAAGCAGTTGCTCTGCCATGGCAGCATTTAGTACCATCATTGCCGACGAGCAGTTGGCTGATGAACCTACTGCACGGAACTCAAATCTATTGCCTGTGAATGCAAAAGGTGAGGTTCGGTTTCGATCAGTATTATCGAGTAGAACTTCGGGGATATGAGCAATTCCCAACGAGAGTTTTTTCTTCTCGTCGAGGACAATGGCTTGCTCTGATGTCGCTCCGGCGATTTTCTGTAGCACTTCTGTCATCTGTTTGCCGAGGAATACTGATATGATGGCAGGAGGCGCTTCGTTGGCTCCGAGGCGGTGTAGGTTAGTGGCGGAGGCTATAGAGGCTTTCAGCAGTGCGTTATGGCGATATACAGCCATTAGGGCATTGACCAGAAATGTTACGAATTGCAGATTTTGCGCTGCCGTCTTGCCGGGTGTGAAAAGTCCGATACCAGTATCTGTGCCAAGGCTCCAGTTGCAATGCTTTCCGGAACCATTGACGCCGGCAAAGGGCTTCTCATGAAATAGAACTCGGAAACCATGGCGACGGGCGATACGTTTCATTAGCGTCATCACTATCAAATTCTGATCTACGCTAAGGTTCGTCTCACCATATATCGGAGCCAACTCAAACTGATTGGGAGCTACTTCATTATGGCGTGTCTTGAGGGGAATGGCATACTTATAAGCCTCGAACTCAAGGTCTTTCATAAATTCCGTTACCCTACTCGGTATCGCTCCGAAATAATGGTCTTCAAGCTGTTGGTTTTTTGCTGACAGATGCCCCAGTAGTGTGCGTCCGGTAATCATCAAATCAGGACGGGTGGCGTAGAGCCCTTCATCTACGAGGAAGTATTCCTGCTCCCA
>DGSV01000035.1:0-7637 GCA_002394025.1 Bacteroidales bacterium UBA4353
CTCCGACGACGGCATCTATGTCCTGATGAAGGAAACCATCGATAACAGCATCGACGAGTTTCGTATGGGAGAAGGAAAAGTCATAGAAGTACGCGTGCATGACGGCATAGTAGAAGTGCGCGACTACGGACGCGGCATACCACTCGGCAAACTCGACCAAGCAGTCTCATTGCTCAATACCGGAGCCAAATACGACAGCAAAGTATTCAAAAAATCCGTGGGACTCAACGGCGTAGGCACCAAAGCCGTCAATGCGCTATCGAGCAGATTCGTGGTGGCATCATACCGCGACGGACAAATGCGGCGGTGCGAATTCTGCAGAGGACATATAGTGGCGGACACAGGAGTTGTCATTGATAACGACAACAACAAGCGCGGGACATACACACTCTTTGAACCCGACAACAGCCGCGGACTATTCGAGAACTACCAATTCCGCGATGAATACATAGAGACCATGCTGCGTAACTATGTCTATCTCAACTCCGGACTCACAATTGTCTATAACGGACAAAAATTCCATTCCAAAAACGGTCTGCTGGACCTGCTCAACGAACGTATGACAGCGGACCCGCTATACCCTATCATACATATCAAAGGCGACGACATAGAAATAGCGCTCACCCACACAAACCAAAATAACGACGAATACTACAGCTTCGTCAACGGACAAAACACCATACAAGGCGGTACGCACCAAGCCGCTTTTAGGGAAGCTATAGGACGAACCATCAAGGAATTCTTCAATAAAAACCAAGAACTGGCCGACATACGCAACGGCGTTGTGGGAGCAATAGCCATCAACGTCGAGGAACCGGTATTCGAAAGCCAGACAAAGACAAAACTCGGCTCACGCGATATGTCACCGGCAGAAGGCAGCATATCAATCAACAAATTCGTCAACGACTTCGTAAAGCAGGAACTCGACAACTTCCTGCACCGTAACCCTGACACGGCAAATACCATGCTACAGAAGATACAGGACTCGGAGCGGGAAAGAAAAGCAATAGCAGGGGTAACGAAACAAGCGCGGGAACGAGCCAAGAAAATAAGCCTCAACAACAGCAAATTACGCGACTGCCGATTCCACTTCAACGACCCCCTGACACGCGATGAAAAACGCAACGCAATGATTGAAGCAACCAGTATCTTCATCACCGAGGGAGACTCAGCATCAGGCTCCATCACCAAAAGCCGTGATGCCAACACACAAGCCGTATTCAGCCTGCGGGGAAAACCACTCAACAGCTACGGAATGTTGCGACATGAAGTATTCGCCAAAAACGAGGAATTTAACCTACTACAGGCAGCACTCAATATCGAGGAAGGACTTGACGGACTGAGATACAACAAAGTCATTGTTGCCACAGATGCCGACGTGGATGGAATGCACATACGGCTACTGCTGATTACATTCTTCCTGCAATACTTCCCGGACCTCGTCAAGAAAGGACATGTCTATATCCTCCAAACACCGCTATTCCGCGTAAAAAACAAAAAAGAAATACGATATTGCTATACTGAAGACGAACGACTAAGAGCCATCACGGAACTCGGACCTAACCCTGAGATAACACGATTCAAAGGACTCGGAGAAATATCACCCGATGAATTCCGCAAATTCATTGACGACAACATACGACTCGATCAAGTCACGCTGCGAAAAGAAGACGCCGTAAACGACCTGCTATGCTTCTATATGGGCAAAAACACGTCAGAACGACAATCATTCATCATTGACAACCTCGTGGTGGAAGAAGATACGGCAGACTACTAACCTAATCATCAAACAAATAATGAAAACAAAAATCAATATACTCTTGTTGGCGGTAGGCGTCATGCTACTTGCCTCGTGCAAAAAAAAGAACGAGATTGACCCCACACTACTTCCCGGAGTATGGCAATTTACCGGCACGGAACAATATCTGAACTTCCATCAGGACAATACCGGCGCCTTTTGGGACGAAGCCGAAGACATCTACGAAGACGACATCGAGAAAAACGGCAACGGATGGTTCACATGGGCGCTGGCGGAAGACCAACTGGCTCTTAACTTCACTATAGAAGTATCAGGAGGCTCGGTACCAAAAAACAGCACCATCACCGAACTCACCACAACAACCATGACATGGCAGGACAGCTTCAAAAACAAAACACACTTCACAAGAAAAAAGTGAGTTATAACTAGAATAACTAGAAAACCTAGAATAACTAGAATAACTAGAAAAGCTAGAAAGCTAATAAGCTAGTAAACCATATCACCAAGAACACAAAACTATGAAATCACTCTCCAAATGGCTCGCGTTAGCCGCCATAGTTATCACATTCCTCGTCAGTTTCAACTATATTTTTGACAAGAAGCTTGACCTCAATGGTGACAATGCCAATTATCTCACCTATGCCCGCAATATCGCCGCCGGACATGGCTATAGCGCGCTGTCGTGGGACGGTACCTACGCACCCGTCAACCACTTCCCGCCGGCATACAGCTTCGTGCTCTCGCTGTTTATGCGCTGCGGCATTGATAATATAGTGTTTTTCAAATGGCTCAACGGCATACTTATGCTCCTTGTAATTTTGATTATCAGCCATCTCGCGGCACGCCTTGCCGACAATGACTGGCTCGGGCTCGCCGTTGGGGTTTTTCTCGCGCTCTCGGCACCCATGCTGCATTTCGCAACTATGGTCATGTCAGAGATGAACTACGCTTTCTTTTCGGCACTGACGTTCCTATGCCTATGGCAATACACTGAAACTCAAGAACAGGGAGCAAAGGACAACGCTGTGTGGTACACCAACCCGTGGTTTTATGGCGCGGCATTGTCAGCCATGGCGGCATACTACTTCCGCACCATGGCCATGGCACTCATTTTCGCCATGCTAATATTTTTCCTTACACGCAAGCAGTGGCAACAGACACTGGCTACGCTGGCCATCGCCGTCATCACCTACCTGCCGTGGGTGATGCGCAATAAAGCCGCGGGACTCGAGTCGCGATACTTCGGTACCATCATGACCGTAAACCCATGGCGACCCGAACAGGGCACTATCAGCACTCCGGGAGAATTCATCGAAAAAGTCATCAAAAACATCGACGAAACGGTTATCAAAGCCTTCACAGAAAGCCTGTTTCCATTCGTCAATGTCAACTATAATGAAACATCGTCGTGGCTCGCTATTTGTGGTGCGCTGCTCATCATCGCGGTGATGATTTACGGCTGTTTCGCAAACCGCCGCATCACATGGCTGCTATTCGCCTATTTCGTAGGTAACATAGGACTTTTCGGACTCTGGCACGGAGGCAACGGAATACGCTACGTAGTACCACTCATACCATGGATTGTCATGACTTTCTATCTCGGTATTACACAACTCGTACGCCTCACGGTAAAAATCACGCACAAGAACGACAACGGCAAACATAAGACAAAAACCACGACCTTTGACACGGCTCACTTACGCCCCGCGGCATTGGTACTCATCATATTTGCACTACTTGAAATTAATAGCGTAAAAGCTTTGGCACAACAAAACCGGCAACCCTATCCTCCTGCCTACAAAGAGTATTTCGACATCGCCAAGCAAATGAACAAGCACTTCAAAGGGCAGCACATCGTTGTGGCGTGCCGCAAACCGGAACTCTTCATGATGTACGCGCCTAATATCTGCGCCCGGCGATACCTGTTCTCCGATAAACCCGAAGAAGTCATCGCAGACCTTGAAGAACATAATGTGGACTATGTGATACTCGACGCATTAGGATATAGCAGCACGGGGCTGTACCTCTACCCTGCGGTGCAACAAAACTACCAGCGGTTCCCGGTAGCCATGCAGTATGACAATCCGCCGACATACCTACTCAAATTTAACCGATGAACAACACCACGCACCACAACATACCCCTCTGGCGACAGTTCATCAGATATTCCGTCAGCGGAACAATAGCCACGGCAACAGACAAAGCACTATTCTACGTCATGCACTACACGCTTGACATCAACGTCTATGTCGCCACCACTGTTGCATTCATCACCGGACTGGCAATCACATACATCTTTTCCATCACATGGATCTTCCAGCAACGACGCATGGCAGGCACCATTGCCGAACCATTTATATACCTCATTATAGGACTCGGAGGGGTGCTCTTAATGAATGTACTGATGTGGCTCTTCATGCGTGTCATGCCCGACACAGAGACCATAATGCTCTTGCCGCGCAACTTCTTCTGTAACATAACAGCAACGCTTTTGGTAACCATATACAACTTCATCGCAAAGCGACTCATACTTTTCACCACACACGAGTGAAAAAATGACGCTTTTTATGTTGTAAAACACAAAAATCAGCCGCAAAATTTTGCTATTTGAAAAAAATAGAGTAATTTTGCGGCTGTATTCTTAAAAATATAGTCAACAAACCAAAAAAATCATAACGTTATGAAGAAAAATTTATTTTTCGCAGGCGTGTTTGCTTTGGCACTCACCCTCGTAGCTTGCCCCGCCAAGAAGGCTGAAGGCGAAGCTGAACAACAAGACTCAGTAGCAGTAGAAGCTGTTGACACCATCGCAGCCGCTGTTGAAGAAGTCGCTGAAGAAGTTCCCGCAGTTGTTGAGGAAGTAAAGCAAGAAGCTAAAAAAACTACCAAGAAAGCTGCCGCTAAAGTTGACGACGCTGTTAAAGCAACAGTAGAAGACGTCAAAGAAGCAGCCGTAGAGGTTAAGGAAGAAGCTAAAACAACTGGCGACAAAATGGCTGACAAACTCCAACAAAAAGCCGCTGAAGCCGAGCAAAAGGCAGCAGACGAAGAAGCAGCTAAAAAAGCCACTCTAAAAGCCGCAATGAAGAAAAAATAATCTAAAAACACTATAATTTAATTACGACAATGAAAAAAATCTTTTCTTTCATGCTCGTAGCTGTTGCTATGTTTACATTCACAGCTTGCGACAACACCGCTGATATGTCTGACGCAGAACTCGAACAAGCCATCATCAAACATTCAGAAAGCGGATTTATCGGTAAAATAGAAGTCAAAGACAAAGAAGACGCTGAGTTGGCTGATTTCGACGGTCAGTATATGTCTGCCAACTTCGATGCCGACCACAAATTCGCTCTCTACTTCGGTGAGAAGAAGAAAGATGTGAAAGCCAAAAACATTTCTCCTGAAGACGCTTTCTGGACAGGCGAATGGAAAGTCGTTGACGGTATACTTTGGGTAACCGATGACGAGGATAGCGGTGAAGACTTAGGCAAATGGTATGATGTCTTCGTAATATCCAAAGAAGGCAAGCGCATCACCTATGACGGCTTATTCAAAGTCGTTCTCGACTAATCAGACTTACACACAGTAACAAACAAAGACACCGCAGATTTTGCGGTGTTTTTGTTTTATTATGCAAAAAGTTCATTCAAATCTGAAGTTTTTCCGATATACAAGCCTTGCCCATTGGCGATGTTACGTTCCGCAGCGTCGATACCATTATAAAATTCTTTACTTTCATAGTATTCTGCCTCATCCTTTTTGACTTACAACTTTTTTGAAACCGACAAAACAACACGGCATAGTTCATCAGTTTTATGTCGCTATTTTGCGGCACAAAACCGTTTTTTGAACGTTTGTTCGAAAAATTTTCGTACCTTTGCACCGCAAAAGACAATTAGGCAGTGAAAATCAACCGCGAACTGATAATAGAAAAGGCATTTGAGCAATATCTCCAGATGGGCTATTCCGCTGTGTCGGTGTCAGTATTGCAGAAGAAACTGGACATTGGCAGAGCCTCGATGTACTACTATTTCAGTACCAAAGAAAGCCTTTTCAGCGCCGTGATGAAGCGCTACGTGCTCGACGTGATGGATGATTGTCTGCGACCCCTGTTCGACGAAGATTCCGTTACTCTGCCCAAGGTCATCAATGCCATGGTAACGATGTACGACACCATGTATCACAGCGTGCAGCACGTCAACCCGGCACTGGGAATGAACAGCATGTCGTCGCTCATACTCTATGCCATGTCTGCCGATGCCGAATTCGCCGACACGATATATGTCCGCAACAGACAGTGCTACCGCCTATGGGTCAAAGCCATAGACAACGGAAAACGCGACGGAACAATACCGGCGGACACGGACACGCAGACGGCGGCGGTATTATTCGCATCAGTACGCAACTCATTCGAATACGTAGGACTGCAACAGCAGGAGGGAACAACACAATACCGCAACAGCTACGAATGCCTAATGAAAATAATAAGTAATAAACAACTAAAACAGATATAACTTATGGACAGAAGAGTAGTAATCACCGGCATGGGAATATGGTCCACGCTGGGTCATAATCTTGACGAGGTTTGCCAGTCGCTCTATAACGGCGTGTCAGGCATCATATACGATGAAGAACGTAAGGCCATGGGCTTCCGTTCGGCGCTCACAGCCAAACTCGATGAACCGGACCTCAAGAAGGTTCTCTCACGCTCGCAGCGAGCCTTTATGCCACAACAAGCCAAATTCGCCTACGCGGCAACAGCACAAGCCATAGAAATGGCACGACTCGACCAAGACTACATTGACGCCCATGAAGTGGGACTCATCTATGGCGGCGACAGCAGCGCAGACCCAACGGTACGCGCGGTAGATACTATGCGAGAGAAAAAAGATACCACACTATGCGGTTCAGGAGCTATATTCCAGTCAATGAACTCAACGGTGACCATGAACCTCGGATGCATATACCACCTCAAAGGTATCAACATGACCGTGTCGGCAGCATGCGCATCAGGCTCGCACGCAATAGGTCTTGGAACACTGCTGATACGTAACGGACTGCAAGACATCGTGATATGCGGCGGAGCACAAGAAGTCAACCCATTCTCAATAGGCTCATTCGACGGAATATCAGCATTCTCAACACGCGAGAGCGAACCCACAAAAGCATCACGACCCTTCGATAGAGACAGAGACGGATTAGTGCCGGGAGGCGGGGCGGCAACGGTAATCATAGAAAGCTATGAATCAGCCGTAAAACGTGGAGCACCGATACTTGCAGAAGTAATGGCTTACGGATTCTCAAGCAACGGAGACCACATCAGCTCACCAAACGTGGCAGGACCGACACGTTCATTGGAACTGGCTCTCAAAAATGGAGGCATTGACATTAGACAGATAGGATACGTCAACGCACATGCCACATCAACACATATCGGAGATACCAACGAAGCAAAAGCAATATACAATATCTTCGGTGACCAACATGTTCCGGTAACATCCACAAAATCACAGACAGGACATGAAATGTGGATGGCAGGCTCGTCAGAAGTCATATATTCCATGCTGATGATGAAGAACAACTTCGTAGCAGCAAACCTAAACTTCGAAAACCCCGACGAAGACAGCGCAAAACTATTCATTCCCGGCAAACGTATCGACCACCATTTCGATATGTTCCTATCCAACAGTTTCGGCTTCGGAGGCACCAACTCAACGCTCATCATCAAAAACCTGTAAGAGCATATTTGACAATTTACTATTTGACAATTTATTGTCTCATTGAGCTATTGAGTAATTTGTAAGTACGGACACGCCGCTACCGAGTCAAAAACTCCTCCCCTGCCGAAGGGCAATCCGAGTCAAAAACTCCTCCC
>DGSV01000035.1:7711-7973 GCA_002394025.1 Bacteroidales bacterium UBA4353
AGGTGCCCGAAGGGCGGAGGGGTAATACCAATTTACTATTTTACAATTTACTATTTAATTATTTATTTTGTCATTGAGTTATTGAGTAATTTGCAAGTACGGACACGCCGCTACCGAGTCTAAAACTCCTCCCCTGCCAAAGGAAGGGGTGAAGAAAAATTTGCAATGTCTCCGCAAATTTTTCGATGAAAAGCACAGTGTGCTTTTCTGAACTCCTTAATCCGGTGCCCGAAGGGCGGAGGGGTAAAACACATTTACTATT
>DGSV01000078.1 GCA_002394025.1 Bacteroidales bacterium UBA4353
GATTAGATTTCTCAAAAGAAGGATTGTCAACAAAGGATGATCAAGTTTTCGTATTGAGAAAGTTACTAGCAAAGTTAGAAGGCAAGAAGAAAATAATCAGCGTTCATTCAAGGAAGGCCGAGAATGAACTATTCGATCTTTTGTGTGAATATAACATTAACAATGTAATTTTCCACTGGTATTCTGGCCCCATTGACTTAATACCTTCCATCATTGCCAAAGGTTACTATTTTTCTGTCAATGAAGCAATGACTGTATCAAAGAATGGTCAGAACATTATTGATAGAATTCCACGAGACAGAATCCTTACAGAATCAGATGCTCCATACAATAATAAAGCAAACATTAGTAAAACACTTATCAATCTGGCAATGTCAGAAGAGGAGATAAACTACAATTTTAACAACTTGATTGCGAAAATTAGAAAATCAAATTGACTATCCATTATTTGTATGTTATATCATTATACATCAATACAAGCTTTAGAAGGAATTTTGAGGGGGTGCCCTACTGAAAAGGGATTATGTTTTTGGGCTTCAAGATATGATTGTTTTGGAGATAAGGAAGAATATAAAATAGGCATTGAAACCATTAAAACACTTTTGCCTAAAGTTGAGAATAGACTACAGCCCAATAGGCAAGTCGCTTCTTCATTTGATTGGGATAGCATAAAAGGGAATAATATGTTGCCCATGCCTTATGTCATATCATTAACAAAGCGATGTGACAACAATTACATGTGGGAGAATTACGCAGAACATGGACATGGTGTGGTTTTAGCACTTGACGAAACAAAGGAATTTTCATTTGAGAGTATGCCCTACATGATTATGCTTAAACCCTGTATATATACAGGAAAAATATCAGATGAAGAATTGTTTAAAGAGATAGAAACAGAGTATTTTAATGGTGCATTCGGTATGCTTACTGGACCTAAAAAAGAATTGGCATTTGGACTATTAAAGGATTATCCACAAGTCTTTGTGAAACTTATTGCGATGTATTTGCTTAGCTATGTAGCTCCAAGAATAAAAGAAGATAAATATTATCAAGAGGAAGAGGTTCGTATTATTATTCCTTCGCAACGACCAAGTTCAGAGGTCTTGTCCATGCTCGACCAATTCAAAAAGGCTAAAATACTGGATATAAACATTGAGGATATGTTGCATATGGTTAAAGACGAGAAGCATCGAGAAAAACGCAGTGGTGAATATGTATATTACAGGGAAATATATCTTCCCGATACCGTTTTAACCAAGGTTTATATAAAGGATGACAAACAATTATCGAAAATAGAAAATATATTAGCACATAAGGGTTTTGGTGACAGAGAAATAATAATAATTTAGTGATATGTCTGTATTACAAATGGGAACTATCACAATACAAGACAATTGTATATAATGCCATTAGAGAATTACCATACAAGATTATTACGGGCGGGAACTGCAATATCTCATCAGTTTCCGCCCGAAATTATTTATTCGTAGTTAAGATGTTTACTTCGTTACAATATAATTCAGACTCTTGTAGTCCTTGACAATGTCGTAGAAGTAGCCGTTATCGCTGATGACCTTGAAATGGAGACGTTTTTTATACAAATTTTTGCTGTCTGGTAAAACTTTTTTTCTCGCTATAAAATTAGGCTGAAGCCCTCTGTTGGGTTTCAGCCTTTTTTGTTACCTTTGTTTTTACCATAAAACCTTAGTAACATGTGCAAAGATAGCAATTTTACCGGACAGCCGGTGTATTGTCAGGTATTAAAGTTACTGGAACGTGATAAAATCATGCGTATTAGCCGCGAAACGGCGTGCAGCGAGGCCTATGTGAAGCGTTTTGACGGCTACCAGCATCTCGTTGTCATGCTGTTCGGCATCCTCAAACACTTCGACTCGTTGCGTGAACTGGAGATTGGAATGAAGGCCGAGGCCCACAAGCTCAGGCATCTTGGCATGGACTATCTTGTGCACCGCAGCACGCTGGCCGAGGCCAACATACGGCGTCCGCAGGAGTTTTCTTTGCCAGGGTTTACGCCTATCTGCTGGAGATATATGCCACGTTTTTAGCGGACAGCCGCCCTCCCAAGAGTTATATTGACCAGAAAGTGCGTTTTACGCGTGGAGAACTGACGCACGAGGCACGCTGGGTTGAGATTTTTGATGAGACGAAAAAACCGGCGGCGCTGCTGACCAACAACTTTGAGTTCATTGTGCAGGACATCTCTGAAATTTACCGTCTTCGCTGGGCTATCAAGTCACTTTACAAACAGCTCAAACAGAATTTCCCGCTTCATTTCTTCTACGGGGACAGCGTCAATGCGATACAGATTCAGACATGTGTGGTGCTCATCGCAAACCTGCTCATCACTGTCATCTCACGGAGCATAAAACGCAACTGCGCCTTCTCTCAGGTGGTGACAATGGTGCGGCTGACGCTCATTTACTACATTGACTTCATCAGTTTCATGTAGAATCTAGACAGGACATGGGACAATATACTTGCCAAACAGGCCATGAAAGGACCGCTACAGCCCACGCTTTTTGACTAAGGGGGGCTTACTTTTCAGAAAACGCAGACCGAAGCCCGGTAATAAAGGGCTTCGGAAAGAAATCGTATGCTATGGGGAGTTTTACCGGACAGCAATAAAAAAAATAAAACCCACTAAAAATCAGCAGGTTTCAAATTTACTTGGCGGAGAGAGAGGGATTCGAACCCCCGGAACGTTGCCGTTCAACGGTTTTCAAGACCGCCGCTATCGACCACTCAGCCATCTCTCCATGCTTTTTTCAAAAGCGACTGCAAAATTACTAATATTTTTTCTAATCACCAAATAATAAGAGATTATTTTTTTACAGGGGCATTATTTTTAGCAGGTTCTGCAGTGCTCGGGCACGGTGCGAGATGGTATTTTTGACTTGTGGCGGAAGTTGCGCGAAGGTTTGCTGATAACCGTCAGGGATAAACAGCGAGTCGTATCCAAAGCCTCCGTCTCCCATTTCCCGCAAAGCTATCGTACCCTCAACCACACCCTCGCAGGTGAGCAGTTCGCCGTCACGGATTAGTGCCACCGCGGTTCTGAAGCGTGCTTTCCTATTCCCAACCTCTCGTAGTTCATCGAGCAGATGGCGCCTATTAGCCGCAGGACCGTCATCAGCTATTATGCCTGCCTTGGCGGCATAGCGTGCGGTAAACACTCCCGGAGCGCCACCGAGAGCCTCAACCTCAAGACCCGTGTCATCGGCAAAACAATTGACATGATAGCGTTCCCATACGTATTGCGCTTTTTGCTGAGCATTGCCATCAAGAGTGAGAGATGTTTCGGGAATTTCATCGTAGCAACCCAGTCTCGATAAATCAAGCACTTCAACCGTTCCTGACAATATGGCACGTGCTTCGGCTAACTTATGAGCGTTGTGAGTGGCAAAATAAAGGGTTTTCATAACTATATATTGAATATATCATTTTTTTTTACGAAATTTGCAATAAATTCAGCAAAAAATGTACCAAGTTAAATATAAACTCTAAATATATCATTTTATGTCATTACTTTATGTTCTTCTCCAAGCCGCTCCGGCAGGTCAGGGCGGTGGTATGATGAGCACCATACTGATGATGGTGCTGATTATCGTTGTCTTCTACTTTTTCATGATTCGTCCTCAAACCCAGAAGCAAAAAGAGATTGAGAATAAGCGCAATGCTCTGAAAAAGGGAGACAAGGTAGTCACTGCCGGTGGCATTCATGGCATCATCAAGGAAATCAACGACGATACCATGCTCATTACCATAGCCGATGGCGTACGTATCAAGGTTGACAAGACTTCCGTCTATGCCCTTGACAGCGCAGCTCCCGCCAAAAAGTCTGAGGAAGACACACCGAAGGGTGGAAAAGATGATAAGGAGCAACAGGATGAGTCTAAGGAATAATCGCCTCGTGGCGTTCTTGAGCAATCCGGACAGAATACGCGACATCATCACATTTCTTATCTTCCTTGTATTCACCACATTGGTGTGGTTTGTACATGCGCTGAACCGAAATCGTGAAGTATCGCTCACTTTTCCCGTCAAATATGACAATTTGAGCGGTCAGATGGCTTTCGTCAATCCTTTGCCGGAAGAAATTGTTGTCAAGGTTCGTGACACCGGTAGCAACCTGCTACAGTATGGCGGTGACGAGTTACCGACGATACATATTGATGTAAGCAATCATATCGTTGGTGACCGCTTGCGCGTTACCGCCGAGGAACTTCAGCAGGAGGTGCATGCCGTTTTGCGTCCTAACACTACCCTACTCTCCACAACGCCCGACGACATAGACATCCAGTGGAGACAGTTGAACTCGAAGACGGTGCCTGTCAGCACCGAGGGGCATATCATGGTTGACGTAGCAGAACAATGCGTGATGACCAGCGAGGTTCGCATCGATCCGGCGATAGTGACAATATACGGCGCTGCGGAAGTTTTGGACACTATCAACACTCTGACAGTTGAGGACTTAAAAATCCAAAACCTCGACGACACACTTCTGCGGAAGCTAAAAGTCGTAGTTCCCAACACCGTAAAGTGCGAGAAAGAGCACGTACTTGTTACCGCATGTGCCAGACCTTTCACGGAACGGCGAATAAGCAAAAACATACACGTAACGGGAATACCTGACGGAACAAAGATAAAACTTTTCCCTGACAAAGTGCAGGTGGTGGCTAACGTGTTGCAGAAAGACTACGCTCAAGTCAGCGAGAAAGATATCAATATAGTTTTTGACTACCGAAAAATCCGTGAGGGAGAACTCATGCCTCTGACTATAGAAAGCAAAACGGATAAGTGGTTCAACATTCGCATCACTCCCTCAAAAGTTGACTATATAATAGAAAAATAACACCTATCATAATCATTCCATAAAAAAATCACTGATAGTTTTTTTCCGAAAATATCATATCTTATGCAAGAAAACCTAAACATACAAATGGTTGACCTACGTGGTCAGTATCAAGCCATCAAGCACGATATTGACAGTGCCATATCGTGTGTGATAGATAGTACGGCCTTTGTCAAGGGTCCTCAAGTGAGCGCTTTTGCCGAGCACCTTGCCGAGCACCTTGATGTTCGTCATGTAATTCCCGTAGCCAACGGCACCGAAGCCATTCAGATAGCCCTTATGGCGCTTGGTCTGAAACCCGGCGATGAGGTTATCACGCCCACCTTTACTTTTATCGCCACCGCTGAAGTCGTAGCCCTGCTGGGGTTGACGCCGGTAGTGGTTGACGTGGATCCTGACACCTTCAATATCGACATCGAAGCCATTCGCCGTGCCATCACACCGCGCACAAAAGCTATCGTTCCCGTTCACCTCTTTGGTCAGTGTGCGGATATGGAACCACTGATGGACATAGCACGCGAACATAATCTATTCATCGTAGAGGACGCCTGCCAAGCCATCGATTCCCGATATACTTTCAGCAACGGCACTACGGCAAAAGCCGGATGCATAGCCCATATCGGATGTACATCGTTCTTTCCGTCCAAAAACCTCGGATGTTATGGCGATGGTGGAGCTATATTTACCAACGACGACCGGCTCGCCGAGCAGTGCCGCGTGATAGCTAACCATGGCATGGTGGTGAGATATCACCATGAACTGATAGGTGTCAATAGTCGTCTGGACAGCATCCAGGCCGCGGTGCTCGATGTCAAACTACAGCACCTTGACGAATATACCGCAGCGCGCCAACGAGCCGCAGCATACTATGACGAGCACCTTGGAGATATTGAGGAATTGCAGATTCCTATGCGCAGTGCCAACAGCACTCACGTATTTCACCAATATACACTACGCGTGAAAAACGGACAGCGCGACGCATTACGACAATACCTTGCCGACAAGGCAATACCAAGCATGATATACTACCCCATCCCGCTCCATAGGCAAAAGGCATACCTTGACGCGAGATATACGCCCGACATGTTCCCTAATGCCGAGACGATAGTTGACGAAGTACTCAGTCTGCCAATGCATACTGAACTCACAGAAAAACAGTTGGAGTATATATGTTCGGCAATACATCGGTTTTTTAAGAACTAAGACACGTAACAAGTCATGGACCTCAACAACAAACTCATACAACAGCAGTCGCAACAGATGAAACTCTCGCCAGCGCAAATGCAGGCGATGAAAATCCTCGAGTTACCCGTGCAGCAACTTGAGGACCGCATCAATACCGAGCTGAGCGAAAACGAGGCTTTGGAAGAAAGCGACGGCATTGATGACGAGGATTTCAACACCGACACTGAAGACTATGACGACAACGACAAAGACGGAGATGATGACTTCGTAACGGACTGGACGGACTATATCGATGACGACGAATCACCGGAATATACACGTCATGCCAATAACTACTCCGACGACGATGAAGAACATCAAATTCCCGTCACCGCACAACAGAGCTTTCAGGAGCAGTTGCTCGACCAGTGGCACACGCAGCACTTCACAGAACTCGAAGAGCAACTCGGTGACTACATCATCGGCAGCCTTGACAACTCGGGATACCTGACACGCAGCATTGAGCAACTTGTTGACGACCTCGTTTTCAGTCAGGGCGTAGAATGTAGTGACGAACAAATGACAGCCGTAGTGCATCGCATTCAAAGCCTTGACCCACCGGGCATCGCGGCGCGCTCACTCAAAGAATGCCTACTGCTGCAACTACAACGCAAAGCAGCCACACAACCTATCAAGGATGCCATAACAATCCTTGAGCAAGAGTTTGAAGAGTTTTCGCACCGACACTTCGACGTCATAGCCAAACATCTGCTGTTTTCCGAACAACAGATGCATGACGCCATGGCAGAAATCGAGAAACTCAATCCCAAGCCCGGCAATGCCTTCTCTGACAATATCTACGACAGCAGCCAAGCCATAACACCTGACCTGATAGTGGAAAATCAGGACGGAGAACTCGTGGTTTCGCTCAACAACACTAACGTCCCTCAGCTACGCATCTCACGCTCCTATTCCGACACCATGCAGGATTTTGCCGCCAACACCGCCAACCAGACCTCGCAGCGCAAGAGCGAAGTGGCATATATCAAGCAGAAAATAGATTCTGCCCGCAATTTCATCAATGCCATCACACAGCGCAACGAAACCCTGCTCAATACCATGCGAGTAATAGTAAGGCTGCAACGCGATTTTTTCCTCGAAGGCGATGAGTCGGCACTCAAACCTATGATACTGCAAGACGTGGCGGACAGGGCGCACTATGACGTATCGACAATATCACGCGTCAACAACAGCAAATATGTGCAAACGGAATTCGGCATATTTCCTCTGAAATTCTTTTTTTCAGAAGGCATGCAGAATAGTGAAGGCGACGAAATATCAACACGGGAAATCAAAAAAGCCCTCAAGGCAATCATTGATGACGAGGATAAGACTAAACCATTGCCTGACGAGAAACTCGTAGCCCTCATGCAACAACGCGGCTATCTGATAGCGCGACGCACTATCGCCAAATACCGCGAACAGCTCAACATCCCTGTGGCCAGACTTCGCCGACAACTCAAGAAATGAACACGCGAAAAATATCAAACATAGTATCATATCTCACTCACCCGATTTTTCTGCCTCTGACCTTGGTGCTACTGCTATCGCTCAGGCAGTATCTTATTGCCGGAATGTCGCACCCTCTCTACTGGCTGCCGCAATTGATATTCGTTGTGGTGCTCACGCTACTACTTCCGCTACTTATTATTGTTGAGATGAAACGCCGGGGCATAGTTGACGATATCATGATGCGCCGTCGCGAGACACGAACTATGCTTTACGGAGTCATGTGCCTCATATTTGCACTTATGAGCATCTCATGCCACAGACTGAACTACGACTTTATGATTAGTTTGTTCTGTGTTCAGGGAGCACTACTGATGGCGGCGATACTGCTCATCAACCTCAAATGGAAAATCAGTATTCACTGCGCCGGAGTCGGGGTTCTGACTGTGGACGCCACTCTGCTATTTCTCAGTCTGCCGGCGCAAACGACACTTATAGTTGCTTCTGTAACAACAATCATCAGCATGATCACCATCTATGCCCGTCTTGACACAGGAAGCCACACCCGGCTGCAATGCATAGCCGGCTATGCTTTAGGAACAACAGTAAGCCAAACCATCATACTCGCCAGTGCATTAATATGATAAACAGGCAATTAACGATATTGATATTCCTGTGTTTGGCACAAGCCGCCATAGCCCAAGAGCAGTATTTTACGCCCGTGGACCTGCGTCACAGCACTCACATAGCCAGTGGTTATTTCGGTCCTAATGCCATGCAGGTTTTTGACATATTGGACGGCAGTACTGATAGTACACTACGAGTGGAAATCGCCGGCGACTACCACTATGGTAAGTATAAAGATCATACCGTATCGGCATTCGCAAAAATCAAAATTCCCCTATTCACCAAGCGCGTCAATTTAAGTGTCTGGTGGACAGCGCAAGAATGGTACTGGAGCACGACAGAAAAGCAACAACATAGTCGTGTCAATCCTGAATATGCCCTTCATGGTCATGCCACAGGTGA
>DGSV01000085.1 GCA_002394025.1 Bacteroidales bacterium UBA4353
CAAAACACATTCTTCCACATTTTCAACCACTTGCATCAACTCGGAAAGCAACTCATACTCACCTGCGACCGACCGCCAAAAGAAATTCAAGGATTGGAAGAACGACTGCTGACACGCTTCAACTGGGGATTATTAGCGGAAATTCAGCAGCCTGATTATGAACTACGCAAAAGTATTCTACGCACACGTATTAATCGCGATGGAATGGAAATCAGTGATGACGTTATTGATTTCATTGCGGAAAATGTTACCGACAACATACGAGACCTTGAAGGAGTATTGGTATCTATGATGGCGCATTCGGCCATTACTGACGCTCCGCTTGATATGGAACTCGCAAAACAAGTAGTAGGACGAATAACAAAAATTCAGCCTCGGGTGATTTCTGTAGAACACGTTCTCGACAAAGTCTGCCAACATTTTCATATCGAACGCGAAGAGGTGCGAACCTCAAGCCGAAAACGAGATGTGTGCCAAGCACGACAAATAGCAATGTTCCTATCTAAACGCCTAACTAACAGTTCTGTAACGGAAATCGGCAGAACAATAGGAAACAGAGACCATGCCACTGTGCTGCACGCATGCAAAGTGGTCAATGACCTTATGGCGGTGGATAAGAACTATAGGCAAATAGTAAACAATATAGAAAAGCAAATCAAGCAAAAATAATTTTTTGCAATATGCCGGAATGCGACATAGAGTGTCCAATTAAGCAAAGTTGCTTAAGCGCTTTTACCGTCTGCACGATTAAGTAACTTCATTTCCCATGAAGCCGTCATGCATAATTTGCTGATAACACCCGCCATTGGTGCGGGTATAGGTTATTGACACGATTAGCAACATTATTACCCCAACCTATCGCACAATCTCGATACGTCAACAATACATACCCTCGCTCACAATCAAGTTCACAAAGCACATCTCCGCGCAGATACGTCATCGCCATCGACAGAGACAAGTCAACTGTGTTGTATTCCAAATGTATATCCTTAATTTGTGATAATATCTCATCACGATATTTACTTAGTGCCAAGGCATGACATGGCACGTATTTTCGACCTTTTTGCTGAGCAACTTCAGTACCGCTAACTACAACCGACACACACTTCCGTAAAGCATTTACGACACTTTCAAAGTTTTTTTGAATAGCTACTAAACGCTCACCTGCATAGCAATACGAGTAAGAATGGTGCAAAGGTTCATGCTCAAAATCTGCCTTAACTACCGACGCTTGCCTGCTGACGCTTGCCTGCTGACGCTTAAAAATCACAGCCATGAATAGCCCCTCCCCTTTATCAATATGAGGATAAAAATGACGTTGCTCAGCAACCACACCTCCTAACTCATCACATATCCAGCTCACAACATCCTCGTCCTCAAAATGATTATATGTGCAGGTACTATAAATCATTACCCCATCATCCTTCAGCAAATTCCATGCATTAGCCACAATTTCTTTCTGCCGCTCGGCGCACTGCATAACATTGCTTGTTGACCACTGCGAAACAGCCTCCTCTTCCTTGCGGAACATGCCTTCGCCAGAGCACGGGGCATCAACCAATATGAAATCAAACGCTATTTTTATCTTTGCTAACTCATCAGGAAAAGCCCTGGTTACCATAAAATTGTCATTACCCCACTTTTGAAGATTTTCTGCCAAAACGTTAGCGCGCTTAGGCATAGGCTCATTCGCTACAATAAAGCCACAAGCTTTAAGATATTGACTTATTATTATGCTCTTGCCACCAGGAGCGGCACACATATCAAGAGCAATGGCATTACGAGCTACATATTTTTCCAAATACGTTGCCAAAGCCATAGAATTAGCCTCTTGAACATAGTAGCAACCACCATGAAGCAGTGGATCGGATGTAAATTTAGGACGATGCTTAAGATAGTAGCCAGCAGCATTGTGAGGCACACGCTCGGCGAGCATATCACCGAAAATTTCAGACGCTGACAAGCGGTCATTGATATGCACGCTAACAGGCGAGGGCAAATCCAGAGAAGCGACAAATGCCTCCCAAGAACATGCCAAATCGCCACTACGAGCCAAAGCTTCAAAATCATTAGGTAACAGCATGCGACAAAGGTACGCAAAAAATCATAAAAAAATCGTATCTTTGCATAACAAAATTCCCAAAGATGAAAAAACTCGTAATCTTTGACCTCGATGGCACCTTGCTCAACACCATTGACGACCTCGGCGACGCCGCAAACTACGTCATGCGCCATTATGGCTACCCCGAATTCACTAGCGAGGAGTATAAATATAAAGTAGGACATGGTATTCGCAAACTCGTTGAGAGAGCATTGCCCGAAGAGCACAGAACATCCCAAGAAGTTGATGAAGCCACTGCGCTCTTCATGCCCTACTACGAACTACACAAGGCAGACAAAACATGTCCATACAACGGCATACCGGAACTACTCATGTACCTCCAAATGAAAGGTGTGCGCATAGCCGTAGCAACCAACAAAGCACAGAAAGCAGTCGAAGGACTCATGCGCTACTACTTCCCGCAGATACACTTCCTCGCCACCATAGGTCAGAGCGACAGAGTGCCCGCGAAGCCCGACCCCACTATCGTTCACGAAATAATTCGCAGAGCAGGACTCACGAAAGATGAAGTTCTGTACGTCGGAGACTCCAACGTAGATATGGAAACAGCGCGCAACGCCGACGTGGAAGCATGCGGAGTAACATGGGGGTTCCGAAAAAGAGAAGAACTGGAGGCCTATCGGCCGGCGCACATAATCGACGACCCAAAGCAAATTTTAGAGTTGTTGTAGCCATCCAAATACGGAAACATCGCGTCAAGAACTCCTCCCCTGCCGAAGAAAGGGGTGAAAGCAATTTACTATTTAACTATTTAACCATTTACTATTTTGATATTTATTTGGTCATTGAGTAATTTTCAATTAGCATAATTCGCTAAATTCGTGAACAAAAAAAATCCTGATTCAAACAAAATAACCAACACAAAAAGATGATAATTGTTTCCAACCTCGCCATGCAATTTGGCAAACGCATACTCTTTCAGGACGTTAACCTCAAGTTCACCGCCGGAAACTGCTATGGTGTCATCGGGGCCAACGGAGCCGGAAAATCGACATTCCTCAAAATGCTGTCCGGCGAACTTGACCCCACGCGAGGCACCATCACATTCGGACATGGCGAAAGACTTTCAGTACTGCAGCAGGACCACTTCGCTTTCGACCAATACACCGTTCTTGACACTGTAATGATGGGACATCAGCAGTTGTGGGACGTCAAAACCGAAAAAGACGCCATATACCTCAAAGAAGACTTTAGCGATGAAGACGGCATACGGGCATCGGAACTTGAAGAGAAGTTCGCCGAAATGGACGGTTGGAACGCTGAAGCCGATGCCGCAGCCATGCTCTCAAACCTCGGTATTCACGAGGAACTGCACTACAAACTTATGTCAGAGCTAAGCGGTAAACAAAAAGTCCGCGTACTGCTCGCACGTGCGCTATTCGGCAAACCCGACAACCTACTGCTTGACGAGCCTACCAACGACCTTGACCTTGATACGGTAATGTGGCTTGAAAACTACCTCGCCAACTACGAAAACACTGTGCTCGTCGTCAGCCATGACCGACACTTCCTCGACGCAGTAAGCACACACACCATCGACATTGATTATCAAAAGATAACACTCTTCCCCGGCAACTACACCTTCTGGTACGAAAGTTCACAGCTGGCCCTCAAACAAATGCAGATGCAGAACAAGAAAGCAGAAGAAAAACGCAAAGAACTGGAAGAATTCATACGCCGCTTCAGCGCCAACGTTGCCAAGTCAAAACAAGCCACATCACGCCGCAAGATGCTCGACAAACTCAACGTTGAAGAAATACGCCCCTCAACACGCCGCTATCCGGGAATTATCTTCACTCCTGAACGCGAACCGGGCAATATGGTTCTCGAAGTCAGCGGACTGGGAAAGACAGCAGAAGACGGCACGGTACTATTCCGCGATGTCAATTTCAATGTTGAGAAAAACGATAAGATAGCCTTTGTAAGTCGCGACCCGAGAGCCATGACAGCACTCTTCGAAATACTCGTAGGACACGACAACGACCACGAAGGAACATACAACTGGGGTATCACAATCACCACAGCATACCTTCCTCTTGACAACTCACAATTCTTCAACACAGACCTCAATCTCGTCGACTGGCTCGGACAGTGGAGCGCCGACACCACAGAAAGCTTCATACGAGGCTATTTGGGCAAGATGCTCTTCTCCGGCGATGAGATATACAAAAAAGCCTCCGTACTCTCAGGAGGCGAAAAAATGCGCTGCATGATATCGAGGATGATGCTCCGTAACGCCAACGTCATGATACTCGACTCGCCTGCCAACCACCTTGACCTTGAAAGCATACAAGCCTTCAACAACACCCTTGTAGCCTTCAAAGGCAACGTGCTCATGGCATCACACGACCGCGAGTTCATACACACCGTCTGCAACCGAATCATCGAACTCACCCCTAACGGCACCATCGACAAGCAGATGGACTACGACGACTACGTCATCTCAGAAGACATCCGCACCCTCCAAGACAAAAAATATGGTGTATAAAATCAGGAGATTAAAACTAAAATCGTTGCCTTATTACTTCTAAATAATTATAAAACAACATATTCAACGGCATTCTCAATCATCAAATAATTTAGCCCTTTATTTTTAGAATTTTCGCAGGTACTCCGCCCACGACAGCGTTATCTGGAACATCCTTGATAACAAGAGCCTGGGCACCTACTACAACATTATTGCCGACCCTCACACCACCTATCACTTTAGCGCCACAACATATCTCAACATTATCACCTATCCAAGGACGTTCGTCGCCATTATAGCCTATCGTTACCTGCTGAAAAACCTTAAAGTTTTCGCCTATATGCTCCGCTTGGATAATCGACGCAAAACCATGCTGTATCAGCAAACCGCCACCTATACCTTTCGTGCGAATATATAAACTATCCAAAGCTGGACACATCCAACGCAAGAAATACTGCAACTTACCCATACGATAGTAGCAGATATTGCGGAATTCCTTGAACTCTGTCATTAGGAACACAAATTTCCAGAAACGACTATTGAAGGGACATGACTTCCATTCTGACCAACGCTCAATATCTTGGTTAAACAACCTCCAACCCCCTATATACATTGTTAAGTATATAGGTATTAGTCGAATAGCGCTTAATACATAATGCAGCAGTTTATATATTGGCAAAGAAAATTTATTGCTTTTCATTGACTTTACCGCTATCGTGATATACTGCCTC
>DGSV01000059.1 GCA_002394025.1 Bacteroidales bacterium UBA4353
GTCCTGTTTTGGGCACAGATTTTATTTCGCGCAGGTGGTGAAATTGGTATACACGCTACTTTGAGGGGGTAGTGGTCATTACGACCGTGTGAGTTCGAGTCTCATTCTGCGCACACAAAAAGCGGAAACGAAACAAGTCGTTTCCGCTTTTTGTGTATCTAAAACCCTGACAGGTTTCTTACATTTTATTATTTATTAAATTATGTAGAAAAATCGGTCTTTGGATTGTGTATTTCCTGTAATTAGGCAAATATTTTACCGAATGTCGAAAATTAAAGGATATATGCAATAGGTATTAAGGTTCAGCGAATAGCACCTGATATGGTTCGTCAATAGTGCCGAGAATATCATCGTTGACGAAATTTATTGTTTCAGCGCCTGTAAAAACGTTTTTATAATATGCAGACCAATAGCGCAATGTTATTTTATTTTCGGATATCTGCGACATCGGCAGCGTGATATACAGATAGAATAAGGAGTTGTGGGGTTTGGCTACTTCGCAGCATTGGTCACCAATGAATGCGGCAAGCAGGTCATTATCTGTCAATTGCCAGTCAGCCGCCAGTGACGGAAACTGCTGCTTCAAATCCACCGCGGCAATTATGTTCATCGATGATGGCATATCATAATCCGTGATAGCGGTCCATGTCGGTCGAGAGACATCAGCCATGAATGCGGATGGAGAGTCGCTATCGGATTTCTTACATGATGTAAAAAAAATGGTTAGCATGAGCAGCGTAATGCCGAGAGCTCGACTAACAATTAATGAGAACCAAGAAGAATGAGTAGTCATTATAATGTCACTATTAATAATTATGAAACCATGCCACAAAGATAATAATAATTTATTAGAATACCAAGCGTTATATTCATAACGAGTTTTGGGCAATATATTTGCGTAAGTGGCAGAAATGTGCTAAATTTGCATTTACAAAATTTTCAGACTGATTATGATAAATCGTACATTGATACGCACTAAGGTTATGTTGCAGTTATATTCTGCCGTGACAAATGATTGTTTTTCGACTACAGACAAGTTTGAGTTGCGCCGTTTAGCTGCCGCCGAGTCTCGCAAATTAACACGTTCTTATGCTGAAACTTATGACACCTATGCCCGTCTTCTGCTATTGCTTCCCGAGATAACACGCGAAGCGGAAATACGTATAGACACCGCACGCAACAAGTATTTCCCCACAGAAGAAGAGCGTAATCCCAATATGCGTTTTGTTGAAAACAGGTTGGCACGTCAGATTGCCGATAATGAAGAATTAGAATCATATTGCAAGACGGCGCATATTACTTGGGCGGGACAGGAAGAAACACTGCGCATATTGCTTGACGCTATCATGTCGCAGGATTTCTATCATGAGTACATGACGTCGGAAGTGTGCGATTATGAGTCCGATAAAGCATTATGGAGCAACATCATCCGCAAGGTGTTTATCATTTCTACGGAACTTTTCGAGGCCATCAGTGATCAGAGTCTTTTCGGTGCCAGCGACTTCGATCAAGCTATGGATTTCGTGCTTAAAACAATAAAAAAATTCACCGAAGCTGAAGGCTCCAAGGCTCCTCTGCAGCCCATGTTTAATGCCGAAGACGATCAGGTGATAGGCAAGAAAATTCTTTGCGACGCCATAGAACACTACCATGAATACAACAAGCTCATTGAGGAGCAACTGCAAAACTGGAGTCTTGAGCGCATAGTACTTACCGACAAGATAGTGCTCGTTACGGCGATAGCCGAGATAGTGAGTATTCCTACCATACCGCTCAACGTATCAATGAACGAATATATCAATCTTGCGCGTGAATATGGCTCTGACGATAGTAACAAGTTCATCAACGGCATTCTTGACAACATCAGCAAGAAATTGCGTGAAGAGAAAAAAATAGTGAAATACTGATATGCGCCGTCATCTTGTAACGATATTATTACTTGCGACATTCATGCTGTCAAGAGCTCAAGTAGCCTACTATGAGCAGCGGCAGTTAATAGAAGATTATGTGCGTTTTCTGTTCCATATACAGAGCAGTTATGTTGACACTGTAGATTTCAAAGACCTGATTATCAACAACGTCAAAGCCAGTCTGAAACAGTTAGACCCCCACTCCGCCTATCTTACTGCAGACGAGTTGCGCCAGTCTAACGAGCATTTGGGAGGAGAGTTTGAGGGTGTCGGCATACAATATCAGATGATAGAGGACACTCTCTACGTCATTCAGACAATCAGTGGCTGTCCGGCAGAAAAAAGCGGCATACTCCCCGGCGACCGTGTAGTCAGCGTAGGTGACAGCGTGATAGCCGGTGTGAAAATCAGTAATAACCGCATCCAGAAACTACTTCGCGGACCGCGAGGCACGACGGTGACAATAGGCGTTATGAGGGCAGGTGTGAACGAGCCGCTTCATTTCCGCCTCACTCGCGACAGGATTCCCGTGACCAGCGTTGACGGCTACTATATGTCCACACGTGATGTCGGATATATCAAGATTAATAGTTTCGGTGCTCACACCTATGAGGAATTCATTGAGGCATGGCGCACGTTGAGCAAAAGCGGAGCCAAGAAACTTATTCTTGACCTCCGCGGCAATGGTGGCGGTTACCTTCAGGCGGCACAGAACATCGCCAACGAGTTCCTGTCGGCCGGGCAGTTAATAACCTATACCGAAGGCGTCCACCAGCCGCGCCAAGTGCTCCGCGCCGATGGACGAGGCACTATGCGTGACATACCCGTTGCGGTGCTCGTTGACGAGTATTCGGCATCAGCGTCAGAAATCGTCAGCGGTGCCTTACAGGATTGGGATCGCGGAATAATCATCGGACGCCGCACATTCGGAAAAGGACTAGTGCAGAGACAATTCCCAGCCCCTGGCGAAGGAGCATACCGACTGACAGTATCGCGATATTACACTCCGTCAGGAAGATGCATACAGAAACCTTATAAAGATGTTGACTACAAGGACGATATCGAACAACGCTATCGCCATGGCGAAATGACAAGTGCCGACAGTATCCATTTCGCCGACTCGCTACGCTACTACACTCTCGTAAAGCGCCGCACAGTATATGGCGGAGGTGGTATCATGCCTGATATTTTCATTCCCGCCGACACAAGTCGCTATACACCCTATGCCAATAAACTCAGCGCAAAGGGAATATTGATAGAGATAAGTACTGAACTGACTGACAGCTTGCGCAAACAGATTACCAAGCGCTACGCCAATCCTCAGATTTATGCCGAGGAATACGAACTGCCACATTCAGTAATAGAGAAAGTACACGACATGGCTCTCAATAGTGGTATTGACGTTGACGAAGACATGAAACAGAAGTCGGAATTCGGTATCGCGCTTCAGATTAAGGCTCTTGTTGCGCGCAATATATGGAACTACACAGGCTATTTCTGCGTTGTTAACAGTGCTTCAGAAGCCTATAAGGCAGCTTTGGAGGAGTTGAAGAAGTGAATGACAACAACTCACTATATCAATGGCTTGGCATCGACTATGGGCGCTATAAACTCTGTTTCAATCAACAGCATGATGTTTTCGCGGCTCACTTCCCCGACAACCCCATTGTTCCCGCCGCATATATGATAGACATAGCGCTGGAGATATGCCAGCAGGAATTGGGAGACATGATAAAAACAATATCGCTTCGTGAAGCCAAATTTCTTGTACCACTCACGCCCGACAAAACTTGCCTGATTGAATTGAGCGACAACCATAAAGGAGTTTGCAAGATAAACATCAGTGACGAACATCTGATATATGCCAAAATGTCCTTCACATATTTGCGCTCTGATAGCGACTTATAATAACCACGCCACTTTGCGTGACGTGCTGTATGCGGTGCACGAATATGTTGAACACATCATTGTCGTTAATGATGGCAGTAGTGACAATACTTCCGATATACTGAGCGGCATTGACTTTCCCATAGAAGTAATATCCTATCCCACTAACCGCGGCAAGGGTTATGCCCTCAATCGCGGTTTTGAGCGTGCCCGTGAGTTGGGTTACAGCCATGCTCTGACCATGGATAGCGACGGGCAGCACTTAGCCAGTGAGATACCGTCACTGGTCAGAATGTCCGTAGTACACCCCGATGCCATCATTGTCGGCAGCAGAAATCTCTCTGACAAAGATATCAATGGCGGCAGTCTGTTCGCAAATAGGTTTTCCAATTTCTGGTTCATGGTGCAAACAGGTCTGCGTTTGCCTGACACGCAATGTGGTATGCGCCTCTATCCACTACAACACCTCCACGGTCTGCGCATACTGACATCGCGTTATGAGGCGGAACTGGAACTGCTTGTATGGGCTGCATGGGCTAACGTGAAAATTATTCCCTGCAAGATAGATGTCTATTACCCTCCTCGTGAACAGCGTGTGAGCCATTTCAGACCGGCTACGGATTTCCTGCGTATCAGTATTCTGAATACCATACAGTGTGTGCTCGCTGTCGTTTACGGTCTGCCGCGCCGCTATTGGCGCACAGTATATTTCTGTACTATGCTGCTCCTTGTCGTGCTTCCTTTCATCTTTGTCAGCCTTGTCTTTGCGGCACTGATGCGATGTGGGGTGCAGTGCCATGATGTCTATCATCGGATGTTTCAGATAGTATGCCGCATGTTGATACACCTGCTACCATGGAAATGCCGGATTTCAAAACTTCCCAAACTCGAAGTCGGAAAATCCATGGTGTACATAGCCAACCATAACAGTTTGCTTGATACCGTAGCACTATTGGCAGCCCACCCCAAGTTGCTTATATTAAGTAGGCGATGGGTATGCAACAACATTCTGTTCGGAGTCATAGCCCGCACGGCATCATTTCCAAATGCCGATGACAGTGTTGATGCCATGCTTGAAAAAGTGAGGCCTCTTGTGGCGAAAGGTTATAGTCTGCTGATATTTCCCGAGGGTTCGCGAAGCCGCGACGGTTTGCTTGGTACTTTTCATGCCGGAGCCTTCTACATTGCGCAACGCCTCGCACTGGGCATACAACCGATACGCCTCAACGGCTTTTATGAAGCACTGTCGCAAAACGAATTTCGACTAGGCCCGGCTACTATGACCATCGACACTATGCCTATGCTAAATGCCGAAGAAGTAGCAACAACGCCTTATCGCCGTTTGGCGCAGGATACGCGCGAGAAATATTTGTCATAGACCGCGACATGACGTTTGTATATACTCCACCCTATTACCTACACAACTCAAAAAACGCCGAAAAGCCTGCTGACTGATTACCACAGTACCATGACAATCGTTAGGATGAAAACTTAACGACTGCGCATCTTTGAGCCGCTCATCCAAAAACAGGATTACGTGGTGCTCGGTATCGTTGATTAATCCGAAAGGACTAACACTGCCCGGTTCCAATCCCAGATAACGCATCATGCGTTCCGCAGACGCAAATGACAATTTGCCGGGGGCTTTCATACCCCGCGACACCAAAACATCCTTTAGCCAATGTTCCAGGTCATGAATAGCAAGGTCGTCATCGCATGGAAAACATATCAAATAATGTTGGTCACCTTTGTGATTACGCATGAAGATATTCTTGCAATGCACACTGCCGTCGTCATGCCACCAACGCTTGGCTTCCTCAATCGTTTTACCCTCAGGATGATTATAGGTGGTGAAAGGTATGTTAAGGTTTGTCAGATAGGTCAGTACGGCCTGCTGCCTATCAGATATTATGTCATAATGCTCCATAATTCTAAGTATGTCTGAATTGGGAAGGTCTAAGTCCCGTGTTATCCTTGAAAAAGCGGCAGAATGCGGCATTTTCCCTGAATCCGAGCTCAAAGGCAATTTGCTGCACTGTCATGTCCTCTCGATTGCGAAGCAATTTCTTAGCCTGTTCGGTGATAACGATAGCAATCCACTGGTTTGCCGTCTTACCAGTCGCCTTGTTTATAGCCAGTGAGAGATATTTAGGCGATAGGTTAAGTTGCCCGGCATACCACGTTACGAAATGATGTTTATTGTAATTAGCCAAAAGCAGGTCATAGAAGAGGCTGAAAAGCTGCTCTGAGCGATGAGCCTTAGTCACCGATTCCACACTATCACCACGATAGTACGTGTAAGTATAAAAAAACAGGTCAAGCAGATTTTCTATTGTCTCCTCACGCTTTGGATGAAATGTTTCGCTAACGAACTTCAGTACACGCACTATATCCGATATTTTAGAGAACTGCTCTTGGGTCAGATGATGTGAAGGCCGATAATGATACTTCTTATAATCAACAAACGACTGTCGCTTTATGAGTTTTTTGAACATATTTTGAGCAATAATAATCAGTATAGCCTTATAATCATACGATGTTGAGCTATAGGTGAAAATATGCTGCGGCAAAGTTATGGCAACATCATGCTTCACGAATTGGGTTGGCTGCATATCATAATGAAAAGTTGCAGAGCCCTCCATGCATATACCTATTACCAATACGTCGGACTGGAAAGGACGCTCACCGACGGGCATAGAATTAACATCGACAACTAATACGCCACACTCGTCAATCATCTGATGATTAAGTACAGGATGCGATTTTAATTCGTTATTCATATTTATTAGTCTTATGCTTCAAAATGCGACTTTTTAACAACAAATACGCCGTAAAGATAATAAAAATATAGTATTTTACAAATTACATGCGAAAATTTAATAACAATTTACTACAAACAGTCAATTTTGTGTAATTAAAATGCAATAATTTTGCAGGTCAATATTATGTTTTAACAATCACAAAGATTTTTGTTATGAAACATCGCTTTACCATTTTACTCATGATGACATTCTACGCCTTATCGCTTATGGCGTATGATTATGATTATCTTGTCTTCAGCGATAATCAGGGCACACTGACAGCGATGTCAGTTGAAAATCTGACGTTGAGCATTCATGGCTCAGAACTATTGGTGAGCAATGGCAGCCAGACAGCAACATTCGCATTATCTGAGTTGGCATATATGCAGTTCTCTGTTGACGGAACCTTAACATCAATTGACAATATCACTCCGGATAATTGTCATGTTGACATCTACAGCCCGTCAGGAATCAAAATCGGCAGTTACGACAATTTGGGTCAGGCGCTACCCGAATTACAAACTGGTGTGTATGTTGTTGTTATCGGTAACAAATCCCAAAAAATCGTTGTGAAATGAAAAAGATATTAGCAATATTGATAGCCTGTGTCGCTACCATTGGCTATTTGTCAGCACAAACCCTGAACATCAGAGTTGATAACGTAACGTATTTATTCCCCGCAACCCAAACCGGGGTAATGCCATACAGCGATGGCACCACTCTTGAGGTTATGGGCAAGTCTTTCGCGCTGACAGATATAGACGAAATGTATGTTGACCAAACTGCCGTTACAGACAATGCAGTTGATGTCGTTTTTGACGGCAGTTCGTCGGCACTCACAGTAGCCGGCAATGTTGCCAAACACCTCACTATCAGCCATAACGGAGCCCACGTCAGTGTGGTTCAGAGCAGTGACTTGGCGCAGGAAATCACCTACACACTATCAGGAACAAGCTCCGACGGCGAATTCTATACTGAAGGAGCATACAAAACCACTCTGCAACTCAACGCATTGACGTTGACGAACAGCACCCCCGTTTATTCCGGAGCGGCAATACATGTACAGAACAGCAAGCGTATCAACATCAAGTTGAACGAAGGAACCATATCAACGCTAACTGACGCTGCCACAGGCTCGCAAAAGGGTTGCCTATATGCTAAAGGACATATTGAGTTTAAGCAGAAAGGCACTCTCAACGTTTATGGCAATAAAAAACATGCCATCAAAGCCGGAGAATATATCTCCGTTAAAAACGCCACTATCAACGTGCTTTCGGCAGCAGGCGACGGCATCAACTGCGAGCAGTACTTCCTCATGGAAAGCGGCAATGTCAATATCAGCGGTGTGAGCGATGACGGCATACAGTGCGACATCGAGGACACCACGGTCGGTAGTACCGGACAAACGACAGACCACGAAGATGAAGACAGCGGAAATATGTACATCAGTGGCGGCACAATAAGCATCAGTGTAACGGCATTAGCCGCAAAAGGCATAAAGGCTCAGGGCGACATCTACGTCACGGGCGGCAGCGTCAACGTCAGCACGTCCGGCAACGGCATTTGGGATGCCACAGACCTTGAGACCAAAGCCTCGTGCGCCATCAGCGCCGATGCAAATATCAACATCAGCGCAGGCACACTGACACTGAACAGCAGCGGCTCAGGAGGAAAAGGCATGAAGTGCGACAGCCTGCTCACAATAGGCGGCGAGGCCGTGATAGACATCACAACGACCGGCGGACTGTATTACAACAACGGCAGCAACGAATACACCAACTACACCGGCAATACCGACTGGATTGATAATAGCTATTATTCGGCGCCAAAAGGCATCAAAGCCGGCACAAAAGTCGACACTGGCGAGACCGACTACCGCGGCAACATAATCTACAACTACCGCGGCGGCATAGTAATCAGCGGTGGCAGCATTACTGTGAGCACCTCAGGCAAAAACGGTGAGGGCATAGAGAGCAAGAGCACCATGACCATCAGTGGCGGAGAAATAATCGTTGATGCCTACGATGACGCTCTCAATGCCGCCAGCGACCTCACCATTAGCGATGGTATGGTATATGCCCGAGCACGCAACAACGACGGCATAGACTCCAACGGCAACTGCTATATCCAAGGTGGATTAGTGTATGCCATAGGCGCTTCGGGCGCCGAGGTGGCTATCGACGCCAACAGCGAGGAGCAGAAAAAACTATACGTCAGCGGCGGCACACTGGTGGCTCTCGGAGGTCTGGAACGCGGAGCCAGCCTGACACAATCATGCTACAGCACGCGCTCGTGGAGCCAGAACACATGGTATTCACTCACCTATGGCAGCAACGTATTAGCATTCCGTACACCCGACAGCGGAGGCTCTACGATGGTCGTGTCAGCGCCATCAACGCCATCGCTAAAAAAAGGCGTAACAGCTTCCGGAACAGCCATCTTTGGAGGCGAAGGCTACTATCCGGCTACATGCACGGGCGGCTCTACGGTGCAGCTGAGCAACTACTCCGGCAATGGCGGAGGAGGACCCGGTGGTTTTGGCGGATGGTAAATATCTGATAAGATATAAGCAAATGGCGGACACATGATTGTGTATCCGCCATTCATTTTATACAATATGTTAGCTACTATTATTTTATTTACTGCTGTAAAAGCAGAAAGTATTCCAACAAATACTTACTTATTATTTACTCCGTATCCAAAAAGCGCGAAATCGCCTTTGACCGGGTCGCCGGGGAATATGTCCGCTAAACGCTCCGTGAGATGCACTGCGGTGCGCATGGAAGCCGTTACTGTCTGCAATAGTCCGAGACGATGAGCCTGTTGCATAACATGAGTGTCAAGAGGTATAATGAGCGTTGCAGGGTCAATCATATCGCGCCATAGTCCGAGGTCAACAGGGGAGTCGCTACGCACCATCCAACGCAGAAACATGCATACACGTTTACATGGGGAAGTGGCGTCCTTGGGTATCATTTTACACTGATAGCGAGCGTAGTAACGGCATAGAGCCTCTACCGCGGAATGGGCTGTGACAGGTCGTAATGACGAGGCGCATACAAAACTTTTGAGCGACCCATAAGTTAGCAGCAGTTGTCGCGTGGCGGACAAAAACACACTGACGTCGGCATGAGTATATAAACGATAAAAACATGAAGTGTCACCCTCATGAAAAGCCTGTAGGAAACACCCATCAACAACCCATTGATAGACATTTCCGCCTGTGAGGTTGAGGATATACTCAATTTTCGCCATGAATTGCTCGCGACGGCCATAGCTGAACGCCGATGCTATCCATGCCATTAGTTCTCGGTTTTGCTCTCCGGAAACTCGGTGCATGAACGATGAAGGATCGCCAACAAGAAAATCTGCCGTCTCATAACATTGAGCATAAGCTAACAACTGACTGCGAATGGTATCTGACATAGCATTACAATTAAACGGTATTACGAAAAAACAGGCAACAATGGTGGGTGATATGCCCACTATTCGCACCTTATAATGCAAAGGTACACAATTATTGCTTTTTATTGACATTTATTATCATTTTTTTCGTACCTTTGTGGTAAGTATGCGAAGTCCGCACCGACATATTTTGCTCTTTTTGCTGCTGTGCTGCGTCACGGCGGTGAATGCCCGCTTTAAGCCCAACATACCTCGAATCGTAAAAACATGGCAGTTGCGTGACATTACCGCTGAAGTTGACACAGTGACTTTTGACACCTTGTTTCTGAATTTTTTTCTGAAAAACCCCATCGACAAGTATTCGATAGCCAATGCCTACAACGCGACATGGCTCTCGGCTGTGCAACCCAAGATATACTTCGATCGTGTACGCAAAAACGATTTCCTTTTTGCCGATAATTATAGTCCTTTTTTCATCACACCGCAGGATGTTCAGTATTACAACACCCGTCTGCCCTATAGTAACATAAGCTATAAAACCGGCGGAGCAACATATCGCAAGGAAGATAACGTGAGTTTTATCTTCACCGGAAATCTCAACCGGCGCACCAATCTCGGCATAACACTGGAATACCTCTCGCCTATCGGACAATATCAAAATCAGGCGAGCAAGGATTTCACGGGTAGCCTCTTTGCGAGTTATGACGGAGAACGCTACTATGGTCGCGGCTCGATGTCACTCACCACAATCCACAGCCACGACAACGGAGGTATAGCTACCGCAGAAAGCATGAATAAGGAAATAAAAGCGCAAGACATCGGTACTAACCTAACTGACGCTACATCGGCATTTCGCTACCTGTCAGCATATTACAACCATGGTTACCACTTCGGAACATACCGCGAACGAACAATTGAAGGCACTGATTCGGTTGCCAAATACTTCGTGCCGGCATTCACCATCAGCCATGCCTTTCAGATCGATGGGTCATACCGCAGTTTCAAGGAGAGGATTGTCAACGAGGTATTCTTCGAAAACACCTTCTATAACCACTCTGTAACTTGGGATACGGCGCATGTTTTCAACATCAAGAATACTATCCTCGCCAGTTTTGAGGAAGGTTACACAAAAGCCGGCATAGGTATCACCGCATACGCCTATAATGAAGTGCAGCGCTATAACTATTTCCAAAAAGACAGTACGCTGACCAATCAGTGGGTCAATAGCACCCGCGTTGGAGGCATGATAACCCGCAACCACGGCAAGTACGTGGACTTCAACGTTCGTGGCGACGTATGCGTTGCCGGCTACAAGATAGGAGAATTTGATGTTAACGGAGATATCCGTGCACGCTTCAGAATCGGAAAAGACACGGTGAGCATCAAAGCCAAGGCATACCTTCGCAGCGAAAATCCTAACTACTTCATACATAAATACGCCTCAAACCACTATTGGTGGTTCAACGATTTCGACAAAACGATACGTGTCTATGGAGGCGGAACATTATCATACCCCAGCAAATACGTTCAGGGAGAACTGAAAATAGGTTTTGAGAACGTGAGCAAACTCATCTATTTCGGCTATGACGGCAAACCTCACCAACACGACGGCAGCGTACAGGTTTTCAGCGCCGACCTCAAATTCAACATTTCAACCAAACGTTTCGGAATGGAGAATAACGTTGTCTATCAACACTCCTCAAGCGAAGTGTTGCCCCTGCCCGACATAGCCCTGTATCACTCGATTTACTACAAAGACCGTTGGTTCAAAGTCTTTGATATTCAAATAGGTGTTGACATGCGTTACCACACTAAGTACTATGCTCCCATCTACAACCCCGCTACTGCACAATTCGACATTCAGAACAAAGAAAAAGTCGGCAACTACCCCGTGTTGTCAGCCTTCATAAACGCTAAACTTAAGACAGTTAGATTCTATCTGCTCATGAGCCACTTTAACTATTGGTTCACGAACTACAAATACTACTCCATGCCCACATACCCCCTCAATCCCGTTCAGTGGAAACTGGGTATCTCATGGGCATTCTTCGACTGATACTACATATCGTCAAATCCTATGCAGCAAGAAGCCCGAATCATATCACGTCACCAGTGGTTACTGATATCCGTCAGTGCCGTATTACTCGTCGCCCTTGTCGTGGCGCACGGACTGTATCGCGGACTTCATAAGAGCGACTACGATCAAATGCTGCGGCGCGGGAAGATGGTTGCGGTATGCGACAGCGCGTTATGGTGCGCTGACGGTAATTCGCTCGTGAGCAGCGTGCTGCACGCAATGGCCGACAGCGCAGGCATAGAACTCGAAGTAGTGTACTGCTCCACAGTGCGACAAATGGAGAAAATGATAAAAGACCAATACGCCGATGTGGGAGCCATACCTACGGCTAAAACACGAGAAGTCAACAACACATTCCTATGTTCCAAAGCACTTTTTAGCACACCTTTTGCAGTAGTTAATAACATAGGATATAGTGACCCCGCGTCACTGGAAAATCTGCCATTATGTCAGTTGCACATTCAGGACAACGACGCCATAACACTGCGCCTTGAGCACCTCGCCGGCGAATTAGGGGCGCAACTCAACTACCGGGTCATGCCCGACAAACACCTCGGAGAACTGATAAGACTCGTACACGCCAGAGCAATCAGGTACACCGTATGCCCAATATGGCTGGCAACACGTTACGAACTTGTTTACGATGACATAGAACATAGCGACGCAATAGGTATTGAACAACAATATGTGATGATACTCAATAAAAAACGTGCCGCAACACTCGACAGATTAAACCGACATATAGAGAACTTATTACACACACATTAAAATTCTGAGAACAAATAGCGATGATTAATCACTCACAAGAATTTCAAGACATCCTCAACCAAGCCTACGAACAGGCTAAGAAATATAATAATGACCAGTTGGAGCCGTTGCACCTGCTGCTCAGTCTTACCTTGCGGGATAACAACAACGCATTGCCCTATCTGTTAGAGCATGAAATAGATATCAGCGACCTTCAGGAACGCATCATAGCAAACCTTCACACTGACAGCAAACTCATTCTCGACGGCAAGGTTTATATGAGCAACGACTGTACACAAGTCATTCGTACTTCGGAACTCGAAGCCCGCAGGACACATTCTCTTGAAGTCGGCGCAGTACACCTGCTTCTGGCTCTGCTGCGCAAGATGATGTTCGAGCCCGAAAACCCCATCGCGGCATATCTGGCTAAACACCACCTTGACTACAACACACTGGTGCGTGAAATCGATGGCGAAAACATTAGTGATGACGAGCAACCACAACACGACACTTCTCGCAGAGACAGCACGCAAACATCACCCCGCAATAAGCAGTATCGCGACACTCCTACTCTCAACGCATACGGCAGAGACCTCAACAGACTTGCCTCTGAAAACGCATTGGACCCCATCATAGGACGTGACAATGAAATAGAACGCATAGTTCAAATCCTCTGCCGCCGCAAAAAGAACAACCCGCTCATCATCGGAGAGCCCGGAGTAGGCAAGACGGCAATCGTTGAGGGATTAGCGCAACGCATTGTGGCACAGCAGATACCGGCAACTTTACGCGGAAAACGCATCATAGAAATAGATATGACACTGATGGTGGCGGGAACCAAATACCGCGGGCAGTTTGAGGAACGCATGAAATCCATGCTCGAAGAACTCAAACAGCATCCTGAAATCATACTATTCATGGACGAAATCCATAATATCGTGGGAGCCGGTAATGCCGAGGGCAGTATGGATGCTGCAAATATCATCAAACCTGAGCTTGCAAGAGGTGAGATTAGGGTTATTGGTGCCACCACTNNAATATCATCAAACCCGCCATGACCCGAGGCGAAATACAATTCATAGGCGCCACAACGAGCAAGGAATATACACAGCATATTGAGAAAGACGGAGCCCTAAACAGACGCTTTCAGCGCTTACGTATCGAACCAACCTCACCTACCGACACACTGACTATTCTCAAACTGCTCCAACCCAAATATGAACAACACCACCATGTTCACTACAGCGAAGAGGCTCTCAATGCCTGCGTGCGCATGGCTGAACGATACATCACAGACCGTGAATTTCCTGACAAGGCGATAGACATCATGGACGAAGCAGGAGCGCGCAACCAGATGACAACATACCTCACCACACCGGAAATCGACGAACTTGAGAAAGAATTGGCGCAGCTGCGCGAACAAAAGCAAGAAGCCTACCGCTTCCAAGACAGCGGAAAGTTAGCATCAATACGTCTGAGGGAAATGCAAATCAACAAGGAATTGCATATCATGCGTCAAGAGCTTTACAAGACCCATGAAGATGAGATGCCCGTGGTTGATACCGATACTATAGCACGCGTGGTAGCCATCAGCACAAACATCCCCGTGGAGCGCGTAGCCAACGACGAAAAACAGAGATTACGCACCATGGCTCAAGAACTCAAAGCCACCGTGATAGGTCAGGACGCCGCCATTGATGCTGCCGTACGTTGCATACAACGCAACAGGGTCGGCATCAAAGACCCCCAGAAGCCCATCGGAACTTTCCTATTCCTCGGACCTACGGGAGTAGGAAAAACATACCTGACAAAATGCCTCGCGAAATTCATGTTCGGCACCGAAGACGCTGTGATACGCTTCGACATGAGCGAATACATGGAGCGCATAGCCGTCACGAGACTGATAGGGTCATCGCCCGGATATATAGGATATGAAGAAGGTGGCCAACTGACTGAAAAGGTGCGTCAGAAACCTTACTCGATAGTGCTCCTTGATGAGATAGAAAAAGCTCATGCCGACATCTACAACCTGCTGCTACAGGTGATGGACGAAGGGCGACTCACTGATGGTCACGGACGTGTCGTGGACTTCAAAAACACCATCATCGTAATGACATCAAACGTGGGCTCGGCACGCCTTGCGCAGGAGGGGAAAGGATTTGGTTTTCAGGTTATCACACCGGAAACCACAGCCGAGAACAACCAACATATCATCAACAGGGAATTGCGCAAAAAATTCTCTATGGAATTTCTCAACCGCATAGACCAAACAGTGATTTTCGATCCTCTGACACGCGAGTCTATCAACACCATTATCGACCTTGAACTCAACAAGTTGCGCAAACGTCTCAGCGTATTGGACTACACCCTGACACTCACCGATGACACCTACGAGAAAATTCGCAAAGAAGGCTATGACCCGCAATTCGGCGCCAGACCCCTCAAACGTGCCATACAACGCTACGTGGAAGACCCCGTGACAGACTTCCTGCTACAGGACCATGACATAACCGACAATAACATCATAGTATGACAGCACAACAGCGACGCGAAATCATAGTACGCCTGATAGAACGCGGCGAGGTGAGCACTCAAAACCAGCTGCGCGACGCATTACTCGAATACGGCTGCAAGGTCACGCAGGTCACCATATCACGCGACCTCGACGAACTGCATATCAAACGTCGCAAGGACATAAACGGGCTGATGACATACACTCTGCCGCGAAGCAATAATATGCCCACCCCAAAAGCCGTGGAAAAAGAACAACGCGATAATAGACCACCTATTTATAGCATCAACTTCCAAGGCAATAACTGCGTCATAAAAACCAGAAAAGGCTATGCCCAAGCGGTGGCGGTAAGCATTGACGAACTTGACAACCCGCTCATCATGGGAACCATCGCCGGATTGGACACAGTACTGCTCATCACAACTGACAAGCTCCATAACGCAACCATTAAAGCCACTTTAGAGCAACTATTTCATATCAAGCAAAAATAACAACAAAAAAATAATGCCATGAGTTACCTCAATTTCGACAAAACTTTACTTATCAATCTCTCACGTTCCCTAACCAAAGAGATGATACGTACCAACCGCGCCGGCGCTTACAACAGCACCACCCTCGTTGACTGCAACACCCGCAAGTACCACGGTCAACTCGTTCTTCCACTGCCCGAGCTCGGCGATGACAACTACGTGCTGCTCTCAAGTCTTGACGAGACAGTTATTCAGCATGGTGCGGAATTCAACCTCGGCGTGCATCAGTACAAAGGCGGAAGCACCAACCCAAATGGCTACAAGTATATCCGCCAATTCGACTGCGAAGTCATCTCGCGCACCGTTTATCGCGTAGGTGGCGTGATCCTCGCCAAAGAGCGAATGCTCGTATCCTTTGAACCACGAGTGCTCATTCGTTACACCCTGCTCGAAGCGCATAGCCCCACCACACTGCGATTCAAACCTTTCTTGGCATTTCGCAGCGTAAACCAACTCACGCATGCCAACGACAGAGCCAATACGGCTTTCGAAGAAGTGGACAACGGCATAGCCATGCAACTATACCCAGAATACCCCAAACTCTATATGCAGTTCTCACGCCAGAACAGTTATACACACAAGCCCGACTGGTACAAGGATATCGAATATTTCAAAGAACGTGAACGCGGGCTGGAATATCTTGAGGACCTGCTTGTGCCCGGTACCTTTGAAATGCCTATCAAAAAAGGCGAAAGCATAATATTCTCGGCAGGTATCAGCCCCGTGAAACCACGCGCCCTGAAAGGCGTATGGGACATGGAGATGACACGCCGCAACGCACGCACGGATATGTATAACACCCTGCGTAACAGTGCTGCGCAATTCTATAAACGCCAAGGCGGGAAATGCTATCTACTGGCGGGATACCCATGGTTCGTGGCGGAAGCACGAAACCAGTTCCAAGCGCTTCCGGGATGTACACTGACAATAGGACGTGACGAGTATTGGGATGCCATCATGGACCAAACGGCAGTGCCGGAAATCAGAGCGTTTATCAGCGGACATAACGAAGACATCAAACTGCATGGCATTGACGAACCCGACGCTCTGCTGTGGGCTATCAACGCCATACAACGTTTCGCACAGCACAAAGGACTTGACGAAGCCGTGAAACGTTATGCTGATGTGGTAACAGAAATCATGACATTCCTGCGGCAGAATAAACATCCGCGCCTGTTCCTGCATAGCAACGGACTGGTATATACCAACGGAACCGAACAGCCCGCAACATGGATGAATGCCGTAGAGAACTCACGACCCATAACCCCAAGAACAGGCTACGTGGTTGAAATCAACGCACTATGGTACAACGCACTATGCTTCACGGCGGAGATAGAACGCCACAGACATCACCTGCACGATGCGGATATGCTTGAGTATCAAGCGGAAATCACTAAAGGCTCGTTCATCAACTACTTCTGGAACGGACTTTACCTTGACGACTATGTTGTGGACCTTTATCACGACAAGGAAGTTCGTCCTAATATGCTCTATGCCGTGTCACTACCCTACTCACCACTTGACCGAAAGCAGCAAAAATCAGTGCTTGATATATGCACAAAAGAACTGCTCACCGCCAAAGGCTTGCGCACATTATCACCCAAGAGCGGAGCCTACAGACCCATGTATGTCGGTGGTCTGCTGGAGCGCGACCGCAATTATCACAACGGACCGGTATGGCCTTGCACGATAGACGCATACGTGGAAGCATACCTGCGTATCTACAAAAATAGCGGACGCAGCTTCGTAGAACGATTGCTTGTGGGATATGAGGCGGAGATGGACCAGCTATGTATCGGCACAATCAACGAACTCTACGACGGCAACCCACCCTATTTCGGACACGGAGGCATGAGCTTCGCAACGTCAGTAGCAGCGGTGCTACGCGTGATAGAGATGAAAAACAAACTCGAAGAGCAAGAAAAACAACAAATTGACAAATAAAGCATTGTCATTAGAAAAAAAAATCGTACCTTTGCAGTCGCCTTTCGGGTAAAGGCATAGTTCAACAAAATAATAACCAAAATCATTTACTAACAATGGCAGTAAAAATCAGATTGCAACGTCATGGCCGTAAGTCCTACGCTTACTACCATATCGTTATCGCAACGAGCGAAGCACCACGTGATGGTCGCTACATTGAACGCATCGGTTCCTACAACCCTAACACCAATCCCGCAACGGTTGATCTCAACTTCGAACGTGCATTGTATTGGCTCAACTGCGGTGCTCAGCCCACAGACACAGTACGCAATATCCTCTCCCGCGAGGGTGTGCTACTGATGAAGCACCTGCAAGGTGGTGTCAAGAAAGGCGCTTTTGACGAAGCGGAAGCACAACGTCGTTTCGACGCTTGGAAAGCCGACAAACAAAAGGGACTGGAAAAAGTAATCCGCAAACAAGCTGACGCTCAACTCGCGGAAGCTAAAGCACGCCTTGAGGCCGAAGAGAAAGTCAATGAGGCTAAAGCTGAAGCAGTAGCGAAAAAACGCCAAGAGAAAATCGAGGCTGAAGCGCAAGCCGCAAAGGAAGAAGCTCAAGCTGAAGCAGCTGAGCAGGAAAATCCCGCGGAATAATATGAGACTAATTATAGGACAACGGAAACGTTCCACACAGGGACGTTTCTTGTTGTTATTATAATACAGGGTGAAGTATGAAAATCAAACTGCTACTCGTAGGCAAAACCACGGACACCAACCTTTGCACCCTTATAGAGGAATATGTCAAACGCATAAAACGCTACTTGCCTTTCGAGATGACAATAATCCCCGAACTGCGCAATGCCAAAAGTCTGAGCATGGAGCAGCAAAAAGAGCTTGAAGGCAACGAGATATTACGATGTGTGGGCGACTCGGACTTTGTAGCTATCCTTGACGAACACGGCACCGAATATCGCAGCATAGAATTCGCGTCATGGCTCTCAAAGCAAATGGACAGCGGGCGAAAAACACTATGGCTCATAGTCGGAGGACCTTATGGTTTTAGTAACGCTGTGCGCCAAAGAGCCAACACGAGTATCTCGTTGAGCAAAATGACGCTGTCGCACCAGATGGTGCGGCTATTCGCTACGGAACAAATCTACAGAGCATTGACAATCATAAATCACGAACCTTATCATCACGAATAGAACCAAATAATGAAGTATATCATTGTCAACACATCAGGTTCGATCCTTCTCTACAACGATAGTCTGCCACAAACTAACCCCTATTCCACCGTACCCCGTGAGCTGACACATAATCTTAACCTATGGCGTCCTGATAGCGATGCCATAGCCTATGGCATCGATGCCGCAGCACCTGATGGCTACCAATGGGTTGATCTGCGCTCAGCATGGCTTACACTGACACCTCGCGACTTTGACTCTGCCACCCACGGAGTAATGTGGGTGCATTGGGAACGGACAACACGCTTCTGCCCTGCATGCGGCACACCATTGCTCAGAAGCGAAGAACTCACCAAACACTGCCCACAATGCGGTAAAGACTACTACCCGAACATAGCACCTGCGATAATAGTACGAGTTGACAGAGGCGAAAAAACACTGCTCGCCAGAGCAGCACTACGACCCAACTTCTTCGGACTGATATCAGGCTTCGTGGAAGGTGGAGAAACATTTGAACAATGCGTGGTTCGCGAACTGCGCGAAGAAACGGGAATAGAAATCTCCAATCTCACCTATTTTGGTTCACAGTCATGGCCATTCCCCAGTGGCATCATGATAGGCTTCACGGCAGACTATGCCGGCGGAGAAATAAAGCTCGGAGACGGAGAACTGCTTGAAGCGGACTTCTATACGCGACAAGAAGTACTACGAATGAACATACCAAAACCTTTCAGCATATCCCGGCACCTGATAGACCAGTGGCTCAATAAGCAAGCATGAATAAAAAAATAAAAATACTACTGCTCCACAACGCTGAAACCATGGCACTCTTCAGCACCTTGGAGCGTGAATTTACATCTATGGGCTACGACGTATTCTCAACCCCGGATGCAACTACAGCATTGAGTCGCTACAAACGCGTGAAACACCACCTCGTCATTACCGACATAAATTCCAATGCCACCAACACAAAAGAGTTCTACCAAAACGTACTGGACACAAATCACAATGCCAACATCGTGGTTATCAGCTATCAGCATAGTAAGGAAGATATCACGGAAGCCTTGGCGGCAGGAGTCATAGATTTCATCAAAGCCGAACTTGACCCACGTGAAATAGTGCTGCGACTTGGCAAACTCATGCTCTATTGCGGCATCATACCCTATGCACCCGAAACACACATAAACATCGGACGTTACGTACTGGAAATCAACAAGCAGACGTTGACAGACACCGAAACGGGCACCGAAACGATACTCACCGGACGCGAATGCCAATTGCTCAAAATTCTGCGCACCTATTCCGGACAAATCGTGGAACGCGAATGGGTGCTCAGAACATTCTGGAACAACGACGCTAACTATAACGCAAGGTCTATGGACGTATATGTGAGCAGACTGCGCAAACTTCTCAGCGGAGATTCGACGATAAAAATAACCAGCAAACGAGGAAAAGGATATATGCTCACTATTGCGTAATTGATAGAAAAAACGTAACTTTGCATTAGTATAACTACGTAAATCTATCAACTTATGAATAAAGAGAATATCATCAGCGATACCGACCGCTCCATGATGCGCGAAGCAATTCGTTTGTCACGTGAAAGCGTAGAAAACGGCGGCGGACCATTCGGAGCCGTAATAGCACGCGATGGCGAAATAATAGCCAAATCATCAAACAGCGTCACGCTGCTTAATGACCCTACGGCACACGCCGAAGTATCATGCATCAGGAAAGCATGCCAAAAACTCAACACCTTTGACCTCACAGGCTGCGTGATATACACTTCATGCGAACCATGCCCAATGTGCCTCGGAGCTATTTATTGGGCGCATATCGGCAAAATATTCTATGCCAACAACAGAAAAGACGCCGCCGACATTGACTTCGACGACGACTTCATATACCAAGAACTTGACAAACCATTTGAGCAAAGAGCCACACCTATCATACCACTGCTGCGAGACGAAGCGATAGGAGTATTCAAAATGTGGAGCGAAAAAACCGATAAAATAGAATATTAAAAGCATTTTAACATCATAGATTCGCAATGGGATTTTTAAGTTTTTTAAGCAAGATCTTCGGCAACAAAAGTGAGCGCGACCTCAAAGCCCTAATGCCCATAGTTGCCAAAGTCAAAGATAAATACGCTGAGGTTGAACGACTCAGCAACGATGAATTACGAACCCTGTCAGCCCACCTGATGGACGAGATAGCCAATTACGTGGCTCCACAGAAACAAGTCATCGCCGACCTCAGGGCAAGCATCGAAAGTCTTCCTATCGACAAGCGCGAGAGCGTATTCAAACAAATCGACAAAGAAGAGAAAATCCTCGACAACAAGTTCGAGGAGGTTCTCAACAACATACTTCCCGAAGCTTTCGCCATCGTCAAATCCACAGCTGCGCGCTTTGCTGCCAACAGCGAAATACGCGTCAAAGCCACGGACTTTGACCGCCAGTTATCCATAGACCACGACTTCGTGCATATTGACGGCGACATGGCGGTATATCAAAACCACTGGATGGCAGGTGGCAATGAGATAACATGGGACATGGTTCACTATGACGTTCAACTCATAGGCGGCGTAGTTCTCCACCAAGGCAAGATAGCCGAGATGGCTACGGGCGAAGGCAAAACACTGGTAGCCACATTGCCGGTATTCCTCAACGCACTGACGCACAACGGTGTACATGTCGTTACCGTCAACGATTACCTCGCCAAGCGTGACTCGGAATGGATGGGACCGATATATATGTTCCATGGGTTATCGGTGGACTGCATCGACAAACACAAACCCAATAGTGAAGAGCGCCGCAAAGCCTATCAGGCTGACATCACATTCGGCACCAACAACGAGTTCGGCTTCGACTACCTCCGTGACAACATGGCCACCCGCATGACGGACCTGGTGCAGCGCAAGCACCATTACGCCATCGTGGACGAGGTGGACTCCGTCCTTATCGACGACGCCCGTACCCCCCTGATTATCTCCGGGCCCATGGAAAAGGCTTCCGGGGATGAGCAGTTCATGGAATATCGGCCCTATGTGGAGAACCTGTACAACAAGCAGCGGGCCTTGGTGAACAGCACCCTCAATGAGGCCAAGAAACTCATTGCCGCGGGTGACGAGGCCGAGGGCGGCAAGCTCCTTTTCCGCTGCTACAAGGGCCTGCCCAAGTATCAGCCCCTCATCAAGTTCCTCTCGGAGCCCGGCATGAAGGCCCTCATGCAGAAGACGGAGGCCTATTACCTGCAGGACAACGAGCGGGAGATGCCCAAGGTGACGGACGAGCTTTACTTCGTGATTAACGAGGTGCTCAACACCGTGGACATGACGGACAAGGGACACGATACCCTGGCCGGCAGCGTGAGCGACCCTGACTTCTTCGTGCTCCCGGACATGGGATCGGCCATTGCGGAAATTACGCAGGATGTGAGCCTGTCCGCCGCCGAGAAGGCGGAAAGGAAGGACGCCCTCATGGAGGACTTCTCCCTCAAGAGTGAGCGGGTGCATACCGTAATCCAGCTCCTGAAGGCATACGCGATGTTCACCAAGGATGTGGACTATGTGATAGTGGACAACAAAGTGAAGATTGTGGACGAGAGCACCGGCCGCATCATGGAAGGCCGGCGCTGGAGCGACGGTCTGCACCAGGCCGTGGAGGCCAAGGAGAACGTGAAGGTGGAAGCCGCCACCCAGACCTTCGCCACCGTCACCCTGCAGAACTACTTCCGTATGTACCATAAGCTGGCCGGCATGACCGGTACGGCCGAAACGGAGGCAGGGGAGTTCTGGGACATCTACAAACTGGA
>DGSV01000082.1 GCA_002394025.1 Bacteroidales bacterium UBA4353
TCATGTCATACATGGTGGAAGCCACCGTAGCCTTGATACGCGTGTCCGCGGCTGCGGCATTAAGGGCTATACCACCCCATCCGCAGATACCGATTATACCTATACGCGCGGTATCCACAATAGGCAAACGACTGAGGTAATCAACAGCTGACAGAAAGTCCTCGGTATTCATATCCGGTGATGCTGTACGTCGAGGTTCACCACTGCTCTCGCCCGTGTAGGACGGGTCAAAAGCAAGGGCAACAAAACCGCGTTCAGCCATTCGCATGGCATATAAACCACTCGACTGCTCTTTGGTAGCTCCAAAAGGTCCGCACACTGCCACGGCAGGCAGTTTTGACTTATGAGCATCATTTTGTTGATGTTTAGGAGTATAGCAATCACCTACCAGGGTTATGCCATACTGATTTTTGAACTTCACTTTTGAGTGAGTCACACTGTCCGAAAGCGGGAATACCTTATCCCAAGTAGTGTCTATTGTCATATTATCGTTGGATTTATTACATGCTAATAGCGACAAGGCTATTAGCAGAGGAATTATTCTATGCATTTTCATAAATTATTTATTGTACTCTTACACCCGCAGCTGTGAATTTCATGCCGTCACGAATGATATAGAGCACTCCGTTTTCGATTACCTTATAAGCATCGTCTTTATCGGTTTTCACGCTCGGCAGAGCAGTGCCCGTCTGGTAGAGATTGATGTAAAAGAGGTTACGTGAGTCTCCTTTTTTGATAGTGTGCGTTCCCGCTTCAAGTGGTATTGAGATAGTGTTTGTCGCGGCGGTATATTTGATACCATCCACTTTGCAGTTGGCGGTTTCCGTGTCGGCAAATACCAGATACAGGGTCATTGGTTGCTCAATAGTGAAAGTGATTTCTGTTGAGCCTTCCATCTTCAGGGCTATGTTGTACACCTGCTCGCCAACCGTCGCTACACCCTTGCTGTTGCTATAACTCCCAACTATAGTGTAGAAAGTCGTAGATGGTTTCATGCCCGTGAAGTGACATTCATATCCTCCCTGCCCGGGTTGCGGTTCAGATGACGGGTCTATACTATTGAGGTCTTCGCCACCGAGCAGGCTCACCACCGATTGCTGATAGTTGTTGAGCATTTCGGATAATGCTGTGATAGGCTGCGAATTAGTGTCTTCACTATCGGGGAATGTCCACTGAATATCACCATGCTGCATGCGTCCCGCGCCACGTTCCGCCATAACCAGTGTCGGAACTTGTGAAGCATCATCAGCGGTGTATGAATACATCACTTGGCTGTCGGTGTCAAAGTTGTTATATGACGTGCCTCCCTGCTTGCATACCACACCTGATGGCACCTGCTCTGCCGCCGTCGCGACTTCATAAGCGTCGAAATGGATGTAGTTGGTGCGGTTAAAGGGCGCGTAGGTATACCGTCCCTCCATTATATTGCCAAAGGCTTTGATGATGCCGCCGTCTTCGCCGGAAAAGGTCGGGGCGTCGGTCTCGTCGGTGCCCATCTTGGTGTCAGTGCCCTGCATGGAGATGAGCATGGGCTTGGCGGTGTTGCGGAAATAGTTGGCTTCGGCGAATATTGACGCTCCCATCGTAGCTCCTATGCCATATTTTGAATTCCCGTCATAATAGTTATTATAGACATGCACCGACATAGACCTCACACGGGGATGACGCGAGTCGGAATGGTCAAACCAGTTGTGATGATATGTTATGTACTGGTCGGTATTTTCCGTACCTTGTCCGCAGAGGAATGTTTTTCCTGTATCAAAGAAATGGTTATACGATACCGTGACGTGTGTCGAATGGGCTTTTGTATCAGCGCTGCCATCGCCTTTTGCATGGTCGCCGGAACCTTGCTTGCCATAGAAGAAATCGCAGTTATGAACCCATAGATGAGAATTATCCGTATCCATACTTACTCCATCGTCCATAACCCGCATAAAACCGAGATTGCGCACTTCCACACTCGTGGCATTACGTATCAACATTCCCAACTGCTTGAATGTGGCGTCATTACCAACACCTTCGATAGTCATATTCAGTTCGCTGTACGCTGTTCGCCCTTTGATTTGCAAGCCCTCTTCAGAGCTGCCCAATGAGTCCATGTCGGCGGCGGTCAAGGTCCCTATCACGCGCACAACCAAAGGTCGTGTCTCAACACCTTTCTGATACCCCTCAATAATGTCCTGCAAGCCCACGCAAGGGTTTTGTTTGGCACCATTTATGACCTGCGTGAGAGTTTTGGCTGACTTACGCGTCACATAAAGTACTATGGCATTGTCTTTTAGCGTTCCGTCATTATTATACGCTCCCACTCCCGCCGTTCTGCCATGGTGAGCAAAACCGCTTCGGTCATAGTTGGTTACTAAAAGTTCGGGCGTGAGCACACCCTGCTCGCCAACCTCCTGTCCGTCAACTAATGGCACTATTCGCAACTGCCAAGTGCCGGCGGTAAGACCAAGAGCGTCAACACGATGATAGTCAGAGTAGCTACGTATCAACTCTTTGTCAAGAAGCCGCGCATCGCCAACGGCGGGCACGGCATAAACATTGGCGTCAGTATAATCGCCGAGAGTAAAAACAGCGTATGCCGACTCGTGCCAACCGCCACAGTCAAGCACACTGACCTGAGCGCTTGTAGTTACGGTCAGCAAACATAAGGCTATAAGAAGAAAGTTTTTCATTTTTATTTATGATTTGTAGTTCTCAACTCCCCAAGTGGCACGTATTGCAGTTTAGTTTCCATCATTCCGTTTTTCTTCTTGCTGCAATAGAAACAGTTATTTTTGCTGCTCTATTTCACGCCGAAGCTCTTCTTTTGTCGGCAAATATGTCAGATATTTGGCGGCAAAGAGTTGCTCGCTGCCGTTGAAGTGTGTCCAAGAGAGAATAAAACGTGATTTTGTACTCACTGAGTCCAAAATGTCTGGAAACATACGATAGAACTTCAGATATTTATAAAGAGCGCTGAAGTCAAATCCCTTTCCATATTGATTTGTCAGCTGTAATGCCAACCTTTCTATTATCTGTTTGCCATATTTTGCTCTGTCTTCTCCTTTTAATTCTTCGTTGGCTATACGCTGTCCGAGCAACCAATTTCGCTGAACAAGAACCATATTTGCAACCTGATAGGCTACGCCTCTGGCCTTGTCAATGATTTGACAAGTGTCATTAAACAAATTATCGGTTGATTCAACAACGATAAAGTCTGTATTGGCGATGTCAGTATGTTCTTTCATTCTTACCTATTTATTTAAGTTTCGCATGCAGCAGAAATGGTAACATCCATATACGTACGCACCCACTTCTCCCCTATCGAAGAAAGGGGAGTTGAAACTTTACTTTTAGCTCCATGCGTCTGTTCATTTGGCATGCGGGTAATCAATGGTGTAGTGCAATCCGCGGCTTTCTTTGCGCTCCAGAGCGCTACGGGTAATCAGGTATCCGACATTAATCATGTTACGCAGTTGGCAGATATCGGCAGTAGCTTTGACGCGTTTGAAGAGGTCTTCTGTTTCTTCGTACAGCAGGTCGAGTCGTTCCCATGCACGGCGCAGACGAAGGTCGCTACGCACGATACCTACGTAGGTGGACATCACCTGCTCCACTTCCTTCATGTCCTGACTGATGAGCACCTGCTCCTCGTTGGTCATGGTGCCCTCGTCGTTCCATTCGGGTATCTTGTCGTTGAAGTCGTAGAGGTCGATGTGCTTCAGGGAGTGCTTGGCGGCAGCGTCGGCATACACCACGGCCTCGATGAGCGAGTTGCTGGCCAGTCGGT
>DGSV01000044.1 GCA_002394025.1 Bacteroidales bacterium UBA4353
AACCATAACCATAACCGTAACCATAACCGTAGCCATAGCCTCCATAGCCGTAACCATAGCCGTAACCATAATGGTAACTCTTGCTGTTATAATTATAACGTCCTGAACGTTCATGAGGCAAATCGGAGAACACGATGTAGATGTTTTGCTTTCCATCCTCTTCCATCTGGGCGAGTACCTCACGGCAGAAGTTACGCTGCGTCTTATTGTAGCGCACCACGAAGAGCGTGATATCGGATCTTTCTATAAGAGCATAGGCATCAGTTACAAGACCTATAGGACTGGAGTCTATAACGATATAATCATACTCACTGCGCAGCTCCTCGAGCAGTTCCACGACTTGGTCGCTACGGATTAGTTCACCCGGGTTTGGCGGTATGGAGCCGGCGTAGATAATATCGAACTCGTATGAAGGATCGTGTTGTATCATCTCTTGCTTACTTATTTCGCCTATAAGGTAGTTAGTAAGACCTTTTTCTATTGATGTTCCCAATTTCTCATGGATATTAGGTTTACGTATATCCATATCCATGAGTAGTGTCTTCTTTCCAGACATGGCATATAGCGCCGCAAGGTTTGTTGAAAGGTATGTCTTACCATCGCCTGACTGCGCGGATGTGGTGAGCACCATGATACCTGTCTTGCGCCTTACCACAAATTCTATACGTGTTCGTAATGCACGCAACTGTTCGGCATAACTGCTTCGCGGATGGTCAACAACCTCTGTTGGATTAGAGCCACGGGTGTGACGCACCTGAGCAAGCAATTTATAATGCGACAGGGCTTCTGCCTCACGGGTCGTGCGAACTTTGTTGTTAAGCAGCTCACGAAGTATAACAAACAAGAAGGGTATGATAAGTCCTAAAAGCAGATATTTTGTTCTATTGGCATTTTTGGCACCGGCATTGGTACATTCAAGGATACGTGCTTTGTCAAGGCGGTCATTGTCAGGTGTATTAGAAGCCTTTTGTATCTCCGACTCGGCACGCTTTTGCAGGAAGAAGGTGTAGTAGTTATCATCGATGCGGTAGTTACGTTCCAGTGCCACCATTTCCAACTCTTTTTCAGGCAGAGCATTGATGCCGGCACGAACTTCGCTGAAACGTAATTCAAGATCTTTCTTCTCAATATCCATACTGGCGCGCATACTGCTCAACACCTCAAGTATCGCGACCTTGATATTCTGCATATCAGTGGTGTACTTGTCATAGTAGATATTTTTTTCCGAAAGTTCGGCGCGTTTGATCTGCAGGTCATTGAGTTGCGTGACAAGTGTACCTAAGGCTTGCGCATCAAGCCCCATGGTGCTCGGAGCTATCACCGTACCCTGTTCCATTGTGGTGTTAAGGTAGTTGGTAAGGTATTCGAAATATGTCTCTTTAAGGCGCATTGCCAGACGTTCTTGGTCGTAGGCATTGACCTTACCGAGCAGTTCTGAGGAATAGCTTTGTATGTCAACTATTTCGTTGCGTTTGCGGAAATCGGTCATGGCGCTCTCTGACGAGGCTAGCGACTTACGGATTGTATCAAGTTGCTGGTCAATGAATTGTATTGTTGACTCGGCGACCTTATTTTTTCTCTCAAGGCTCTGCAGCAAATATATGTCACAAAGTTTGTCGATGAATTCCTTGTCTCGCTCGGGTGTTTCGCTAACGAGTTGTATTGTGAGAACCGAAGAGCCTTCCGCCACGAAATTCAGCACCAACCGCGAACTGAAATCTGCCACTAAGCTCTCTTGGCTGCGAAAACGAAAATATATCGTAGTCTTTTCTGTCATGTACTCGGTAGGCATGAAAAGTCCTGAGAACAGTCCGCAGTCAAATGTCTGCCCATAGATGGTATTGAATGTCATGGGATTTTTGGTGTCCTCATCGGCAATGCTTACCGTGAGTTGCCCGTTAGTGCCTATGTCGAGTTTATAGAGGTGTTCATAACCCTCAGGCCTTATCTCGCCAGGCTCAAACACCACGGGAGTATAGCGATAGAGATAAGTATCTTTGAAACGTCCACGCGATATGTAGTCGGTGCGCATGAAAGGCAGGCTATCCACCACTCGACACATCAAATCGTACGACCCCATCATTATGACTTGGTTGTTGACGTTACGGTATCCAACATCCACTCCGAAGCCCTGCATCAAGGCATTAGATGTTTGACTGCCGTATTCATTGATAATCAGCGTTCCTGCGGTGCGATACGTGGGCACCCATTTACGGTTGCTGTAGAGGGATATGCCGAAAGCTATGGCAAGGCATATCACATAAAGATACCATACGCTCAAGAACTTAAACACCCACTCCATCACATCGAACTGAATGCGATCATCTTGGTTTGTGAAGTCCTGATTTTGCACGTTAGTGTCTGTTGCCATATATAATATATACTATTTTTTCAGGTTATACTATTTCTTTATCTGGGCATAACTCAACACTGATATCAGCAGCGATAGCGATGATGTTATCAGTCCTATGAAGCCGGCATAGTTGCCGAATTTGAAGAAACTGGCGCGCGAACGTTGCACATATATCAAGTCGTTGGGATATATGTAGTAATATTTGGAGTCTATCAGCGTGTTAGGTCGGATGTCAAACTCAAGTACTTCAGGTTTTTCGTTGAGGTCGGGTTGACGTATTATTCTCACATGGGCTCTATCACCCGGATTCCTCAAGTCGCCGGATAATGCCAGAGCCTCATAAATCGTAAGGCGGTCACGGTCTATACTATACACGCCGGAATTCATCTCGCCAATTACGGTGAAAGACCTATTGTATAGCGCAAGTTTGACATCGGCATCGCGTATTACCTGTCTTAAAGCATCCCGAAGGGCTATCTCGGCCTGAGCCACGGTCATTCCGGCTATCTTGACGGGCTCAACGAAAGGTATGTCAATCGTGCCGTCAGGATATACGCGGTAGTACATCGTGTTCTGGGCGCTGTTGCCTTGGTTCTCGGAGAGCATCTTAGGCAACTCCTCCTCAAGGGATATGATGCGGAAGATGACGTGGTCGTTGATGCGGATGCGGTATTCCTCAAAGGGCACGCTGTCATACACCGGCAGACCTTTGCGCTCCTGCAAAAAACCAACCTGACGGTAGTTATAGCAGGAACTGAGCCCCACAATGGCAATGAGCACTATCAAATATATTTTCACTACGCTTTTCATTTCTTGAAGGGCTGAACAAGATAGTTATTAACAAAGGAATATATGAACACTCCGAAACCTATCGTTGACGCTATTGTCGATAGTACAGCCGCGAAACTGTTCATGGCAAACACCTGCTCGTTGAGCATCTGAATGTATATGATGTCATCGGGCTGAATGTAGTAGAATTCAGAGTTTATGATATCCGCGGAGCGCAAGTCAAACTTCTTGACTATTGTCTGCCCGTTAGGCAATGTTCTTATGATCCTGACCTTGGATCTGTCGGCATACTCCTGCGCATTACCTGCCATGGCCAATGCCTCATAAATTGTCACCTTCTCCTTTTGCATGAAGAAGCGCCCCGTACCGGCACCGCCTATCACGCTAAACTGCCGCTGCGATATAATCACCACCACCGACACCGGATTTATCACCGAACGGAGACGTTCCTCAAGCGCATGTTTTGCCTCGCGAGTTGTCAGTCCGACTACCTTGACGGTATCTATCATCGGATAGCGAATACAACCGGCAGTGTCAACACGGTAGGTATATAAATCCTGATTGCCATAACTTGTGCCGGAATTGTTTAAATAATAATAACTAGCGCTACCACCATTGAAACCATTGAGAACTTTATATGTTTCCTCATTAGTCGTGTACACTCGTATGTAAAGTTTATCACCGGGGCGTATGGCATAATCCTCAAAGTCCAACGTATCGGCATACGATGCTATGCCATGACCTGGAGGTTGGAAATAGTTCACGTGCTTAGCCGTCAGACACGAACCCAACAGCACCGGCACGAGCAGCAGGAAAAGCAGTTTATGATATTGTCGCACGGTATTTCTCATATTATCTTGCAAAGATATCATTTTTTGTTGAAACGACAAAATATCAACGCTGATAAAAACGCATTTTGCCATTTGGGAAAAATGTGCTAAATTTGCGTGTTTTTTTGTAACAGAAATAGTATGACTCAACAGCCCGAATACCTCTTTGAAACAAGTTGGGAAGTGTGTAACCGTGTCGGTGGCATATATGCCGTGCTTTCCACCCGCGCCGCTTCTATGGTGCGGCAATATGGCGAAAACAATGTCTATTTTTTTGGTCCCGACCTCTGGTCTGCCGATAAGCCCAGTCCTTACTTCACCGAGTCGCGCTCACTACTGCGCAAGTGGCGCGAAGAAGCACACCAGAGGGGTATTGAGGCGCGTGTCGGACACTGGAATGTACCCGGTAAACCGATAGCCATACTGATAAAATTCGGACAGTATTTCGACCGCAAGAACGAGATTTACGGGCATTTTTGGGATAAGTTCGGAGTGGACAGCATAGCCGCCTATGGCGATTACGACGAGAGCAGCATGTTCGGATACGCCACGGGAGTGGCTATGGAAAGTCTCTATAACTATCTGGGACTCTACGACAAACCTGTTTGTGCGCATTTCAACGAATGGATGACGAGTTTCGGACTCTTCTACGTCAAAGAACACCTGCCGCAGGTTGGCACACTATTCACCACTCATGCCACCAGTATAGGACGATCCATTGCCGGCAACCAGAAGCCCCTCTACGACTACATGTCAGGCTATGACGGCGACCAGATGGCGCGTGAACTGAATATGGTATCCAAGCACTCAACCGAAAAACAAGCGGCTCACCATGCCGACTGTTTCACAACGGTGAGCGACATAACAAATATCGAGTGTCGCCAACTACTCGGTAAAGCGGCGGATGTGGTAACACCCAATGGTTTCGAGAAAGACTTCGTACCACAAGGGCAACAGATGACCACCGCAAGGCGCAAAGCCAGAACACTGCTCAAAAAAGTCGCAGAAAAAGTGCTCGGATATGACATCAAGGACAACACTATCTTCGTTGGTACCGGCGGACGCTATGAATACAAGAACAAAGGTCTTGACGTTTTCATGCATGCGCTGCGCAAAGCCTTGGACCACAGTCATGAACTCACGCGGGAAATCGTGGCATTCATCCTCGTGCCGGCATGGATTTGGGGACCGCGCAAAGACCTCATAGAAGCACTTGACAACAACACAAAACTCAACTCATGGAATCGCTTCACTACGCATGAATTGCGAGATTATGAACATGACAATATCATGGGCGCGCAACGTTGGTTCGGACTCAACAACGCTGATTACCAAAAGGTCAAGTTTATATTCGTACCAACATACCTCCATGGCGATGATGGTATCTTCAACTGCTCATACTACGACCTGATTGCCGGTCTCGACCTCACCATATTTCCCAGCTACTACGAGCCTTGGGGCTACACACCTCTTGAGAGCGCCGCATTTGGCATACCAACGATTACCACTACCCTTGCCGGCTTCGGACTTTGGGCTATGCACTATTCGCGAGATGCCGCAAACGGTGTGGGAGTTGTCAACCGTAGCGATAGCAGTTATAACGACACTGTGGACAACATAGCACACATGCTCGTGCACTATGCCAATCTGCCCAAAACAACACGCGACGCGGCACGCAAAAAAGCACAGAAGATAAGTGCCTACGCACTATGGAAAAACTTCTTCGCATACTATGAAGAAGCATACAAAATAGCACTCGCAGATAAAGTTCACCTGATGCGATAGTGACTATCAGTCAGCAAATACGAGCCATCGCCGTAGCCGACTACATAGCCGGGTATCGCGATGTAGAACGTTTTAGAAAACTCTGCCGGCAGTGTCCCCGCTACGGAAAAACATGGCATTGTCCGCCATACGACTTCAGCGTGGATATCGTACAGCGTTACAGCATAGTACATCTAATAGCCACTCAAGTCACCGAACCTGCTGATATTGACACGGTAATGGATACGGTATGGAAGATTACGCACCCCATGCTGATGGATCTTGAAAAACGTTACCCCGATAGCATGGCATTCGGCATGGCATGCCGACTATGCGCCAAACAGCAATGCACACGCGTCAACGGCGAACCCTGCCGACACCCCGATATGATGCGTCATTCCATAGAATCATTCGGTTTTGACGTTAGCAAAACGCTCAGCGAACTATTCGGCATAACATTGCTATGGGGGCGCAACGGACAACAGCCACGGCAATACACATTTCTCACGGCACTATTCACCAACCACGACATCAATATCACACCACTCATCCTATGACACAAAATTCCGAAACTCTGGGCAAAATGAGCCTTTGGGGACTACTCAAGAAAATAGTCCCCTACGTAATGCCCTACAAAGTTCTTGTCATAAGCACTTTGACTCTCACATTTCTTGGTTCTTTGATGGCGCAGGTTAACGCCGTGGTACTCGACCGCACGGTAGATACCATCAACGGTTTGGTGTCGGCACCTTCATTCGATTGGGATAGCGCCACACGATTACTGCTCATTATTTCCGCCATCCTGCTCGGCAAAGAAGTCATAGCCGCAATAATCACCTTCGCGCAACGCTATTTCGGCGAACGGATGCGTATTATGGTCAGTCGCGACCTATCTGTGAATGTCATCACCAAGGTGCTGGCGTTCAAGATGGCTTACTTCTCTCGCGATGAAAACGAGCCCGGCAAGTTGCAGACACGCATCGACCGCGGTATTATGAGCCTGAGCAACACCGTCAACAACTTCTTCATAGACATCCTGCCACTCTTCACAAGCGCGATATTGGCACTAATACTCATGTTCTCCGCCAACGTTTACGTAGGGCTCGTAGCCCTGATTATCGTACCACTCTATTTCCTGATAACGAGTTATCAGGCGACACGCCTCAAGAACTGGCGCAAGACACTCTTCGGCAGCCGTCAGCAACTCTCGCAAGGCATCATGAATATTATACAGAGCATCACTGTCATCAAATCATTCAACCGCGAGGACATAGAACGCCAAAAGCAGGTACTGCTACAACAAGACATCACCGACCAGCAACTTGAAGTGCGCCGACTGGGTTTTATATTCGATGGTCTGAAAAGTTTTGTGGAACAGATAGGTACAGTGCTCATTATCATCCTTACGGCATATCTGGTACTGATAGACTATCCGGGTATGAGCATAGGCAAGATAATGTATCACGTAATGCTTTTCGCTAATGTCAGCGCCCCAATACGTCAACTACACCGCATTTATGACGACATGAACGACGCGTTGATATATGCCGAGAGTTTCTTCGGCATAATTGATAATGAGGCCGATACGGAGTCCAAAGGTGGCATAAAGCCGGCAAACATAGGCGGCACGCTGACTATGTCGCACGTTGACTTTACCTACCACAATGGCACCAAAGCGCTCACAGACATCACGCTGGAAATACCTCAAGGCAAAATAACGGCACTCGTGGGACTGAGCGGAGCCGGCAAGAGCACTATCGTCAACCTGCTTGATAAATTCTATAGTCCCGACAGTGGCAACATAACCCTTGACGGCATTGCACTTGACCAATGGGACACACAGTACCTGCGCGACAACATAGGACTCGTGCTGCAGAAAAACCATATCTTCCAAGGCACTATTGAGGAAAACATCATTTACGGCAACCCACAAGCCACACATCAGGACGTGATTCGCGCCGCAAAACAAGCGTATATCTACGATCAAATCATGCAACTTCCGCAAGGCTTCAACAGCCAAGCACTACAACTGAGCGGAGGACAACAACAACGCATAGCCATAGCGCGTATGTTCATCAAAAATCCGCCTATCATATTCCTTGACGAACCCACGGCAAGCCTCGACGCCGTAGCAACGGAACAAATCAAAAACAGCATTGACGCCATAAAACAAGGACGCACGGTGATCATCATCTCACATAATATGGGACAAATCATCGATGCCGACATCATTCACGTGCTCGACCACGGACGCGTAGTGCAAAGCGGTTCGCCGGAACAGGTTTATAAACAAGGGGGACTATATAAAGATATTTTCGACGCCAGCGCCAGAAGCCTCAATGTCGAAAAAATGTACAGCGTAAAGCAAAATGCCGTAGAAGAGTAAAATTTGCGTATTTGACAAAAAAACGTTACTTTTGAAATCTTAATTAACCCATCAAAATCTAATACATGTTATGACCATACAATTCTGCGGTGCCGCCCGTGAGGTTACGGGCAGCAAACACTTGATAACCACCAAATCCGGCAAGAAGATACTCCTCGACTGCGGAATGTTTCAGGGCAAAGGCCTGGAAACTGACGCCATGAACCGCAACCTCGGTTTCAACCCGCGGGAGATAGACCATATCATTCTCTCCCATGCCCATATCGACCATTCTGGACTCATCCCCTATATGTATAAAAAAGGCTTTCGGGGCTCCGTGATATGCACACCCGCCACGCGCGACCTATGCACGCTGATGTTGCTCGATTCGGCACATATTCAGGAACTTGACGCCAAATGGTACAACAAAAAAATGGAGCGTAAACACGGACAACCCATTGTGCCTATATACACCGCCGAACACGCACAGCGCTGCATGAAGCTGTTCATCACCGTGGACTACGGACGACGTTTTTACATCAACAACGATATCAGCGTCAAATTCTTCAATTCAGGCCACATGCTCGGCAGCGCCATCACGTGCATCGACATCAAAGAGGACGGTCACAAAACACGTATCACCTACACCGGCGACATCGGACGACCCAACAACCGCATACTATGTCCCCCTGAGCCATTCCTGCAAACCGACTACCTGATTTGTGAATCAACATACGGCGACAGGCTGCATGAGGAGCGCACCATAGATAACAACCGACTACTCAATATCGTTGAAGACACCTGCGTCAAACGAAGAGGCAAACTCATAATACCATCATTCAGCATAGGACGCACGCAGGAAATAGTCTATTCACTCAACGAACTCTATAATGAGGGACGGCTACCAAAAATCAACACCTACGTTGATAGCCCACTATCGGTGAATGCCACAGAAGTCTTCCGACTCTACACCGAGCAGATGAACGAGTCTGTGCAAGACATCATGCGCAACGACCCCGACCCCTTCGGATTCAACACCCTGCACTATATCACTCGCTCGGGCGAGAGCAAGAGGCTCAATAGTTCTTCCGAACCGGCTATCATAATATCTGCCTCGGGAATGCTCGAAGCCGGACGAGTCAAACACCATGTGGCTAATCATATCGAAGACCCGTCAACAACAATCCTCATCGTGGGCTACTGTACTCCCAGTTCCCTGGGAGCGCGCATACAGCAGCCCGACCTCAAGGAGATATCCATCTTCGGAATTACACACCCTGTGCGAGCGCATATCGAAAAGATTGAAGGTTTCTCGGGACATGGCGACTACAAAGAAATGCTCGATTACATAACATCATGCCAAGACCCCGAACGCATCAAAGGCGTCTTCATCGTACACGGTGAACAGTCAGCGCAGCAGCACTATGCCGAACACCTGCGCCATGCCGGTTTCCATAACATCACCATCCCCGACAAAGGCGAAACATTCGAACTGAATTGAATTTGCAACTGCCCGCATTCCCTAGCTACTACAAAAGTTAGTACAATTTATTGATGAAATTTGGAGATTTTGGAATTTTATCTAATTTTACTCCCAAAACAGAGATGCATTATGTCATAGATAAGGATTGTCAAACGGAAGATATACGACCGAAAGCTCCTATGGATGCAGGAACGTGTCGGCAAGACCGCACTTTTGGTCAAAGGTGCCCGACGGGTAGGCAAGTCCACCATTGTTGAAGAGTTTACACGTCAGGAGTATGAAACATACATGCTTATAGATTTTTCAAAAGCATCGGAAGATGTTAAATCGCTTTTTAACGACCTGATGGATCTTGACTATA
>DGSV01000110.1 GCA_002394025.1 Bacteroidales bacterium UBA4353
ACAGCCAACCGCATGGACCCGTACGTAGACCTCTTCCAAAGCCACGGAGGCTCAATGATAATGCTCGCCAAAGGCAATAGAACTCAACAGGTTACTGACGCATGCAAAAAACACGGAGGTTTCTATCTGGGCAGCATAGGAGGTCCTGCGGCAATACTGGCGCAAAATAACATCAAGAGCATAGAATGTGTTGAATATCCTGAATTGGGAATGGAAGCCATCTGGAAAATAGAAGTTGTAGATTTTCCGGCATTCATACTCGTGGACAACAAAGGAAACGACTTCTTTAAAACATTATAACACATTATTCACGTAATAAAAAAAACTTCAGACATGAAAAAAACAATAATTGTAACTGTCAGCGTAATCCTGCTCATAGCGTGCTGCGGATTAGGAGGCTTTTTGTGGTATAAATACTGGTTTGTATTTGCAGAAGGCGTCAAAGCCGGCAACCTGAACAAGGTGGAATACAAAGGCTATATCTTCAAAACCTACGAAGGAACTTTAATACAAGCCGGACTCAAGAGCGGTCAGATGGCTGGTACTGTACAATCCAACGAATTCCGCTTTTCAGTGGTTGACAAAGAGCTCGCCGACTCACTGATGCGCTGCAGCGGCAAGAACGTAGAGCTTCACTACAAACAGTACAAAGGCGCGCTACCATGGCGCGGAATGTGCGACCACGTGGTGGACGGCATAATAGCCGTATCAGATGACAAAGGTATCTGGTAACAATAACCCGGACCAACAAAACATATTAACAAGTATTCTATGCCTCGCAAAATAACACTCCTGCTGATTTTACTAATGATGCTCAGTGCCAGTGCGCAAATCCCTATGGGACAATGGCGCACACACTTTGCCTATAGCAATGTGTATCAAATTGATGCTACGGCCGACAAAGTCTATGGCACCAGTCAGGGCGCACTATTCAGCGTCAATGTCGATGACGAAGAAATAGAATACTACAGCACTCTGACAGGGCTTAACGGAGCATCAGTACACCGCATTGCATGCGACAGCGAGTCGGGAAAACTAATCATCACCTACGAAAACGGTAATATAGACATCCTCGACACACGAGGAGACATATTCAATATTCCCGACCTATATAATAAGCAAATACCATTCACCAAGCACGTACACAATATCAATATCGCCAAGCAACGAGCCTATCTGTCAACGAATTTCGGCATAGTAGTGGTCAATATCGCCCGCAACGAAATCGCCGAAACATACTATATCAGCAACTCAGGAAGTGAAACAGTCGTTAACAGTACCGCCATTGTTGGAGACAGCATATTCGCCGCCACAGAAAGTGGTATAAGAGCCGCGGCGATGAATAGCAACCTGATGAACTATGAAGTCTGGAAAGACATAGAACTCGTCAACAACGCCGGAGAGCAAATAGAAGGAGAGTGCTCGCTGCTACTTGATTTCAACGACAAACTCTACTCCATCATAAACTACAAACTCTACCGCCGAGACGGCAACTCATGGACACCACTCATACCTCACTACGGAATTTACAACGCACGAGTCACCGACAACACGCTCATGATTTCCGTTGACAATAGTTTCTTCGTAGTATCCAACGATGGTGAGACGTTTACCGATATTCACCTCTCTAATGAATATAAGATTCAGGACATCACCAAATTTCATGGTTACTACTGGGCGGCATGCGGACAGCACGGCATAGTGCGCTACGATAATCAACAAAAAAACATCAACTCCTTCGTGCCCAACGGTCCGCTATCCAACACATCCTTCCGCCTGAAATTCGCCGGCGAGAAACTTTTCGCCCTGCAGGGCGGACGTAAGGGAGTGGAATATGGCAGGGCTGGACACGTGATGATGTTCAAAGACGAGACATGGACCAACATCCATAGCGACGACATACAGCAGCAGACACAGCTGCCAATCCACGACTTCATGGACGTGGCGGTTGACAACGCCGATGACAGCCATTTCCTCATAACAAGTTATGGCACCGGGGCCTACGAATTCCGTGACAACAAGTTCTACAAACATCACAACGAATCCAACTCGCCGCTGAAATCCGTTGTTGCCAACAAACCCAACGACTACCTGCGCCTTGACGGCGGCATGACCGATAACGAGGGAAATATGTACATCCTCAACGTACACATGCCCAATGTCATTAATATCCTCAAGCCTGACGGCACATGGACATCACTCTCGCACCGACTTTTCGACGGCAACGTAATCGGAGCAGGTATCATACAACACAGCCAACACCCCGAACTCAAGATTTTCGTATCGGCACTGAGCAATACCGGAATTATATTTTGGTACGACAACGGGACACCATTCGATGTGGCAGATGACAGAATAGAATTTATTACCGCACCCGTTGACCAAGACGGAAACATCATCAATGACGTCAATTACTACTGCAACCCCGTAGAAGACCTCAATGGCGAAATCTGGGTTGGTACCAATAACGGGATACTCATATTCCCGGACCCCATCAAAGCCATCGGCAATAGCGACTACCGTTGCCGACGCGTGAAAATACCGCGCAACGACGGCACAGGTTTGGCAGACTATTTGCTGGATAACGAACAAGTCAACAGCATCGCCGTAGATGGAGCCAACAGAAAATGGATAGGAACGGAAACTTCAGGAGTGTACCTCGTGTCGGAAACGGGACAGGAAACCATCAAACACTTCACCACCAACAATAGTCCGCTGCTATCAGACAATATCCTTGCCGTAGCCATCAACCAGAGAAATGGTGAAGTATTTTTCGGAACCGGAAACGGACTTATATCATATATGTCTGACGCCACATTGCCATTCAGTGACTTTAGCAATATCAAGGCATATCCAAACCCTATACGTGAGAACTATAGCGGGGTGGTCACCATTACAGGACTTATGACAGCATCAACAGTGAAAATCGCCAATATGGCCGGCGAAATAGTGTGCGATACACAGTCCAACGGAGGAACGGCCGTGTGGGACTTGAGAACAAAAAATGGTAAACGAGTCAGCTCAGGCATCTATTGGATTATAGCCTTCAACGAAGACGGATCAGAACGCGGGAGAACAAAAATACTCATAATCAAATAGTCATGAAACACGTCATAACTCTTATATCCATATTGGCGATAAGCCTTAGCACGACATTGGCGCAGCAAAATATCCTCACCGAGATAGAAAACATTCGCGACGCCAACGGCAACAGCATTGTCACTATCAACCAAGACCCGCAAATCACACGACTTATACATGACAAAGTCAACGGCATTAATCGTCAAACATCGGAAATTCAAGGCTTTCGCGTACAGGTATATTCAAGCAGTGTGCCCAGAACAGCAAAAAGCGAAGCCTTCAAAGTAGAAAAAAAATTCAACGAAAACATACCGCAACTCAATAGTTACGTCATTTTTCAGCCCCCATTCTGGAAAGTTAGACTCGGCGACTTCCGCACACAGAATGAAGCCATAGAAGTCAGAGACGAAATAAGAAATAAATATCCCGATATACAGGGCGACGTATATGTCGTGCCGGATAACATACAAATCGTTGAATAGTGCCGCCTACTGACAAAAAAAAGCAAGAGCCATAGCATTACGCTACGGCTCTTGTTGCTTGAATGGCTGATTTGTGATTATTTCATTTTCTTGCGCAGTTCCTTCTTGGCCCTCTTCATCTGTTTTGCGAAAGCCTTGCTGCTGTGCAGTCTCGCCACGGCAGCGCTCGCCACAAGGCGTCCGGCGTCGACATCACTCTGCCAGTGAAAGCCCGTGATGACACGGCTCGTGCCGTACTCATACCCCTCGTTGAGCAGGGCATCCTGTTTTTCAGGGCACATCTCGCTCAGCAGCAACGCCGTAGTCCAACCCAGCACCGTATGCCCCG
>DGSV01000027.1:0-4242 GCA_002394025.1 Bacteroidales bacterium UBA4353
GGTTATTGGCGGTTGTTGATAAAGTCGTGCGCGTGGCTTCTATAGTGTTTGTTGTTGCCGCCGGTCTGCTGCTGGTGTATGCCGCAATGTGCTCGTTAGGTTGGGTGGTGCGTATGGCGGTTTTCAGCGCTGTGTTGCGCTATGCGTTGTTGTGCTCTTTTATTGTTATGGTTATAGGGTCTATCGTACAGTCGGTGAATAAGTTATGGCGTAATGATGAGTTGGATGATGATGATTTGGAATATGCTATGGAGCGTGCCGTAGAGCGTGTGATGACGCGTCAGCAAGAGGCTTCGCGTCAGCATGTTTCCGAGGATAAGTGCATATCGCAGAGCACGGCTTCGTTATTGCTCTCCCTGACGGATGACGAGCAGGCTGTGGTATGTTCGCTACTGAAAGAGTTGCCCGACAATGCCACCAAACCGGGACATATACACTTGGCTATCACAGCACGTTATCTGACGGCATTGAGCGAGATGGGATATCTCAATGACCTTGACCGCGGGGCGCTGAGGCTGTGGATAGCGGACGTCACCGGCAAGCAGGTGCCCGCTGTAAGCCAATTCAACGAGGCTTATCCGAGTAACAATAAGTCCAAAGTCAGAGAAGCAAGGCAGCGTATCGAGAAATGCCTCGCAAAAGTAAACAATAAAGGATGAATTGTTTTATATTATGCAAGTCGCATTCGTTCGATATTTTCTATATTTTCGATATCAAAGTCGAAAAGTTGTCGCTATGGGGGAAAAATCATAACTTTGCGCAAAATGTAAACATCTAAAAACAAACGACCATGACTTTTCATCCTAAAGCAAGTCCCGTGAGCGTGGGAATGGGGTATATCAAACTGACGCACCAGTTTGCTCATGAGAATTTTGTGTGTAACTCACGTCATGAGTTGGCAAAACGACAATTAATAGTTTCAGGCGGCACAGCTCTCGACCAGAGAGACCTCACGCGCGGTCTTGGTCCTGATGTGATGATACTCACGCGGGACCTCGTAGGCATTTTTGTGATAGAAGTAACCCGCAGCCGCGACGTGAGTCGCATGTTCCGCAAGGGGTTGGAATACGCCCGCCGATACCCCGACGTGCAGGAGTATTTCGTCTTCGATTTTGAACGACAAATCCTCTACGCTCCCAATGAGGATATGACTGAGTGGTATCGCTCAACCGACATAGATATTTATTCCGATTTTCTGAGCAAGCCCGTCGTCGAATACTTCAAATTTCCCGAAGAACTCTTGCCGCTTTACGCCCTGGATTGATTAAACCAAATCAAAATCATACGACATTTGCCAATAGCGACGCGTCGATTAAGGTCTTCTTTGAGTGGAGATAACAATAGGCAAAGCATCAACAGAATAAAAGAGTAAAAAACCGTGATTTTCTTGGTTCTTTACTCTTTTTTTGTTAATTTTGCGTCAGTTTGTTATTACCATTTATGATTACAGTAATTGGTGGCGCCAATGTTGATGTGTCGGCTCGTGCCTTATCTGAGGTTCGGGGCGGTGATTCGTGCCCGTCATCGGTGATGGTAAGTTGCGGAGGAGTGGCACGCAACATAGCACAGGACTTGTCGGTGATGGGCTATGAGGTGAAACTACTGACTGCAGTGGGGGATGATGTGTTTGGTGAGATGATAATTCAAGAATGTCAGCACGTAGGTATTGACACAACTGATATACTGAGAGTTAAAAAAGCCGGAAGTGGTACTTATCTGTGCTTTAATGATAGTGAGGGTGAGATGGTTGCAGCTGCGGCTGATACGGATGTTATCAATAAGATAACACCGGCATGGTTGCGCAAAAAATTACGTGTGATAAATAGCAGCGAGGCTGTGGTTGCTGATTGTAACCTGTCTCATGAGGCTCTGATGTTTTTGATTGATAATGTGCGTGTTCCGTTGTTTGTTGATGGTGTGAGTGTCGGTAAGTCGCGGCGCGTGATAGAGGCGTTGAATCATAGTGAATGCAAAAGTTTGTATTGTCTCAAGGTCAATAAGCAAGAGGCTCTGACGCTGACCGGCAGCGAGTGTGTGGAAGACGCTACACAGAGTTTGCTGACTGAAGGCATTGACAATGTGGTGATAACGCTCGGCGCCGAAGGCGCGCTGCTGGCACAAGGACGAAGCGTGGTCAGAAAAGTCGCGAAACCAGTGAGTAAGATAGTGAATACTACCGGCGCCGGTGATGCGTTTCTCGCCGCTGTCGTGTCAGGAACGCTGAAAGGCTTGAGCGCCAACAAGATACTCGCCCTGGCGCTGGCAACGGCAAAGAAAATACTGACAACCGATAGACCATCTCTAACGAAGAAAAACAAAAAAAACAATATACAGCAATGAATAGTTACCTCTCCATGTCTGACGAGGTGCGTCAGGCTCTTGCCGATGGCAAGCCCGTTGTGGCTCTTGAGTCCACGATAATCTCCCATGGAATGCCTTATCCGCAAAATGTTGAGACGGCTATGCGTGTGGAACAGACGATACGCGACCATGGTGCCGTACCGGCCACAATAGCCATCATCGGCGGCAAACTCAAGGCAGGTTGTACAGCCGAGGAGATAGAATATCTTGGTAAGAAAGGTCAGGCGGTTATCAAAGCCTCGCGGCGTGATTTGCCGGTGCTGGTGGCTCGTGGTGAGGACGGGGCAACAACGGTTACCACAACCATGATGATAGCCGCCATGGCTGGCATACGGGTCTTCGCCACAGGTGGTATAGGCGGAGTACACCGCGGCGCTGAGACCACTATGGACATCTCCGCCGACCTTGAGGAATTGGCGCAAACACAAGTTATGGTGATATGTGCCGGTGCAAAGTCGATACTCGACCTTGGGCTTACACTCGAATATCTTGAGACGAAAGGTGTCCCGGTAATAGGTTATGGAACTGACGAACTTCCGGCATTTTATACCCGCCATAGCGGCTTCGGGGTTGATTACCGCATCGACAGCCCGCAGGAACTCGCCAAGGCCTTCAAAGTAAAACAGGACCTCGGACTGCAAGGTGGTATGCTTGTCACCAATCCCATACCTGAACAGTATTCTATGCCGGCAAAGGTAATCAACAATGCCATAGACGAAGCTATAGCCGAAGCACAACGGCTTGGTATCAAAGGCAAGAAAACGACACCTTTCCTGCTCGCGAAAATTAAGGACATTACCGGCGGCGATAGTCTTGCGGCGAATATCGAGTTGGTGCTCAATAACGCGCGCCTCGCGGCGCAGACTGCCGTGGCACTTACCAAAATGTAAAAGAATAGCTAACAGAATGAATATTACAACTTATTAAAATCATACACAATGAAGAAAAAACTCTTCCCTCTGCTACTTGCCTTGGTGTTAGTGGCAAGTACCTGCGCCTATGCGCAAGACGACTGGAATGACAACGCTCCCGCCGTTACCAGTACCTCCAATGACGACTGGAACGACAACGCTCCCGCAGTCGCCTCGTCCAATGACGATTGGAACGACAACGCTCCCGCAGCCGCCTCGTCTAATGACGATTGGAACGACAATGCTCCCGCAGCCACATCTTCCAATGACGACTGGAACGACAATGCTCCCGCAGCCGCCTCGTCCAACGACGACTGGAACGACAATGACAATAGCTATTCTTCAACGGACTCTAAAGGTGTTTCACGCGCCTCATCGGGCAAAAGCTCAGGAGGCAGCGGTATCGGCGGATGGTTATTGCTGATAGGTATTGCCGTGGCAGGATGGTGGTTCTTCAAGAAACGTAAGAATAAAAAAGCTGCAGGACCGGCTCCCGACGAACCTGAACACGAACAAGAAAATGATGAAGACGATGAAGACGATGAAGACGATAGTTCTCAGGCTTCGACACAACTGGCAGACGATGTAAATGGTATCAGCGATAACCCTCAAAATGGCAATAAAGAAATGTTAGACAAAATCCTTAACAACGATGCCCTAAAGGGTGTCATGGGCGCTTTCGGGCTCAATCAGCAGAGCGGTAATAAGAGCGTTAATAGCAATAAGCAGTATTATGTTCAGGTCAAAGGTCAGCAGCATGGACCTTATACCCTGCAGCAAATGTTGGGGTATGTTCAGCAAGGTCGCATGAATGCCAATACTTTGGTTCGTACTTCGGATAGTAATCAGTGGCTTGCCGCATCATCCTTCGCCGAATTGGGACTTGGCGCTTCGGCATCGACATTCACCGGCGGTGCGTCAGAAGACCAGTTTATGGTTAGCGTGAAAGGTCAGCAGCATGGACCTTATA
>DGSV01000027.1:4288-5073 GCA_002394025.1 Bacteroidales bacterium UBA4353
TGGACCTTATACCCTGCAGCAAATGCAGGGCTTCATACAACAAGGTCGCATGAACCGCAATACTCAAGTGATGATATGCGGCCGAACCGGTTGGAAAAATGCCGGTGATGACCCGCGCCTGTTGCAAATGCTTCAAAGAGCAGGGTACTAAATAGTTTCGTCAATAAGGAATAAACAACACACATCCTCGTGAACAGCGTGGGGATGTGTGTTGTTTATTAAGTTGTGGAATGTGGATGTATATATGTCGGTGCCCTGTGCGCATAAGATTGTAGCGTTTTTTTTTAATGGATTGTGTTTTATGGTGCTATGTGTGATGTGATGATAGTGTTGTATATTGGGAGTATGTGTTTGTAAGTGTTGATGAAAAACATAAATCCCCGAAAGTTTTTCATGTTCTTTCGGGGATTTATGTTTCTTTTTGTTGATTGTTATTTAATTTGTTTTCCCGCGGCGTCGTATTTGCTGCCATCAGGCATTATTATTACGACCTTGCCGTTTTCAATGGATTTCTGTATTGCTTTGTTGTTGTCGGCTTTATTGTTGTTGATTGCTGTCGTGATTTCTCGCGGTGCCCCGATTGTAATGCTATATATTCGTGCGTATTTTTCGGGTGCGTCACGTAGTTGCTGTCTTGTTCTTTTTGGTGCTTGTTGTGGGTTGTTGTCGGAGTCGTTGTCAGTGCCATAGATGTACACGTATGTTGGTTCCTGACACTCGTAGTTAACTGATATGTCGCCCTGCTGCTGATTGCTCACCGAGACTTTTTCGTTAGGGTTCTCATT
>DGSV01000004.1 GCA_002394025.1 Bacteroidales bacterium UBA4353
ATCTCTCACCCTGATGCCGGCAAGACGACTCTCACCGAGAAACTGCTGCTCTACGGTGGCGCTATACACGTTGCCGGTGCCGTAAAGTCTAACAAAATCAAGAAAACCGCAACTTCAGACTGGATGGAGATAGAAAAGCAGCGTGGCATATCTGTCGCCACATCTGTTATGGGTTTTGAATACCGCGGCTATAAGATTAACATCCTTGATACTCCAGGTCACCAAGACTTCGCCGAGGACACGTTTCGCACACTGACAGCCGTGGACTCGGTAATAATAGTTATTGACGCCGCCAAAGGCGTTGAGACTCAAACCCGTAAGCTCATGCAGGTATGTCGTATGCGCAACACGCCGGTGATAGTCTTCGTCAATAAGATGGACCGTGAGGGTCGTGACCCTTTCGATATCATGGACGAGGTAGAAACCGAGTTGGGCATCAAGGTTCGTCCCTTGTCATGGCCGATAAGTATGGGTCAGACTTTCAAGGGTGTGTATAACCTCTACCGCGACACGCTTGATCTTTATACTCCTAATAAGCAAGTCGTTACAGAGTCAGTGCAGGTTGACATAAATAGTGATGAACTTATCAGTCACATAGGTCAGCGCGATAGTGACAAGTTGCGTGAAGACATAGAAATCATAGAAAGTGTATATCCCGCTTTCGATGTAAAACGTTACCTTAGTGGCGAGTTAGCGCCTGTTTTTTTCGGCTCCGCACTTAATACTTTCGGCGTTCGCGAGCTTCTCGACTGCTTCGTGGAGATAGCCCCCTACCCCCAGCCCGTGCAAGCCGAAGAGCGCATAGTAGATCCCATGGAGGAGCAGTTTACAGGTTTTGTATTTAAGATTCACGCCAATATGGACCCTAACCATAGGAGCTGCATCGCCTTCGTGAAGGTTTGTTCCGGAAAATTCGAACGTAATGTATATTACCGCCATGTAGGCCTCGACAAACAGATGCGTTTCAGCGCCCCAACCGCTTTCATGGCACAAAAGAAAGAGACTGTGGATGAGGCGTATGCCGGAGACATCGTTGGTTTGCCGGATACTGGAAACTTCAAAATAGGCGACACGCTGACAAGCGGCGAGTTGCTGCATTTCAAAGGTCTGCCGAGTTTCTCACCCGAAATGTTCAAATACATAGAGAATGCCGACCCCATGAAGCAGAAACAACTCGACAAGGGTGTGCGACAACTAATGGACGAAGGTGTGGCACAACTCTTTATCAATCAGGCTACGGGACGTAAAATAATCGGCACTGTAGGACAATTGCAATTCGAGGTCATACAATATCGCCTTGAGCATGAATACGGAGCACTATGCCGCTGGGAAAACATACACTTGTTCAAAGCCTGCTGGATAGAAAGCGATGACGAACAGCAGCTCGATAATTTCAAGAAGCGTAAGGCGCAATTCATGGCCTATGACAAAGAAGGTCGCGATGTTTTCCTTGCCGAATCGAACTATATGCTGCAAATGGCGCAGCAGGACTTTGAACATATACGTTTCCACTTCACATCAGAATTCTAACCATGCGCCGCTACTTGCTGATAGTTCTTACTTTTTTTGTACTGACATCGTGTCTTGTCAGTTCTGATGCTCAACAGTCTATTCAAGCTGCCTATGGTATTCCCCAATGGTCTGATGCAATTCCTGATGAAACATTGATAGAGCACACGGGGTATATAGTTTCGTTCAATAGTACAACAAATCTTGCTAACTACGTGGTATGGACTTTGACTGCTGATCGTCTGGTTCCAGCCGTGACACGTAATATGGCTCGCTTCGAGGCCGACAATGCCCTGCCCTATCAGCACCGCGTGAACTATAAGGACTACAGCGGCTCAGGCTACGACCGCGGACACCTGTGCCCTGCGGCGGATAACACATGGCGCTTGCAGGCTATGCTCGACTGCTTCCTGATGAGCAATATATGCCCGCAAAAACACGTGCTCAACGATGGTGTGTGGAATGACCTTGAACAGGCATGCCGCAGATGGGCTTACCAAGGTGACACTCTGCACATCATAGCCGGACCCATCGTCAGCGCTGAACACGATTACATCGGTCAGGAACACTGCGTTGCGGTGCCGCAGAAGTTCTTCAAGGTCATCCTGCGCCGGCACAACGGTACGGATATGGCGCTGGCATTCCTCTTCAGCAACGACAACACCAACCGCCGCATACCCGACCACGTCATAAGCATTAATGAGGCACAAAAAATTACCGGACTGCGTTTTTTCCCTGACTATAACGGCAATAACCGCGAGTCGCTATTCAACAACACGGCTATTCAAGGCTGGAGATTTTACAAATAAACAAGGAGCAAGGGACAAGAAGCAAGGACGTTAGACATTAGATTGCGGCGCTGATAGAACACAGCGCTTTTGACAAAAAAAACTTGTAGGGATACGGCATGCCGTGTCCCTACATATATTTCAGTCAACAAATGAACGTTTTCATTAAGCCGAAACCAGTGCCGCTTGCGAGCAATGGTGAGGCGAGAAAACGAAGGATGAAATCCAACAAATAAATGCCTAAAACGCAGATGGGCAAATAAATGTAATGATCAAATCGTAAATAATCAAATGACAAAATGTTATGGCAGCGAGTTGCCGGCAGCGGTCAATATCTCATACCATTGTTTACGCTGCAGGACAACCTTAGATGCCTCGGCAAGCTGTTTTAGATGTTCCTTTTTGGTAGTACCAACAACAGCCTGCATATCATGCGGATAGCGCAAGATCCAAGCTATGGCTACGGCAGTGGCTGCCACGCCCTGCTGCTCGGCGATAGCGTTGAGCACCGCAGTGAGTTTGGGATATTGTTCAGAGCCAACGAATACACCACCAAAATGACCATATTGCAACACGGACCATGCCTGCACGGCGATGTCATGAACACGACAATACTCCAAAATTCCTCCATCACGCATCAGCGAGTCGTCAACCATATTATTGACATGCAGTCCGGCATTAAGCGTAGGAGTAAAAGCACAACTTAACTGTATCTGATTCGCTGATATCTTAAATGGAACATACTTCGCTATGAGGTCTATTTGCATTGGGTTCATATTGCTCACTCCGAAATTGAGCACCTTACCCTGTTGATGCAGTATTGAGAATGCCTCTGCAATTTCCTGTGGTTCCATAAGTGCATCAGGGCGATGGAGCAGAAGACTATCAAGGTGGTCGGTTCGCAGTCGGCGCAGACTGCCTTCAACGGACTCAAGAATATGCTCTTTTGAGAAGTCATACCACACGAATTCCTGCTGGCGTATGCCACATTTAGACTGCAAGAAAAACTTGTCGCGAAGATGTGGATGAGCGGCAAAGGTATCACCGAGCACTTCTTCCGAACGACCTTTGCCATAAATATCAGCTGTGTCAAGAAAATTTATACCACAGTCGAGACCTGTCTCAAGGAATTCAACGTGTTGGTCAATAGTCATGTCATAGGTGCGCATCATACCGATGGCTACCTGAGAAACTTGTGTGCGGCTTTCGCCAAAAGGAATGTAGGTCATAACTAG
>DGSV01000076.1 GCA_002394025.1 Bacteroidales bacterium UBA4353
ACTTTATCAACGACCGCCAATAACCTGTAATTCGATATCCTTAACATAACACGTCATTATTTCTTGATTACGTATGCAAAGTTAACAACAAATCACGAATAATACAACGTTTCCGATAAGCCGCCCCCTGTCGCTTGCGAATTGCATTTGGTGCCTCCGAATGTCACGAATTATGACGGGGCAGGCGTTTGCCGATTTTCTTTATGTTGTGAATTATTTTCATGCAGTTGTAAAGATAGAGTTTTTTTGAACGACACAAGAGTCTATACAAACTTATGATGTGCTGATATTCACGAAAAGAAGATACTATATTATTTTAAGTCAAAAAATTGCTCTGATTTTCCTGATTTTTTTTGTAACTTTGTAGTCAAAGCATCAAATACCTATGAGAAACGATTTATATCACTCCCTATTCATTTCCGCAGTTTTTGTTTTATATTTTTTGTCCTTTTCTGCCGCCGCAGCCCAGCGCCATGAAACATTATTACGTACCGGTTGGCGTTTCGTCAAGGGCGAGCAGGTTCGTGCCGAGCAGGTCGGTTATGATGACAGCGGTTGGCAGGTTGTCAGTGTTCCTCACGATTGGGCTATCTATGGTCCTTTCGACCGCAGCAATGACTTGCAGCAGGTCGCCATCAGCCAAAATCATGATGAACATGTAGAGATTAAGACGGGTCGCACCGGCGGTCTGCCTTACGTGGGTGTTGGCTGGTATCGTCTGCACCATGACGTTGCCACTTTTGACGCTTCGCGTCAGTGCGCTACTCTGATATTCGATGGTGCCATGAGTCAGCCGCGGGTATATGTCAACGGCGCGTTTGCCGGCGAGTGGAAATATGGTTATAACTCTTTCAGCCTTGACGTGAGCGACAAGTTGCACCAAGGCGATAACGTGATAGCCGTTCGTTTGGAAAACGAGCCGGAGTCGAGCCGTTGGTATCCCGGTGCAGGATTGTTCCGCAACGTACATCTGGTGATAACCGACAAGACTCATGTTGATGTCTGGGGTACACACGTTACGACTCCGTTTGTGACGGACACTATGGCTGTTGTGCGCCTCAAGACCGACGTGAAGAACAGCGTGGGAAAGACGCTGAAGGTCGTCACAAGTATGATCGACCGTCATGGTATAGTAATAACCTCAGATACTTCGGAGCATTACGTGCGTCAGGAAATACCTGTGGAGCAGAATTTTATAGTACACAACCCGAGTCTCTGGACTCCCGAGTCTCCACTGCTCTATGAACTGCGCAGTGATATATATGCCGATGGCAAACTTGTTGACAGTTACTCTACTCGCTGCGGCATACGCAAGGTGGAGGTTGTTCCCGGTTTGGGATTTATGCTCAACGGTAATGTTCGCAAGTTCAAGGGAGTATGCCTGCACCATGATTTGGGTCCTTTGGGTGCCGCGGTGAATAGGGCTGCTCTGCGTCATCAGATAGTGATGCTCAAAGACATGGGTGCCGACGCGATACGCACCACGCACAATATGCCGGCTCCGGAGCTTGTGGAGTTATGCGACGAGATGGGTATGATGTTGTTCGTAGAGCCTTTCGACGAGTGGGATGTTGAGAAATGCAAGAACGGTTACCATAAGTGGTTCGAGCAGTGGGTGGAGCGCGATATGCGCAATATGCTCGTCCACTACCGCAATGCGCCGAGCATAGTGATGTGGAGCGTTGGCAATGAAGTTCCCACCCAATGCAGTAATGACGGTTACAAGGTCGCCAGCCGTCTGCAACAGATGTGTGTTCAGTATGACGGAACTCGTCCCATATCGGCAGGTATGGACCAAGTGAGCTGTGTTCTTGAGAATGGTTTTGCCAGCGTGCTTCAGGTGCCGGGGTTGAACTACCGCACTCACCGCTACGTGGAGGCTTACGAGAACCTGCCGCAGGGCGTTGTGCTGGGTTCTGAGACGGCATCTACGGTGAGTTCGCGAGGTGTGTACCACTTCCCAGTGGTACTGGATTTCGATGCCATAAATGCCGATAAGCATTGCAGTTCCTATGACGTGGAATATAGCAACTGGTCCAACACTCCCGATCAGGATTTCGCTCTTCAGGATGACTACCCGTGGACCATCGGTCAGTTTGTATGGACCGGTTTCGACTATCTTGGTGAACCATCGCCCTACGACAATGACTCATGGCCATCTCACGGGTCATATTACGGCATTATAGACCTTGCCTCAATTCCCAAGGACAGATACTGGCTCTACCGCTCACAATGGAACTCCGAGAGCCCTACGCTGCACGTTCTACCCCACTGGACATGGCATGGTCGCGAGGGACAGAAAACGCCGGTATTCGTATATACCAGTTATCCTGAGGCTGAACTGTTCATCAATGGCAAGAGCATGGGTCGCAAGGCATTTGCCGGCAAGGACGAGACGGAATGTAAGCTCGACGGGATACGTCCGAGTGGCAAAGAGATGAAGCCTTGGGGTTCTCCCGCACGCCCTGACCTGCTGCAGCGCTACCGACTGATGTGGACTCTGGTGAACTACGAGCCGGGTGAGATACGCGTGGTGGCATACGACGACAAGGGCAATAAAGCCGCCGAAAAAATAGTCCGCACAGCCGGAAAACCGCACCACATAATCGCCACGGCAGACCGCGACACTATAAACGCCAATGGAGAAGACCTCGCATATATCACGCTCAGCGTTGTCGATAAGGACGGCAATCTATGTCCTGATGCCAATAATACCCTGAATGTCAAAGTAGAAGGCTGCGGCACCTTACGGGCACTGGGTAACGGTGACCAGACAAGCGTGGAGTCGTTCCAAGGCAGTCAGATGCATGCTTTCCATGGCATGATGACAGCGATAGTGCAAAGCAAAAATTCAGAACAAAGAGACAAGAACCAAGAAGCAAGAGACAAGAGTCTGGATATTGTTGTAACGATTTCCGGTAAGGGGCTTAAAGAGGCAAAAATAGTTGTGAAGTGCGAGTGATGGAAGCATTATCAAGCAATATCCGTATCATAATTGCACCAAAACTTTGGTTTTACGATTAAAGATTTTGAGTATAGGTTTTTATTTTATAATTTTGTAGGTGAAGTACCAACAGATAAAATGACCGACTATACCAAAAATAAAAAGTCATGTTATGGCATTTTTTATTAACTCCTAATATACACGTTATGAAAGAGTTCTTATCAACGATTTTAATTGCGATAGCACTCTTGTTAGCCACACCGGCTTATTGCAATTATTACGGCGGTCAGTGCGGTCCCGATGTGCACTATTTGTACGACATCTATACCGGCACCCTGACGCTGACCGGCACAGGCGCAACGTATGATTACAACGGCATGTATGACAACGAATACAGTGCCCCATGGGGACCCTATAGCGGCACTATTCACCAAATCATCGTCAGCGAGGGCATCACTAGTGTAGGCAACTGGATTTTCGGCAGACAGAAAGATAGCGAGACGCACTATACGCTGCCAAGCACCCTGACCCGCATCGGCAGCAACGCATTTTACGGCATCACGGCAAACTCATCAGTCACCATTTCCGCCAACGTCAACGACATAGGTGGCGGAGCGTTCCGCGACGGAAGCATGGCAGCGGTAACTCTTGACGAGAACAACCCGTGGTACGTAATGGAAGACGGCGTAATATATAATGCGGACAGGACCACACTACACACATACTTTACGCGCGAAGGAGTGACAGAGTTTACCGTGCCCCAGACCGTTACAACAATCGGCAAATACGCCTTTAGTTACGGACTGCAGACTATCGTGTTGCCCGAAGGTCTGACAACAATAGAGGACTACGGGTTTAACAACTGCAACGAACTACTGAGCATCAACCTGCCATCGACACTGCGTACCATAGGAAAATCCGCATTCTATGGCTGCCATCATTTGCCCTCAATAACCTTTAACGACGGTCTGCAACTTATAGACATGTTCGCTTTCGAGGAATGTAACGCACTTGAGACAATAGTGCTGCCGGCATCAATAACATTCTTCGGGCAAGGCGTTTTCTACAAATGCCGCGGGCTAAGGAACGTAACCATCAACTCAAGCGCTTATTTCAACCCCCAGATGTTTTATGGTTGTACAAGCCTTGAAAGTGTGGTCATAACCAACAATACAAAAATAGGCAGCAGCATGTTCTGCGGTTGCACGGCACTGACCAACGTCACTCTGCCCGACAATCTACGGGATATATACGGAAATGCATTTCAGGGGTGCACGTCGCTCACAAGCATTGACCTGCCCGCATCATTGAGCAGCATCGGCGGCGACGCTTTCAACGGTTGCATAGCACTGACAAATATTGAACTGCCGGCGTCGTTAGGCAACATTGATAACGGAGCCTTCGCCGGCTGCACGGCGCTTACAAACATTGAATTTCCGGCGGGATTAGGAAGAATCGGCGACAGGGCCTTCAGGGACTGTACGGCACTGACAAGCATAACACTACCCGACGCGATAAACAGCATAGGGGCATACGCTTTTGCCGGCTGCACGGGGTTGACAGAGGCTGTATTCCCCGTGAACCTAAACAGTATAGGCGCTAACATCTTTGATGCCTGTCCGCTGCTTAGCAGCATAGTGTGGAACGTTCGCAACGCAAGCGACGCCACGCAGGGCAACGGTCCGTTCTACACCATCCGCGAGCAGATAACGTCATTCACCCTGGGCAGTGAGGTGAAGCACATACCGGCATACCTTCTGGAAAGTATGCCTCTGCTTACCGACGTCACGCTGCCGGCTTCGGTGCAGAGCATAGGCGCAGGGGTGTTCTACGGCTGCCCGAACCTACAAAGCGTTACGATGTCGGGCGGCGTGACACAGCTCGGCGAGTCAGCCTTCTACAACTGCCCGAGCCTACAGAGCGTAACGCTGTCGGACAACATCGAGGGCATAGGCAACTACACGTTCTACAACTGCCGGAACCTACAAAACATAAACGCACCATCGGCACTGACATACGTGGGTGACTATGCTTTCTATCAATGCGTAAAAATGACCTCTTTCCCCCTACCCGACGGGGTGAGTGACATAGGGAATTTCGCGTTTTACATGTGGAATTCGGAACCCAACAGTATGCTGCAGGAATTCCGCCTGCCGGAAGGGCTGGTCAACATAGGCGAAAACGCCCTTGCGGGATGCTACCAGATTGACAGCCTGCATATCGGAGCAAATGTCAGAGGGCTAAAAAAGCGCGTATTTGACGGAATGACATTGCTTAGAAAAGTCACATTTGCCGAAAACTCACAACTGCAATATATCGGCGAGTATGCCTTCCGTGTATGCGAAAACCTCAACGACATAGACATCCCAGCGAGCGTTGACAGTCTCGGTGCGGGAGCATTCGCGGACTGCACATCACTAAGGGAAGTCACCATACCCGAAAACGTGCGTGTGGTAGAGAATATCGCATACGCCAGCATCTCGCCGCTGTTTGAGGGCTGCACGGGGCTGAAAAGAGTGAACTGGCTGGCCCGCAACTGCGCAGATTTCGGTGAGAGAACACCCTTCTATATGCACCATTCGTTCGGAGGAGATGTACTCATTCAACCAGACACTATCGTTTTCGGCGACAATGTGGAGCATATCCCCGCCAAGTTGTGCTACAAGATGTCGCGGCTGCACGGGATTGAGATACCAGAGTCGGTTACCTCGATAGGCGACGAGGCGTTCAGCGGCTGCACGGCGGTTGATTCGGTGATATGCCACATACACACACCGCTGCATGTGAACGCCAACGTGTTTGACGGCATTAACCGCCCAGAGACCAAATTATATGTGCCTTTTGACGCTGTGCTGGCATACCGCACAGCGGACGTATGGAAAGACTTCGACATAAAGATGCTACCGCAAGACGAATACAGCGGCATGTGCGGCGAGACGGCGATGTGGACCTACACCAAGGCTACACGCACCCTACGCATACACGGGACAGGGGCAATGACATACAACACGGAATACGAAGTGTTTGCAGCAGACGTTGACACACTAATTGTGGACAAGGACATAACGGAAGTAAGGCCGATAATCGATTGCTTGGACAATGATTGCTTCAGTTGGCGCACTGAGGGTACGTTTGAAAACCTCAATAACCTGAAGAAAGTGATATGGAACGCCCGCAACGCGACAGGCGGGACAACAGATATACCAATAATTGATGAAGAATTTGAAGAAGAACAGTATGTGGCAAGCATAAATCTGTTCGGGAATAACTATACGCTAAAAGAATCGTTAGAGAATTTCGAATTCGGGCCGGATGTTGTCGTCGTGCCAAACGGGATATGCAGTTCGATGCGAGGCATCAGGCACATAAGCCTACCCGAAGGCGTAGAAACGATTGGAGTGTGGGCTTTCGAATATTGCGACAATATGGAGAGCATAACAATACCTTCAACATTGAAAACAATAGAGGCATCCGCTTTTGAATTCTGCACCGCATTGACATCATTGCACCTGCCCGAAGGCTTGACAAGAATAGGGAACAGCGCATTCATTTATTGCAAGAGTTTGGAAAGCACCAACTGGCCGTCCACCGTGACAAGCGCAGGCACATATATGTTCACTGACTGCGAATCGCTGCGCGCCCTACCCGAAGGCATAACGTTATTTACCGACGGCATGTTCCAGGGTTGCAAGAGTATTGAAGAAGCTGTTATTCCAGCCGGCATTACCGAACTGCCAAATTCCGTATTTTACGGTTGCACGTCGCTGCGCCGCGTGGAACTGCCGGCATCGCTGACACTGATAGGTAACCTCGCTTTCAGTTCATACGACCCCATATCGCTTGAGGAAATCATCTGCCATGCGCTCACCCCTCCGACACTTGGCAGAGAAGAATGGGAGCGTGAGAGTGTTTTCGCCGACCACCCAGGGCACGGCGCCTACTCATACTCGGCACGGCTATCTGTGCCCTGCATGAGCCTCCAGCTCTATCGCGACAACAATGTGTGGGGCAAATTCGCCGCCGGTGAATGCCTTGAAGAGACGGCGCTCAACGATGTTGATGACGACAAGAGCGGAATATCGGTTATTGACGGCATGCTACTCAACCCCAACCGCCTGACAATAAGCGTGTACAACGTCCTCGGGCAAAGACTCTATAACGGCAATGAGGAACATATTCGCCTCACTAACAACGGTCTACTCCTCATAGCCCATCCTCACGGCACCACGAAACTCATCCGGTAAGGGGACAAAGGACGAAGAACGAAGAACGAAGGCATATAAATCGGACAAATCATATATTCAACTATACGATTTGTCCGACTTATATATAATACGCTATACAGCAAGTCATTATAGCACCAAAAAAACTGTTAAAAACGCAACCAAAACTAAAAAATTTACTCAAAAAAGATTGTAATATGAGAAAAAAACACTATTTTTGCGGACAAATCATATAGTCAACTATACATTTTGTCCAAAACCGCATTAACATTATGTATTTAAGAACTTTACAACACGAACTTTTGAAATTATCTGCCAATTGGAGCGTCATTTCAATAACCGGTCCCCGTCAATCGGGAAAAACAACATTGTGCAAAATAGCTTTTCCTAATTACTCATACGTAAATCTTGAGCACATACCAACTCGCTCTGAAGTTGCGAAAGACCCTGCGGCATTCCTTGATTTACACAGAAATGGAGTCGTGATTGACGAGGCGCAGTTGCTACCTGAATTATTTTCATACGTGCAAATCGCAGTTGATAATGACAAGAGCAGAAGGATTGTTCTATCGGGTAGCAGTGATTTTCTCTTAATGAAGAACATAACCCAATCTTTAGCGGGGCGCGTTGCCGTTTTACGACTACTACCTTTGTCAATCAACGAGTTAGGCATCACAGATAATTACTCCACCGACGAGTTGATGTTCAAAGGCTTTTTACCCGCAATTTGGGGGGACGGACGCAATGCCGAATTTGTTCACGAAAGTTATTTAAGCACATACGTTGAGAGGGATTTGAGACAACTAACAAAAGTTAAAGACCTCGAACTTTTCAGAAAATTCATGACATTATGCGCCGTTAGAATAGGCTCTGAATTCAATGCCATGTCGCTTTCTAATGAATTAGGCGTAAGCGTACTAACCATAAAGTCTTGGATTGGGCTTTTGGAAGCATCATACGTCTGCTACGAACTGCCACCATTTTTCAAGAATATAGGTAAACGCTTGGTCAAAACGCCAAAAATATATTTCTATGATGTTGGATTAGCATGCCATTTGTTGGGCATACAATCTGCTCAACAATTAGCAACTCACCCCTTGCGAGGCAGTCTTTTTGAGAATATGGTCGTATCTGAAATGCTGAAATGGAGGTTTAATAACGGGCAACGAAGCAACCTTTCTTTTTACAGAGATAAGGGACAGCATGAAGTGGACATAATTCAGGAGTTTGGCAACGAACTTAGGGCATACGAAATCAAATCAGCGACGATGCTAACCTCTGATTTCTATCGTAACCTCAAATATATCAAGAAGTTGCTTGGTGACAGCATCCTTTCGACGCAAGTTATCTACGACGGAAAAGACGAGTGGAACAAACCAGAAGAAGGCTATATCAATTACCGCAATTGGAAAGAAGATAACCCTTATGCGGTAACATAGTCCTTATAGCGAAGCTATGTACCACAACACCGAACCGCATTAGCGGTGATCATTATTGCCACCTCTACGGGGTTCATGAAAATTATTCATTTTTGTCCGTGGGTTACACAGGCTTCACCCACGGCTACAATATCATCACCCCCCTATGGGGTTCAATCACATATCGCTAGTTGCGGGACACGCCACAGCGTATCCGTACAAACGGTCTTGTAAGTCAAAATAAGCGACTCAGTAAGGGAGGTTACCGAGTCGCTTGTTTTAGGTTTTGAAATTCTGTAAGATTAATCTCTGACAGTTCTGCGAGACGTTACCTCTGGCGGTTTTGTGAGGCTTATCTCTGAAAGTTCTATCAGTTGTTATCTCTGGCGCAGGAGATATTTGCGACCGTTTTGGATAACGATACCTATGTAGTCGGCACGAACCGGCTGCCCGAGGACGTTATACATTGGCTTGTTGACGTCAAGTTGTGAAGGTTCAGCACCGACTAACTCAATGGCGGTATTTACATTGGGGGTGTAGGTAAACCCGCTGATGGTACCGCTGTATGATAAGCCTTGATTCTCATAGAGCGATACATTATACGTCAAGATGTATGTACCGTCCGTCTGTTTGGTGATGGTTATTGTTGCTGACTCGAAATAGTCCTCTATACCATCTTCGCCCACGTATGACATAAATTCTGAATATTCGTCATCGATAGTTGCCGAAGCTATGCTATACGTGCCTTCAATGTTTTCTATTGACTGCGGATAGAAAGAGAAACTGATATAGTCTCCGTCGCCCACAAGATAGCCTTCTGCATCAACATCGAATGAGTACGCCTCAAATAGTATCGAAGCGTCGATATCCCAATCTCCGGTGCTGATACCGGCACTGGTAAACGAGAGTTCTCCGGTGCTTGTTACCGGTCCGTCGTATGCTATGGATTCCGAGCCATCATCTTGCCCGCCTTGCTGCTGGATTTCGTCATCGGGATTCTGAGCGAAATAGACATAAATCGCCTGCATCTGCAGTTGTTTTTCGCAAGATATGGTCACTGATTCGGCGTTAATATTCTTTACAAGCAGTACCGGTGCACCTGTCGCGTCGGCTTCACTGTCTGACAAGTAAGTTATCTCGCCGTCAGAAGCCGTTGCCGAGAAGCCTTTCTTGGTAACTCCGTTAATCTTGACGGCTTTGATGGGCTGAGAGGCGGTAATGGTGAGCGATGCTCCGGCATAGACGCGGATGTCGCTTTCGTAGTAGGCGCCATTGGGTGATTGCAGCCAGATATTGTCAATAACAGTATCAATAGCCATTTGTCCGAGAGCCTCGGCAGGTTCGATGATAACAGGGTCAGTGTTATAGACATATTCGGGGTCGAGGCGGTCTGCTGCCGACTGCTGAGTTTCGGGCACAGTTCCTGTGATGTCCACTTGTCCGATATAGAATGACTTGGCACCTGTTTTTTGCGTAAATGAGACTACGACATCACCATTGAGAGGTGTTGCTGACTGGAATACGAATTCCACGTTGGTGACTTTTCCTACCGTTTGCGCAGTTCCGAGAGCCGCTCCGCCTACCGATACCGCTAGTGTGTAACTATCGGCGACATTGGCAGATGCCTTTACTTTTACCGCCGTAACGTTAGAGCACCCTGCCAGGGTGAGAGTTCCGTTGGTTTTAGACCATTGGCAGCCACGTGCGGAGTTTGTGGACTCATAGCCGTAAGGAGAGACAGATGCCGTCCAGCCTGCCGCTACGGAGTTCAAAAAGCTAAAAGAACCGTCCGCAAAGATGAAAAGCGAGACGAAAACAAGGGAGAGAAGAGTAAAAAATCTTTTCATAGCAAAAAATATTTGGTTTATTTTGCAAAGGTACAACATAGCCGTTGAATAACCAAATAAAACTTTGATGAGTTAGATTTTTTTTTTAACTTTGCGATGTTAGCTTGCGATGAAAAACAAAAAAAACAACAAAATAAACACTACTTATGACCATGAAAAAAATTTTTCTTTCCATGTTGGCGTTGCTATCCTTCGCCTGCTGCACAAAACAAACGTCCTGCGAAGCTCCCGGCAAGCACGTTGAGTGGGCTTATAACGCTGTTATCTATGAACTCAACACCCGTCAGTTCACCCCTGAGGGTACTTTTGCCGCCGCCACGGAACAGCTGCCGGTGCTCAAGGATTTGGGAGTTGACATAATCTGGGTAATGCCTATGCAGCCTATCGGCGAGTTGGGCAGAAAAGGCGGTCTGGGCAGTTATTATGCCATCAAGGACTATTGCGCCGTAAATCCGGAGTTTGGCACCAAAGAAGACTTTCAGGCTTTTGTTGACAAGGCTCACGGATTGGGAATGAAGGTAATTCTTGACTGGGTAGCCAACCACACTGCTCCTGACCACCCATGGACTCAAAATGAGGGTTGGCACTACCGCGACAGCCTCGGCAACTTGATGGTGCAGTACGACTGGACTGACATCTCGAAACTCAATTACAGTAATGCCGACATGCGCCATGCCATGCTTGAGAGCATGAAATGGTGGCTTGACACTTTCGGTATTGATGGTTTCCGCTGCGATGTGGCATACGAGGTGCCTACAGATTTCTGGGACGCCACGTACGACACACTACGCATGACTCACCCCAATATCTTCACATTGAGCGAAGCCGAGCATGCCGACTCGCTGCTGACGGTGAAATCTTTTGATATGTACTATGGTTGGGAACTGCACCATATCATGAATGATGTTGCTCAAGGCAAGAAAAATGCCGACAGCCTCTGGGCATACTTTGCCAAGGCCGACACGATATTTCCTGACTATGCGATACGCATGAACTTCACCTCGAACCATGACGAAAACTCTTGGGCCGGCACAGAAATGACACGCATGGGTGATGCCTACCCCATGTTTGCCGCTTTCACGTATTTCATACCCGGTATGCCACTTATATACACCGGTCAGGAATATGGCTCAAATCGCATGCTGCGCTTCTTTGATAAGGATACAATAGAGCGTAAGGATAACGCACAAGAGTTTGCCATGTACAAAAAACTCAACAAAATGCGTCATGAGAGCAAAATACTGCGTAGCCAAGAAAAAGGAGCTGCCATGCACTGCCTAACGAATGATAACAATGCCGTTTTTTCAGCTATCCGCGTATGTCCTTGCGGCAAGAAAGCCGTAGTAGGTATTTTTAACATGACCGATGAGGAGCAGACGGTGAATATCCCCGTGGCGCATCCCGGTTTGGCACTGCCTGAGACGTTCACTGACCTTGACGGTGTGAAGTACAGCATCAAAGAGCCGCTACATCTCACCCTGGCTCCTTGGCAGTATATCATTATGCAATAGTAAAAAAAGACATCTGACAGTTTCCCTGCAAGTCTTATGGCTTGCAGGGAAACAGCAGTGACATTCCCCTGCAAAGATTAAAGAACTAAAAGCCAGGAAATCTAGTAAAGCTAGGAAATCTAGAAAATCTAGGAAAACTAGAAAAAGCTAGGAAAGCAAAGTTTCAGAGTCGCACACGGCAAGAAAAGACACTTGCAACGATACACCACAGACCACCAAAAGAAAGGACACGCAATTGCGTGTCCTTTCTTTTGTCCTTGCTGGTCACTCTCCGTTGCGTACTCGGGGGCAATTTCTTTTGGTGAGAAACTATAAACTTTCTTGGTTCTTATTGCCCTATTAGCCCTACTATGACAAGTTATTTAGTTTTTGTGAGTACCCAGGCTCTGGCAAATTGTGTATCTTGCTTGCGGAGTACCTTCATTTGTTCCAAAGCTTCACGGAAGTTGTCATAGGAATTGACTGCAACGCGTTGCAGTCCGTTGTTAGCCGCTATTATATGTACTGTCTCATAGCCTTGCGATTGCAGGTGAAGTTTATATTGTTCTGCTGCTTCGGGCTGAAGAGAGGCTACAATAAGGTGATAGGGGCGTTCTTCAAGTTGGCGTATAAAAGCTTCAATTGAGTCTTGCTGCGCCTGCTCTCTATCAATCATATCTTGCTGAATAGAAACCCAATCAACACTTGTCAACGCATCTTGTGTATTGGGCATATCAGTAACTGATGTCGGCATCATTCCCCATAGCACAAGTCCCACGAATACCGCAGCCACTGCCCGGAACAGGCTCCATCCTTGCCGTGAAGGGGTTATGATAGATGTTGCGGACTCCGTCAGGTCCTGTTGGTGAACTGTAACATAGGGACTCAAAGCAATGGGGCGCAGACCATAATTATCGGGCATAACGACATCGGCTGACATGATAAATATCACCTTGCCGCTACTATATCCAAGTGTCCCCAAGTTCTCAATGGTAACACTGCCACGATGGTCGTAAACAATGGTTTTAACAGTATTCACCCATTGTTCTATTTCACGTTCTGCATTTTTGTTGGACATCAAGTTATCTTGTGCCACAACATTCATCAGCATTTCGTCATCGTATAGAATAGTGTCATCAAAGATTATGACAGTGCATGGCGGCATGAGTATCCCGTCAGAGATATACGCTCCGCGACGTTGGCGCACAAAAGCTCCAAGACGTGGTACTACGACACAATCTTTGGTCTGTAGAAGGGGATATATATAGCTGGAAACAGTATTCATATCTGGGACACAAAGTTAATAAAAAAATTACGTTTTGTAGCCTGCTTTAGTGTAAAAAAAAACACTTAAAAACATATTTTTTTTGAAGCAATGTAAATAAGTTTATGAGTTTCAAAACAACAAAAGCGGGAGGCCTCACGGCGTCCCGCTTCTTACCACTCATCAAATTAGCAATACGGCGGATCAATACACCAATTCCGCCGCCTGCTATGGGTAGTCAGTATTATTTACTAGATTTCAGTTTCTTATAGATATTGAAATTGTAGATGAGTTTTACACCGACATCGAAGTAGCCGATGCGACTTGCGAAGTTGTCGGTAGCGGACACTGCTGATACTACAGCCGGTGTTTCTACGTCAGGTACTGATACTCTGAGTAGGTTTTCTTTCGCCGGATCGTTCTTGAATGTGTTGAATACAGAATAATCGGCGAATACTCCGAGTCCTAACGCACCGCGTTTGAGTTCCCATTCATAACCGATTTCAGCACCTATCATGATATCGAATTTGCTGCGGTCCCAAGTACCCTTGGTGTCCATAACATCGGGTGTTGCCACGCCGGTGATTACTTCATCGGTAATGGGATATCCACCATATTGCGGATAGCGAGCTATGATGGTAGCGTTATCGATTTTCTGGCGATATGGAGCATAGAGCGGTATCATGAATTTGGGACCGATGTTGAAGAACAGACCTTTATGGAGCAAGGAGAACATGAGAGGTATCTCAAGTTGCAGTTGTCCGTCGTGTTCTTTGACATCATCGGCATACACTTCATATTGCATTTCCGTACCTTCAGGGTCAGACGTTGCGTAAAGTCTTGTAGCGTCAGACTGCAGGGGGTTGCGTGCAAAGACGAGTGAAACACCGGTCTTGATACCGAGCCATGGTTTCTGGATATGCTTTTTAGAGAAGTAGTAAGCATACTCGAAGTCGAAGGCAGCCATCCAACCTACTTTCCATTTACCGAAGTCTTTCTCGGCATCCTGCAGGTGTGACGAGAATCCGCCACGAGCGCCGAGTCCTATGCGGTGGAAGCCGCGGAACTTGCCATCGGTTGAGTCGGGAGCCTGTACAACATTGGTGTCACCGACTTTAGTGGTATCGGTAGCAATGGGTTCTGTGGTAGTTACAACCGTGGTGTCAGGTTTGCCGGGTATTACGGTAACCGTGGTTGTCGTGGTTGTCGTAGTATCGGTCTTAGCAGGTTGTGCCGGCGTTCCCGGGAAGGGTTTGATGATGATAGTGCCTTGGAAGGTATATGTGGTGTCAGAAACTGATTTTCCGTCAATCCACGAATATATCTCTTTGAGCAACAATCCGTCGGGGAAACGCTTGGTACCCACCTGCATGATAGTGTACCAGCGGTTCTTGACCCATTGCGGTATCAGTTCTCCGGTAGCGTATCTTGCACGTTCTTGCTCCATAAGGAAGCGTTCGCCCACGGCGCGTGTGTTGCGTCTGTTTTTATCACCTCTTTCGAGTCTTGCAGCCGCTTCGGGAGTGGGCACTTGGAAGTATTTTCCGTTAGTCCAGTTGATTTGCGTGGCTGTGTCACCATGATGAAGTACGTAGTCGGCAAATTTGCTTTCGTCGGCAGCGGTCTTTATCTGGTAGGGGTGGGCTTTAGTGCCCTCCCCACCAGAAAATTGACCATACACCATAACGGTGGCGAACAACATTACTGACGCAAGAATTACTTTCTTCATATTATTGATTGTTTTCATTTTTTCGTCCTCCCAAGTTTAATTATTTAACGATAAATTTGAGAGTTGCCTGGTTGTTACCTCCGTCGATACGCACCATATAGTGACCTGTCTGCTGTGCCGGCAACGTTAGAGTGTTGCTGCCAAGCGTGCGTGTCTGATAGATGGTTTGACCCATCATATTGAGGATGCGTACTTCTGATTCCGTTTCTTCATCAAGGTTAATGACAGTCACATCATCGTTGCGTGTGAGCATAGAAGTGAGCAGTCGAACCGGTTGACGTTCGGAAGAGAAGGAGAATATCTGTGAATAGAATAGAGCACCGCAGGTATTAAATCTTGCAGGAACGTCTATCACAGCGTAGTAGTCGCCGGTACCGGTGAGCGAGTGGTCAGTGGTGTAGTAGTAGCCATGACCGAGGTTCTCGTCATTGCCTTCATTGCCGAGGTAGTCGGCTTCTCCAGCAACCTTGTACCATGTGATGTTCGATTCTTCGAGGGTGATACCATACTGCTGTTCAACACTGAGTTTGTCGATGAGTAGCAGCCAGTTGTACTTCTGTACACCTATCTGCACATCATCTTCAGTATATTGAGGAGTTTGCAGTATGACAGTCATTGGGTCGGAAGTGATGGTCTTGCCGCAGCCTGTGGTAGCAACAAAGCGTACTACGGCGTCAGATCCGGTTACTTCTTCACCATTGTAGATATTATAGTTGCCATTAGCGTCACGCAGTTGCCATACAAGGCTTTCTACGGTAGCTACGTCATCACCGCTGTTGTATGTCGGATCGATGATTTGCAGAGGTTCTCCGCAAATACCCATCGGAATATCAACAAGGTCGAATGTCGGATCCTGAAGAACTACGATGCTGTAGTAAGTAATTGAGTCAGCGTATTCCGTAGTACCAACATTGAACTTATCGAACGGCATAACATCGGTGTAGTCCATAGTGCGGTTAGCGGTTATGACTTGACCTGAAGTTGTGGTGATTTGTTCGCCCGGGCATACGTTGAGTTCTTCTCTGTTCTCACCTATATATTTCTTAATGGTGAGTGCCACGATGTTGGACTCTGCGTTGCTGCCGCAAGAAGACTCGACAACATACTTGAGTTGTGCGTTATGACCTATAATAGGATTATCATCTACTTGCTGGTAAGCGGCACCATCGATGCTTATCATCCAATACTGGTTGGCAGCCGTTGTCGGGTTGCTGGCAGCGTCTGTTACGGTAACCTGTGGCAAGTAAGCGCTGATGCTCTCACCGGCAGTGAGTTCCGTAGCTGTAGCTGTTGCAACAACAGTCGGGATATTATAAACATGGAGGTCGTAGTTATAAGTACGTTCCGCATAGTACGGTTCCTGACCGAGGTTGAAGTAGTCGTAAGGCACTGTCTGCGAGAATTGTGCGTCGTTGTTGACGGTGTAAACAGAACCATCAGCAAGTGTAATCTGGTCACCTACGCAATATACTTCGTCGTTTTCAGGCATTGTTACTTGGTCGCGGAACAACGCAACGTTGTAGTATGCCACATCGCTTACGAGGCGCATATCGCAGTCACCTTCGAGTACGTAGCGCAGTTGAACGCTGGTAGCGTAAACAGGATTAGCAGCTGACTCGTCAACAGTGTTCCAGCCGAGGCCGTCGTAGTTGACTTCCCAATGACCTGTGGTATTCTGCACAGGATAGTTAGCGGCGTCAACAACATTCACTTGTCCGAATGCCGTGGCGAGGTCGTCGCCGGCTGTGAGAGCAACATTGGCAGGAGTAACAGTGAGTGTAGGAGCTACATATACATGGAATGTGTATGTTGTCTGCTCTTCGCTCAGGTCGGTGCGACCGAGGTTGAACTCATCGGTAGCTTTGTGGTCAACATAAACTTCTTCAGCTGTTACGGTGTGTATTTCACCGCTGTTGAGCGTTACTTCTGCTCCGGCGCATACTGTCTGCTCGGAAGTGAGTTCTGTTACCTTCTTGCTGACGGTGATGTCATGCAGGTTGGTGAATACGCTGTC
>DGSV01000010.1 GCA_002394025.1 Bacteroidales bacterium UBA4353
AGGTGCTTGGTACATTTGGTAAGTACGGAGTACTCTCTTTCAATGGCAACAAAATGATTACTACCTCTGGTGGTGGCGCTCTGATATGCCCAAGCTTGGAGGCTAAAAACCGCATAATGTTCTATGCTACGCAGGCTCGTGAGTCGTATCCCTACTACCAGCATGAGCACATAGGCTACAACTATCGTATGTCAAACATCTGCGCCGGTATCGGCAGAGGACAAATGACTATCGTTGATGAACATATCAGGCATCACAAGCATATCGCCTCGCTCTATCGCACCGCTTTTGATGGCAGCCATGGCATAACATTTCATGACAATCCGGGAGCTGAATACGATGCCAACTTCTGGCTCAGCACCATTATTTTGGCACCAGAGTTGCGTATCAAAGATGAGCAAAAAGCTTATGCGAACATTATCTCATCGGCCATAGGCGGAGCCGGCAGTGTGCTTGCACAAAGCAATACGATTCACACCAAGCATGAACCGGCACCACACATCGAAGCCCTACGGCTCGCCCTTGACGAGCAAGGCATCGAAAGCCGACCACTATGGAAACCCATGCACCTGCAACCCGTGTTTGCTGATTGTAAGGCATATACCAACGGCGTATCAGAAGAACTATTCCGCCATGGACTATGCTTGCCCAGCGGACCTTATGTCACCGACGATGACGCGAAATTCGTCATCGACACAATAAAGTCTAACATACTATGATTGTGTGTTGTGTTTTTCTTTAGCAAAAAAAGAGGGGGACATCAGTCCTCCTCTTCTACTATATAAACATCCTCGTTGGGAGCCTTCATCAAATACTTTTCACGGGCGTACTGTTCCAAGGCGTCATCCGAAGAACGCAAATGGTTTATTTGCCCCTGATAAGTATCTATTTTTTTTTGATAATGCTCGATTTCTTTCTCTGTCTTATTTATTTTTTGCTGTAGTCTAAACTGATTAAGCAAACTATCATCATCAAAGAAAAGCACCAATATGAGCAATATGCAGGCAATGATATAAAGAAGTCTATGTTTTGATATGAGCCAAACAAATCCTGACTTGATAAAGTTCCATAAGGCTTGCATTTTTTCTTTCATAGAGGTTAATTGTTAATTATGTTTTCTGCAATAGTTTCTTCACTAACTTCCAGCGAGTCGGCAGGCTGCTCCGGCATCATATCCTCGGAGTGATTGCGGAAACGATAGAAATCGTAATAAAGCATAATGGTATTGAACAGCATATCCCCTATTTTGTTAGCTCCTTTAGGCGTAAAGTGCACGTAGTCGCTACCGGCAAGTCCTGTCTTAGCCCATAATATCATAGAGTTGTAGCCCCCCATCACGCTATACATATCCCAAAATGCGGCGCCGTTGTCATGAGCCGCCTGCCTCAAAGCGCTAACCACAGCAGGCAGATGAGGATAAGTGCGATATACACCATCAACCTTTGTTGTCATGTCAGACGGACCGATAAAGAGCACTTGCGCCCGCGGTGCCATGCGCTTCAAATACCTGATTTGTGCGGCTACACGATTGGCATAATTGGTGATTTGCTTATCTGTCTTGAGATAGGGCATCGTATTGCCACCATACTGCAATATAATAAGTTTCACATTATTATCATCATAAAAATCGGCAAGATATTGTGCTTTTATATCTGTGAATATGGTTCCTGCGCAACCGCGCATAGGCACGTTATCAACCTGTACTCCGTTTTTGCCATCCAACATAATTCCCAGAACGGCACCATGCCCCTTGAAACTGATTGTCACCGTACGTCTTGGTGCGTCGAATTTGAATGTCATCACTCGCATGGGCTGCACAGCAGCCGTATCTTCAACGGACTTAGTAACATCACCTATCGAGGCGCTTAATGTACCTCTAACATTAGTGACAAGAACTTTTACCGTTGAGAATTTTTTAGCCAGAGTATTTTGCCCTCCCCCCCTCGCTGTAAAGGTGCATGTCACGGGGCTGTTGATGATGGTCTGCATCGCCATTGGCCCATAACCACTAGCTTTGTTTTTCATTGCGTTATTATATGCCAGATACCTCGTAGGCATAGCGCTGCACGTTTGCGCCAAGGTCACTGTCTGCACCGTCTGCACAACAGGCACAAGTCCCACGCCAATACCACCAAAGCGCTGCTGCAGACCTTCACGTAAGATGTTGGTGATGCGGTCTATCTCTATCTGCGAGTCGCCATAGTGAGTTATTCTCATCGGTTTGTCGTGAGCTCCTTCGAGCGCTTCAAAAAAGTTATCGAAAAGCGAGGGGTCATTGTTGGGGAACTCTATTCGCGCGGGGTTATGAGCGAAATAGTCTTCATATTCATTTTGCTTAGCCTCACGCAATTCTCGCATACGACGCTCCATCATCTGTTCCGGAGTTTCTTCAGGCTCTATGGTTACCAACTGTTCTTCTGCATCATCATGATTTGGGTCAAGAACTTCGTTGAGCGAGGGGAAGCGTAATGTCAGATCCTCGTTAACGCGAATGCCGTCATCAGGCATAAAGGCACATAAAAGAGCCAATAGACCGATAACGCTGAATATCATTAATGTTATCTTATATGCTTTCACTTAATCCGCAGTTTTTGCCCAACGCTAATCACATTTGCTGATTTTAGCTTATTGAGCTTGACAATACTATTTACACTCACATGATACTTAGCCGCAATTTTGCCAAGCGTTTCTCCACTTCTTACCGTATGATATACGTTCGTGGTTTTTTGTGCAATGACTTGCTGCGCTTGTTGCTCACTATCTTTATCAGTAATCGATTGATTATTAGTCGATGTTTTAATATGGCTCAATCCTCCTGAACCTTTAGGAGCCGTAGGGGGGTTATTGGCAACATATTTCATCGGGTCGGAAGTGTCAAGACGTGGACGCGTAGTGTAGCGAATCGTGTCACGCACCACCACATAATCATCATCGCTCTGCGGTTCTGCAGCGTAAATCTCAGCCGCACAAAGCATTGCGAGCAATATCATGGGTATAATATTCAATTTTTTACTCATTATTATCCATTAAATTATTAAGCATGGCATATACCGCCAATCCCGCAACAGATTTAATACCCGTTTTGCGTGTTATATTTTTGCGGTGCGATATCACGGTATGCACTGAAATATTAAGTTTATCAGCAATCTCTTTGCTCATGAAGCCCTTAGCCACAAGAATGAGCACGTCCTTTTCCCTGTCGGTCAATTCATAATTTTCGGTATTGACCTTTTGCTTATTGGTTTGTCCTAACTGCTCGTCGAGCATCTGCCCCAGTGTTTCGTCAGACATACGACAATCTATTACTGCATCGTACACTGCCAAACGTTCTGGTGGAAAATACTGATACACAAGAGCGAAGACCGGCACAGTACTGTCCATCGGCAACTTTTTGAGTAATTCGTGCAAAGGCATCGTCACCAATTCAGGATTAATGATAAGCACATCGGCCTGTACACGCTCAAACATATGCGACAAAGCCTCAACATCACTATATTCCGCTACCACATTATATCCTATGCGACAGAACATCGCCTTCAGACCATCACGAAACATTGCTGACGGCTCAATTATCACAATATTTTTCTTTTCACTTCGCATACACACTATCGGGTTATCATCTTGATATATGGCAAGAGTACGCGTTCCTCAATAATGGCATGCTTCTGCAAATCATGGTTGAGAACCACAATATCAAAAAGCATTTCAGTACTGAACTCGGCATCAACACCCGGTATGTACTTAAACACCAGTTGCGTGAGGTCTGATAATTGCTCGTCCAACCTATCATGGTGCTCTTCAAAAGATACGATGACTTGCGTGTCAACATTCTCCCCTCTCGCCATTTGCTCTATCACAGGAAATAGTTTCTGCTCTTCGGCTCTAAAATGTCGGGCCGCTTGCTGCAGAAAGTTCTGAAAATACTTCCTGAGTACATCACCCTTCTCCGCCGCGCTGGCAGCCACTTTGTCAAGATGCCTCTGTATATGTGGCAGTCGGTCGTTAATATAAAAATCATGAGAGCGTCTCAAATAGCAAAACAGAACTTCCAAGTTGACACGCTTCAGGGTATCCTTGCTAACACGATAATGGTCGTCGGCATATATGTTACTAATCATCAAGAATAAGTCGGCAGGCACATTATTTTTGTGGCATACCTCATCTATCGTGGCATTGCCAAAACCAAGGCTTATGCCAAAACGCGACAAAAGCAGTACTACGGCCGGTGAGGCGGATATGATATCTATTAGTCTATTATTCAGGCTATACATAAAATTTCATTATTTTTTTATGTTCTTCAAGTAATACGAAAATCCCGCTTTGGCATTTTCTATCACGCTATATGACGAATATGAAGCTCCACTCACCATATCAACATTGGTTTTCAAAGCTTCTTGGGCGGTCATCCCCTTCCACTTGTCAAGCAATACCGCACTAACCATAGCAAAGTATTCCGGAGTTTCGGAATTAGGCAAAGCCTCCACCTTCACAACCTTACCATTACGGAAAGTTACCAGCAATGGTGTAGCCCCTCGAAAGCCCTGAATATCAGGACATAGCGAGGTAGTGTTGACAACATGGATGCCCTTACCGGTATTGCGCATAACTTCTTCAGCACTAACAGCATTACCGGCACCACAGACCATGACGAACAATATCATCAAGACTCGTATTAACTTCATGTAGTTCATTTTTCGCACTATTATTTCATATTATCAGCGTCAAAATTCGTACCAAATGCAAAGTTAGCAATAATTACCGAGCCACAGACATTCTATAGGGCTATTTTTTTCGCTATAGCTTTGATTTTGTCGTATGAGTTGTTTTTTGTACCTTTGTAATTTAATAAAAGCAGTTGTAAAGATAGCATGAGATACCTGATAATCCGCCTGACATCCTTGGGTAGCGTAGCGATGAGCGTACCGCTGATCAGTTCCTTATCGCGCCGCTATACAGACGACGAGTTCGTTTACGTCGCCCGTAAGGATTTGGCTGATTTGTTTCATGGCATGCCCAATGTGCGCTATGTCAGGTTCACGCCATCGCATAACAGCAGCAGTCTGACACGCTCTGGAGAATTATGCGCCATGGTTAGCGGGCTTCATGCCATACGCCGCTTCGACGCCGTAGTTGATTTGCAGGGTGACACCACTACCTTTCTGACAAGATGCTGGTGCCTGACGCATGGTGTAAAATCATACTGCATATCGCGTACTGATGCGATACATAGATGGGCATATATACAGAGTTCAGGCAAGGCTTCACAGCCACCGGCAATGGCGGATAGTTATGCTGCCGCATTACGCAGTGCGGGATTCACGATTGACGATGATTTCACGGCTCTTGACATCAACACGCAAGCTGCGGAATTTATCAATGAACGTTTCGGAAATGGCGTTGGAGAACGTTGGATAGGCATAGCACCTTTTGCCAAATCAGCCACTAATACTCTACCCTTCCGCACTACGAAAGGCATCATCCAATACTTCTCGGAACAGCCCAACACCCGTGTATTCTTATTCGGAGCAGGAGTTGTTGAGAGCGAAATGCTCAACCAATGGAGTAGTATCTACGATAATGTGGTATCAGTGGCCGGGATGTTAAGCTTAGGCAGCGAATTGGAACTGATGCGACGTTTGAGCGGCATGATATGTATGGATTCTGCCAATCAGCACTTGGCATCGTTGGTAGCCCTTAAGGTCATCACAATATGGGGAGGCACAACTCCCGAAAACGGTTTTCTGGCATGGAAACAGGATAAAAACATGTGCTTAGAACCTCGACGCAATATCCCATGCCGACCATGCGCATTGAACGGCAACAACAAATGCGCAAAAAAAACTTATGAATGCCTTGGACTCTATTCTGTGGCGCAGATTTTGCAACACTACAACGAGGCATATAACCTACCTAAATGATAATAAAGTATCAATATTGAAAATAACATACTACTATGGGAAAGATTATAGCATTAGCACTTCAAAAAGGTGGCGTTGGCAAGACAACAACCACAATCAACCTGTCCGCCTCATTGGCCAGTTTAGGCAAGAAGATTCTTGTTGTTGATGCAGACCCGCAATCTAACACGACTTCAGGGTTAGGGATTGAACGTCAGACGATTCAAGCCTCGGTCTATGAGTGTCTGATAGATGGCATAGAAGCTTCAAGAGCAATCCTTGGCACTCAAATGGAAGGATTGGACATTCTGCCAGCAACGATAGACCTTGTCGGCGCCGAGGTGGAATTGCTTGAGCGTGACAACCGCGAGACGACACTGAAACGTTTGCTCGACCCCGTAAAAGATCAATACGACTATATTTTGATAGACTGCAGCCCGTCGTTGGGATTGATTACCATCAATGCCCTAACGGCTGCTGACTCTGTTATCATCCCCGTTCAGTGTGAATACCTTGCCCTGGAAGGTATCGGTCAACTTCTCAATACCATCAAACTGATAAAAACGCGCTTGAACCCGAACCTGACCATTGAAGGTTTCCTACTCACGATGTATGATGCCCGACTGAGGTTGGCACGACAGGTTTACGACGAAGTCAAACGCCATTTTGGCAGCCTGGTATTCAACACTGTCATCACCCGCAACGTAAGGCTGTCAGAAGCCCCGAGTTTCGGAAAACCTATTCTGCTCTACGACAAAGAGTCGGCAGGAGCTAAAAACTATGTTGACCTTGCCGAGGAAATTATTGACAAGGATAGTAAATAGACAAACATATAAGATTAAGAGATTTATCACACACAATGGCAAAAAGTTTTTCATTGGGACGCGGTCTAGACGCTTTGATAGACACCCATGCCGTTAGCGCCAATGGCTCCTCGGCAATCCATGAAGTGGAACTATCGAAGATTATTCCCAATCCCAACCAACCTCGCAGCAGTTTTAATGAAGAAGCCCTTGAGGAGCTTGCGGTATCAATCCGCGAGTTGGGGGTTATCTCGCCTATCACACTGCGCAAGAATGAGGATGACACGTATCAAATCATCGCCGGTGAGCGCCGTTACCGCGCCTCGAAAATTGCGGGGTTGGAACGCATACCTGCCTACGTGCGTACCGCCGCAGATGAGCAGGTGATGGAAATGGCGCTGATAGAAAACATTCAGCGTGAAGACCTCAACGCGATAGAAATTGCCCTCGCGTACGACAAACTGATGAAAGAATATAAGATGACTCAGGAGCAGTTGTCGCTCCGCATAGGCAAGAAACGCGCCACAATAGCTAACTACCTGCGTCTGCTTCATCTGCCGGCAAAGATACAAATGGGTATCACGGAGCATAAAATTGATATGGGACACGCTCGCGCGCTACTTGCTACCGACAACACAAAACTGCAACTTACGCTCTACCGCAAAATAATAGAAAACGGATGGTCAGTAAGACAGGTGGAGAATGCGCTCAGAGACAATAAAAACACCTCCCGCAAGCCAAACCCACTGATAGGCAACGCGGCATACGAAGAACTCACTGACCGGCTCAACAAATTATTTGGACAGCGCGTACGTCTGACGCGTAAGGACAACGGCAAAGGAAGCATCACAATCCCATTCGCCAATGATGAACAACTTCAGCAAATCATGGCTCAAATGGACAAGATACGCTAACAGACAGCATTTTGTTAAAAAAGTTCGCATACATATTAATTATTATCAGCCTACTGCCAATGTTCGGCTACGGGCGCGATGACGTGAAAAACATCGAAATGATGTCTGACACGATATACTACACCCCATCGCGCATCAGTTCAGCCGAAAACGTCTCGGAGCGCACAATATCACGACGTCACCGCCAACGAGATGCCGAAGCAGATACTGCCCAAGTTGTAGCATGGAGACCCGACCCGTCAAAAGCCGTATGGCTGGCGGCGATATGCCCCGGACTGGGACAAATATACAACAGAAAATACTGGAAATTGCCCATCGTTTATGGCGGATTTATAGGCTGCATATATGCCATTACGTGGAACAACAATATGTATCAGGACTATAAGTTGGCATATCGCGATATAATAGATACTGATGACAACACCAATTCTTGGATGGATATCATGCCCAAAGGCTACACACTGGAGATGCTCGGCGGCAAAGAAACGTATGCCAACCTGCTCCGCTCAAGGCAGCAACGCTATCATCGCTTTCGCGATTTAAGCATTGTGGCAACAGTAGCATTATATGCCTTAACACTTGTTGACGCTTTCGTTGACGCTCAACTCTATGACTTTGACATCTCTCCCGACTTGAGCATGGATATCCATCCCACCCTACGTTGGGACCCTTACGTCAAGGAAAGTAAAACAGCGGAATTGCAATTCACCATAAAGTTCTGATATGCCCCTGCAATGCCGTCATATAATCCCGCTGTTTGTGTTGCGAATGTTGTTGACATTGACTGTTGTCGTATCGTTCGCTACCGGCTCATGCCAAAATCTACAAACGAAAGATAGCATGGCATTAGACAGCTCCGACTGTGACCTTGACCTTGCCTGGTATGACCTGCTCACAGATTGGCATTCAAAAGACATCACAGACAACAACGCGGTGTCGGACATCATCATTAACGACAGTCTGATCATCGCCCGCCTTAATGCCATACCATCAATCATACCTTTGAACTACAACGAGCACGTTCGCAATGCCGTCAATGTCTATGTCAATCATCGTCGTGGTTTGCTCTCGCGCGTACTGACGAGTGGCAAGCACTACTTTCCGATTTTTGAGCAACGCCTTGCAGCCTACCATCTGCCTTTGGAACTTCGTCATCTGCCAATCATTGAGAGCGGTTTGAATGGCAAAGCCGTATCACCAGCCGGCGCCGCAGGTCTGTGGCAATTCATGGTGTTGACGGGCAGAGCCTATGGATTGGAAATCAATAGTCTTGTTGACGAACGTTGCGACACCTATAAAGCCACCGACGCTGCCTGTCGTTTTCTGCGTGACCTCTACGCTATCTACGGCGACTGGCATCTTGCCATAGCGGCCTACAACTGCGGACCGGGTAATGTCAATAAAGCCATAGCCCGCAGTGGCGGCAAGCGCTCATTCTGGGAAATATATGACTACCTGCCCCGAGAAACGCGCAGTTATCTGCCACTATTTATCGCAGCCACGTATGCCACTACTTATGCCGAATCGCACAACATCACTCCCGCGATAGCTGACGAAACAGTGTTATCGGACACAGTCATGACATCTGACAGAATACATTTTCAGCAAATAGCCACAGCCTTGAATATCGATATAGAAACTCTCCGACAACTTAATCCGCAATATCGCCACGACATAATTCCGGGTGGAAAACAATATCCTGTATGCCTGCCTCTTGACCGACAAAGCGACTTTATCATCCTAGCCGACAGCATAGCTCAACTGGGACGCGATTCGCTGATAGCGCAACAAATAGCCCTATCGCAAAAGCAAGCCGATAACGGCGGAACGGGAGTGGTGAGATATAAAGTTAAGAAAGGGGATACATTGGGTGCAATAGCGAAAAGATACCACTGCACAGTAAAACAACTGCAAAAGTGGAATCACATGAAAAGCACCAACCTGCAAATCGGACAGACACTAAAAATCATGAAATAAACACATTTATCATGGAACGACTCTACTACAAGATTGCCGAAGTATCGGACATGCTCGGAATACCGGCTTATACCATCCGCTTTTGGGAGAAAGAATTCAGCGAATTGGCACCTAAGCGTAACGAAAAAGGCAAGCGTTTCTATACTAACGAAGACATTGAGGTACTGCGCAAGATTATGCACCTACGCTATCAGAAAAATCTGAACATCACCGGTGCCCGCAACGAATTATCACATACAGGCGATGACATTAGTCGCATTCAACACGTCAAGAAAACACTGACTGACGTTCGTAATGAACTGCAAGACATAATGGAAACACTATGATACGTACCGCTGAATTCAAGACATCAAGCCCGGGCATAAAATCCTGTCCACAAAGCAACATGAACGAATATGCCTTCATCGGGCGTTCCAATGTCGGCAAGTCATCTTTAATTAATAGTCTGACCGGTAATAAAAAATTGGCAAAATCATCTTCTAAACCCGGTAAGACACTCGCCATCAACCACTTCCTGATAAACGACAGTTGGTATATGGTTGACCTTCCGGGTTATGGCTACGCTATGGTAAGCAAGGTGCAGCGCGAGAAACTGCGTAAGATGATAGAAGAATACATACTCTACCGCGAGCAACTCGCCAACGTGTTCGTACTGATAGACTCACGCCATGAGCCACAACAGATAGATATGGAATTCATGCAGTGGCTTGGAGAAAATGCTATACCTTTTGCCATGGTATTCACCAAAAGCGACAAACTCAGCAAGAGCGCACTGCAAAAAAATATCGAACGATATAAACGCGAGATGCTTGAGATTTGGGAAGAAATGCCACCAATATTCGTTACGTCGGCAGAAACAGGAATGGGCAAAGAAGCTATTATCGAATACATAGAATCAATTAACGACGGAACTCAGGAAGAATGACATGATAACAAGAAAATGCCTTGTGGTGTTATTGGCTTTGAGCGCTATCATGATGTGTTCATGCCATAACAATACCAAACATCATAATTCACAACCCATAAGCAGCGTAAAACTTAAATACGCAAAGGGGTTCAGTATTGATAACTTTGCAGAATATCAGCGAATAGACATATACACACCTTGGAATACCGATAAGCAGATACAGCAAAGATACTACCTTGTATCCTCTGACTCGATAGAAGTCCCCGGCGACGGCATAAAATTGCGAATACCCATTGAGTCATGGGCCACGGCATCATGTACGCACATAGGGTTTCTATGTGCTATTGACGAGTTGGAACACATAGCCGGAGTTACCAATCCCGGCATAATATATAACGACACGGTACGTCAGCTCTATGCCCAAGGTGCGATAACCGACATTGGAGACGCGCTAAGTATCAATACCGAGGTCGTGATGTCCTTACACCCTGACGTACTAATTCTTAACCTCATAGGCAGCAACGACACACAAGCCTCGCACCTCAAAAATGCCGGCGTAACTCTGCTCTACAATAATGAATGGAAAGAGTCCACTCCATTGGCACGCGCCGAATGGATAAAACTATTTGGAGTTCTTTGTTGCAAAAGCGCAAAATCCGACTCGCTATTCAGTGCCATAGAACAGCACTACAATAGTTTGCGCGACAGAGCACGCCACACTAACGCACCACATCCTAACATAGTATCCGGCGGTGACTTCCGCGGAACATGGTACGTGCCATCGGCAAAAACATATATGGGCTACATGTTCGCCGATGCCGGTGCCAACTACTATTTTGCTAATGACAGTACTACTGAAAGCATACCGCTAACAATGGAAAAAGCCCTGATGTGCTTTTCCGATGCTGATATATGGGTTGGGGCACCGGCTAACAGCTATGAAGAGTTGCTGGCACAAGACTCCAAATATGGAATGATGAAGGCTGTGAAAAATAAAAAAGTGTATAATTTTTATGCCCGCAGCCGCCAAGGCGGTGCCAACGATTTCTGGGAGAGCGGTGTAGTGCGTCCCGACCTTCTGCTTCAGGACTTACTGATTATGCTCTATGGTGACTCGATTGGCCAAGGAGCGCAACTGACATACTCAAAACCGCTACTATAAACTAACGCGGCAAGACAAGGCGATAGCCTAATGAACGAATTGCGACAATAGAAATCCCTTGCTGACGGGCAAGAAGATTTCGCAAACGTGTTATATAGACATCCAAAGATCCTGAATGAGACGAAAAATCATGATGCCACACAGAGCGCAAAATTAAAGTACGGGAGACATAGGTTCCGACGTAAGAGTACAACAAATCAAGAATTTTCGTCTCTATTGGAGTTAACTGCGTGACCTTCTGCCCCTGAGCATTATATAACGCTCGATGCTCAACATCAAAATGCCACGAGCCGATATCATAAGACATAGGTCTTATTTGCCGCTCAAAAACGGCATAGAGTCTGAAACAACCCTGAAGGCGATACCATAACTCTTCGAGCGAGAAAGGACGCCGAAGCACGATATCCGCTCCGCACTGATAAGCATCTATTGCCATTTGAGCCGAAGTATCCGCAGAAGCTATCATCAACAGCGGCAAACGGTCTGACACAAGCCTGATAGCACGCAAATCAGATAAATGCGAAGGTATCGAAGGGTCTAACTCCATCAATAGAACATGATAATTATCACTGAGCAATGCAGTTACGATATTAGAATTAATATCCAACATCGTGCTGGCAACACCGTGAGAATGAAGATATTCTGCCAATAGGCTACTCAAATTGGCATCACGAAAATATAGTAATATATGTTTTTCTGCTAACACAATGCAAAATTACAACTTTTAAGCGAAATTTACAAACAAAATGATATTTGTTATTGATTGTCATATCCCATACCTACGCGGTGTTCTTGAGAGTCAGGGACACGAATGCCGATATCTTGAACCTGAAGAAATCAACGCATCGACTGTTCGCCATGCCGATTGTCTGATGATCAGAACAAGAACACGCTGCAACTCTACTCTGCTCGATAATAGCGCAGTACGTTGCATAGCCACAGCCACTATCGGCTACGACCACATAGACGTTGACTATTGCCACAGCAATGGTATCAGCGTAATCTCGGCTCCGGGATGCAATGCCACAGCAGTAGAGCAATATGTTGATGCTGCCATTAGGACATGGCTCAAAAAAAGACACATAAACAAGCTGCCAATAGTCGGTATAGTTGGAGTTGGTCATGTGGGCACACTTGTTGCCAAACGATGGCAAGACTATGGTGCACAGGTACTTTGCTGTGATCCGCCACGGGAGCGGGCTGAGTCGCTCACCGACTTCAAGGATATCAAACAATTAGCCGAAAACTGCGATGTCATCACATTGCACACTCCGCTCACACACCACTGCGAACACGCTACATACCATATTGTTAGTGACGAAATCCTTGATATATTCAGCGGCAATAACAAATTACTGATTAATGCCGCACGTGGCGGTGTGCTGGACGAAGAAAGCGCTATAAGACATACTAATATCGATTACATCATCGACTGTTGGGAGCATGAACCTGATATCAATAAGACAATGCTACAACACTGCTTCATCGGCACACCGCATATTGCCGGTTACAGCGCCCAGGGCAAAGCAAACGCGACAACAATGATTGTCAGACAAATCAACAAACTCTACAATCTGGGACTTGAGAATTGGGCGGCTCCCTATCAAAGGTCCCGAACAATTTCTGATTATGACATCATGGCCGATGACAGGGCATTACGGGATGCTCCTAATGACTTTGAGAAGCTGCGCAGCAACTACAAATTTAGAGAATAGAACAAAGAACAAGGAACATGGAACAAGGAACAAGAACAAGAACAAGAACAAGAACAGGAACAGGAACAAGAACAAGAACAAGAACAAGAACAAGAACAAATTTATACAAAAGCCGGATAATCAAAGAGATTATCCGGCTTTTGTATGATCGCTATAAAAACTAATCAAATAGAGGCTAAAGTGCCTACAAATAGCAATTAGAGCAGTGATACATGTATTTCGCCATCAACGTCATGGAAGGCAAGTTTGCTTTCGCGAGCCAACCATCCAAAAGCCATGTTAAGATCGGCTTCTTTGAGTTTTGTGGCTTTTTTTACTGCTTTAACTGACAATTCACCATTGTGGAGTGCTTCCCATACCAGGCCAGCGTTTTCTCCGATTTTGGATGTCAACATAACGCTAAAAATTTTAATAAATAAAAGTTTTTTATACCTTAAAAATAAGAACTAATACCTAATCTCTCTTTTATACGCTGCAAAGTTACGAAAAAAATTATGTTTCACAACATATTTTTGAAAATATTTTTTGATTTTTTTATTTTTTTGGGGTTTTCAAACTTAATTATTATTAAAATTGAGGTAAAAATACTACAAATTTACGTTTTGGGCGCAAAAGTTTCATAAAAAACATCAAAGATGTATAAGTACATTTCAAAAAAGTCAAACCATTTGGATTAAATGATACCTCTGATTGCTTTAATATGCTCGTATGCCTCATTAATGGCTCGGAATTTTTCTGTAGCCTGCTGTTTGATTTCTTCTCCAGCCGATGCCACTTTATCAGGATGATATTTCATGGCCATATTTCTGTAGGCTTTTTTCACTTCCTCATCGGTAGCATCAGGTCCTATTCCGAGTGCTGTATATGCCCAATTGGGGTCTTGATTTTGTTGATACAGAGCTTTGAGCGATATATAGTCGTTCTCGGAAATTGCCAGATACGAAGCTATTTGGTACAACATTCGTTCTTCAGGATCGGTGATTGCGCCATCAGCGATAGCGATATTTATCAGCACATGCACGAGTTCCAAGCGCACTTCATAGGGCACATGACGTCTAAGTTGTGGTGTCACAGACTCGATAGAGACCGAGGATTCGAGCAGATTTTTAAGTGTCTGCAACGCATTTAGCGCCTCGTGCTCGCTACCGAAAAGTTCTATCAGAAAAGGCTTCACGGCGTTGACTTCCGACTTCTTGACTACCCCATCGGCCTTCATTACGCATGAGAGTAATACCAATATAGAATATTTGAGCTCTTCGGCACTGATGGTGATACTGTCGGAATATTGTTGATAGTCGTTTGGCGAAGTTTTGTTATAGGAAAAAACAAAACTTACTATGGTGCCTATCACCAGACCTATTAATGCCCCGGGAAAGCCCCCGATGCACATACCTATGAAACCGAATAAAAAAGCCAGACCTTCCATAAGCGTTTTTATATATTATTTATCATTTATCAATTTCGGTACTATCTGATTAGCTATTCCGCACATTGCGTCGTTGACGTAAGTAAGGGTGTCTCCGGCTACAAAAATAATACCGTAATGTAATGTGAGTTGCTATAATTTTTATCACGAATTGATGAGATATATTGTTAATTATCAGTTGATAGTTCATTTTAGAACGGATATCCTATGCCGAAATTGAATCGCAGTGCGTCAAGGGCCGAAGGTATATTGAAATATGTATTGATAGGTTTTGTTTTATCCGGCTTTCTGTTTTTGTCATACTTAAACGTCTGATACGGGGCATGAATTCCCACTCCTATGTCAAGACGAATAACAAGTCCGTCAAGGTCGAGTCTGAGTCCGGCTCCTGTACCAAGTGCTATCTGCCGCGCCCAATCGGGATTATTGAGAATGCCGTCTGTCAACTCTTCCGGCAGCTCCAGCGTATTGATATAATCGTAGAACCCTCCCGCCTGAAGTTGGTCCTTACCAGAGTACCAGTTCCACACATTACCGGCGTCCACGAATGCCGCTCCATAGAGTTTCCAGACTATCGGGAAGCGGAACTCAAAATTTGCCTCCAGTTTGACATCTCCGGCATGGAAGAAGTTCTGGTTATACTTGGCTGAATAGAAATTACCCGGGCCATAGGCGTATGGTGCTGAAGCTCGCAAACTATTTGGACCTCCGGTGTAGAACTCTTCAGACAATGGTGAGTAGGCGGAGTTGCCAAGTGGTATATTGGCTGCGGCATAAAGTCGTGTCACGAAACAGATACGGTCGGTGAGGTTGAATTTATGACGCAACTCGGCTGTCAGCTTAACGAATTGGTTGAAGGTTATTGCACCGAGTGGTTTTTTCTTATCGTTCCACTTATATCCAAATGCGCAATAGATAGAGTTAATGAGGTTACCGGACTCCTTGACTCCCAATTCCAGCATAGTATTGACAGCACGTTTTGCACGGAAGTCGTTGTAAGTAAATGTATAGCCTAATGCGGGTAAAAATTCGTCGCCGGCTATGAGACTTATCAGCTGCGGATATTCCTCCGCTTTATTCAACAGGCTCGCCGACTCGGCTTTCATTCGCACCACGGAGAGCGACAGGGGCATGAATGAATGAACAATATAGGGATTAAATGGTGAGCGGATAAAATATGTCAAAGAGCCTGATATCTTATGCAGTCCATAGCCACCGGCTATATTTTCATACTGATAGCCAAGCATATAGCGCGTGTCGCCATCAGGATTTTTGTTTCCTACCCAATGCAGGTAAGGAAATACTAACGCTGCATTAACTCCAAGTTTATACGTATCCGTTTTCTTTGGGTCGCCGGGGTGCCTATTTCTCAACGCCCAGTAGTATGCTCCGTTGCTTTTGACGGTAAACGTCTCGCCGCGTCCTAACAGATTTTTAATAGATGATTTGAGGGTAAGGTTAGGACCGATACTATTATTGGAGCGATATGCTATTCCGGCATCTGCTGTGAGGTTATAAGTACGAGTGATGCTATCGCCTCGGAAATGTTCGCGATGACGCCACTCTTTGGTAGATAGTACACTCAAGCCTGATTTATAGAGTTCTCCCTCAAGGATATTGTTGTAGTCGCGCTGTGCGAATAGGCGCAGCATGACGGAGCCATTCTTGGTCAGTTTATAGTCCGCCGTGAGGTTGGTCAATAGTCCGTTGACTTTATTCACCTCGGGATTGTCAGAAATCGTGGAGCCCACAGTGACCCGCAGTTTGTCCTTAAAGAAAGATTTACTGATGGCGATATTCATGTCGTTGGTCTTGCCCGTGGCATGGTTTGACTGACCACTACTGATATCCACATCAATGAATTTACCCAACTTGGAGTTATCCATAGCCGCATTAATACGGCTGTTGATGATAGATGTCAGCGTATACCCCTCGCGCTGCGCCGCCACATTGCTCTGCCCCATATACATACCTGTGGCGAGTAGCGTAGCCGCCAAACCCTCACGAGTGTCTTCATCCACTGACGCTAATTCTTGTGACACAGCATCATCGTTGGGAGCTTCAAGGAAGAAACCTATAGACCTTATGCCTATCGAATCAATGATACCATTGACACGTACTCCGGTAGTAAAATCAACACGACGTGTTTCCTCTCCTCTCGACTCTACGTCAGCCTTAACTTTCTGCGATGCCGACACGTTGAGTTTTGTCTTGCCTATCGGACCTTGGAAGGCTATATTACTGCCTGAATCAACATGGAATGGTATGATGGGATACAGGCGCGGCGAATAGCGAACGATGCCATCATCAACATTGATTTGTCCTCCAAAATTCAATGGCACACTATCCGCCACACTATAACGCACACTGACTGTGCCGTAAGGTTTGACTTGTGCCAAATTCTTCTTGTCAATGGGGTATGTGATGTCTGTGGTAGGCAATATGGTTACGTCCGCGTCAACCACGATACTATCCAAAGGTCCTGTAATAGAGCCTTTAATATCCGTAGCCAAATCTCCATATACGGGCAGTGGTCCGCCTTTGACCAATTTGACGGGAGCAAAACTATCAGCCTCAAGCTCTATGTTGAGTCGCATAGTTTCAAGGTCGAAGCCACCGTTGAGTGTCACGTAGGTGCTATCAGCTCCATACACGGGCATACCATTGAGGTTCACACGGTTATGCTCCATAACGACAGGTGTATTACCAAGACTAATTTCCACTTGGTAAGGCTTGTAAGCAGCAGTAACACCGAGTGGTAAAACTTCGGCAGAGATATCAACATTTCTTGGTAAGCCGTCGGCTGATGCCGTAGCACGGACTTTTCCCCTCAAGTCCAAGTCAGATATACGAAGGATACTATCAACAATATTAAGTGGTATGTCGTCCAGCCGTATGTCAGCTTTGAGTGCATTGGCATATACTTCGGACTGCGAGATAGTCATATCCACTGTCCTATTACCCAAATCAAGTTCACGATACGAAAGGCTATCCAAAGTGAGTTTTCCCGAGCCTCGCAGGGTGTTCTGTTCACGAGTCATCAGAAGCCGTAAATTGGCATCTGTACACAAGCCGTCGAAATTCATCAAGCCATCGGTCAGGCGCGTATCAGCCGCGAGTGTGACATCTGTTTTGCCTTCTGTCATGGTCACATTCATGGCTGCTTTCGCGGCTGGCAGGTTGTAAAGCTGATTTTGCCCGTTTTGTGTATGCCGTGTTTTTGAGTCAGAGTTTTCGACATGCTGATTGGTTGCGGCATTAACGGTCAGTAGTGTTGTCAGAGAGTCGGATGCGAGCGATAGCGAAGCTTGGCAGATATCAATCCCAATACCGTCAATAAAAGGCTGTAACGGGCTGTTCTTCTCAATATTTACATCAGCATTCATGGCAGGGAAACGACATCGCAGAGTATCGAGTACTGTTAGGTCTGAGAGCGATGTGATGCTATGCAGGAATGAAGTATCGCTCACGAAACTGATTAGATGTCCGGCTTGGTTAACCAACCGCAGCGCAGGCATGGGGCTTTGGGCTATGAGACGAAGTTGCGGAAGTGTAAGATTAAGATTGGTGGTGTTTTCAGTTGAAAAATCAATATTCAAAGAGTCGGCGACAATGTTCTTCCCTGCCACTTGCGCCTTTACGTTCTTCATACGCGAATGGTAGTCCACGTTCATACTTTCAGGGGTCATAAAGCGCGATATGCGAAAGTTATGATCAGAGAGGGCACTGAATTGCATACTATCACCGCTAATAGAGACAGGTAAATGCAGTATTCCGTCAATAGTTTTATCTGCAAGTTGTGCATTCAAACTCAAGCCCGACATATCAATATTGTCATAAACGGCATCCTTAAGGTGCACCATGACATTGCTTTTCATCACCGATGAGCGCGGATTAAAACCTCGTCCTGCAGCCTTGACATCTCCGGCAATAATTACCGGTTTGCTATCTCTGAGCAGTGGTGAGAGATTCACACGGTCTATATGCACCTTTGCGTCATACGTTTCATCATCAATGTCGTAGTATCCTCGTACAGTGGCTTTACTGCCTTGATACTCAGCATCAGCCTGCACATCAATTCGCATGGTGTTAAGGTCTAACGCTGTGGTGAGCACATCGGCACGAGCTCCTAATTCATCAGACCTGACATACAGTCCCTGACTGGTAATCATGTTGCGCTGAATATCGGCACATGCGTTTCCGTATATGGTATCAGCAGGTATTCGCAGTTTTCCCAATTCAAGTTCAAATCCGCCAACGTTGATTTTTTGCACGTCATAGCGGTTGGCACCAACGTCAACCATGGTGTGTGTGTATAACTGCGCTGTTTTGATATCCAACCCAAGCGGTGTAAGACCAAAATGCACATTACTCAGTTCGCCACCTTGCACATCGAAGGACAAAATCAGTGGCTTGACATTCTCCTTCTTTCTATCAGGTTGATCTTCACGCAGGTCTATACCTACATCGACGTAATCAATGCGTAGTCCATGGAGTGGATACGTGCCTTCGGCTATCACCAGCCCTGGTGATGTAACGTCCAAAGTGCCCACCTCAACATCAACACCCACTGTGGTTATCAAACTACCGGAATGGAAGGCTGTTCTGTTGAGCAAGAGTTTTTCAACCACAATAGGCAACCTCAAAGCATCAGCCAAAGGTCTGTCCCGACCGGCAGTTAAAATCTTGGCTTTAAGCCTTAAAGTATGAATATAGACCAACGTATCCTGACCTCGATGACCGATAAAAAGGCTATCTATTTCGACCTGCACCGGTAGGTCGCTTTCGCCTTTATAGGCTTGGTAAAGCACCATTGGCGAATGATGAAAAGGCGAGAGGTAAATCCTACCCACATCAATATCCCAATCAGTATTCTGATTAGCTATCTCCACACCTTTATACAGGACCTTCTCTCTTAGAGCAGAAGATGATACAACCGATACTACCGCAAGCATTAGCAGTAATATTAATCCCAACAATACTCCTATTATGAAAAAGGGGATTTTAAATATTAGTTTGAGATTATTTGACATTTAATGGTTGTATATATATGCTGCGAAGACAATGTTTTACCGCGCTCGCGTGCCGAGCGCTTAGGCGATACGGATAGCCACATGCCGGCTGTTGCCCGTGGCGGAAAAATAATATATCATAATTGTGCGGGGTTATTTGATTACAAATGTACTATATTTTTGGCTAATAACCAAAAGATATGCAGTCGCGGATTTGACCTTAAACAGCCCCTTGCTGTTTAAGGCTGTTTATCTTTGGATTTGTGTCAAAAATTTGCCGATTTATGTTTGGATTTGTGTCAAACTTTTATCGATTTATGTTTGGATTTGTGCAAAAATTTGCCGATTTATCTTTGGATTTGTGCAGAAAATACTGTAACTATACATCCTAAACCATTATTAACGAAGTATGCCGCACCTATTTTGATAGCCAACTTTATTCTGTTTGAGTAGCACAACTTTTTCTATAAACGTGCAAATTTTTCTAAAAAATCTTTCTAAAAATTATCTTGCGGCATGGGTGCATATACTTTAACGTTTGAAAATTAGTCAGTAAAACAGAGACGGGGCACTGATAAGGTGCTCCGTCTCTGTTGGTTAATCTGGCGTAATGCAGTTATTTACTTGTTGATAACGCGTTTACCTGTGGCGTCGAACTTGTCGCCGTTGGGCAGGATGATATACATCACTCCGTTTTCGATGACTTTTTTAACTTTAGCGCCATTAGTCTTGTCGTCCGATACATCCTCGATGGCATCGTCAATACGGTTGAGCTGGATGATATATGGTTCTGACAGGGTGCCTATTGTCGCGTCATCGGTGTAGTCAAGTGTCTGATCTACGTTAGTCGTGGTATTTGTTTCAGGGTCGTAGACTTTGAACGTGAGCGTTACCGGTTCGTCGCCGGCAATGGTGATGAACCAGTATCCGTCTTCTGTTTGTTCGCTGCTGAAATCTTCCACTGCCGTACCTCGACATTCACCGTTTGCGAACACTCCCACTTCTACTCCGTGTACAGGCTCGTCGCCGTTCATCACTCGCGCAACGATAGTCATGTTACCGCTATAGGGGTCAGTAACGGGGGTGAATACCGGTTCGTAGGCCGGCGCGAGGGGCATGAGGTGCCGGTGCGGCGCGCGCATCACTGACAGTTCGGGATAGTAGAAAGTGAAGACTTCCGCGGCATTGGAGTAGTACATATAACCTTCGCCGGGGGTCAGTCGGTTGAGAGCCCCTACCCACTGCGAACCGTCATATACGGCAAATGCTTTCTTACTCTTGATAATATCTCCCACAACAGGTTCTACGTCTGCCAAAGCGTCGTTGAGCGACATGGTCTGCTGTGGCAGGTATCCTATCCAGTTCCAGCCTTTGCGAATGGTGAGCGGCGTCAAGGAGCAGTTGACAGCCCTGCCTTCCACCGTGAGGGTGGTCGGGCGCAAAGCATTGACGCGGTAGGACGAGGTAACACCAATGGTCTTGAGCGAGCCGGCGTAGGTGGTGTCGGCGGCGTTGACGGTGAAGAAATTGCCTTTGCTCTTGACGAGTTTTATATCGCCAAGGATGCGCTCAAAGACTTTTTCGACGCGCGGATAGACGGGATTGATATTCAGGCTTATCCAGTTCCATGACTGCTGCAAGGGTAAGGTTTGTTGCAGACGGTTAGTAACTTCAAGCACTACAGGATTAGTGATAGAGCCTTTGACCATATTAGGCACGAAGCGGAAAGGTGATGGCAACACTTTGACGGCGGAATACGTGACTGCCGTTTCAGCGTTCCAGAGTCGGAATTGCAGTGCTCCGCGGCTGGCAGAGTCGCCATAGACAGTCATCATGACATACCATGCGTCGTAGTTGCTGAGGTACTGTGGATGAGCCAGTCCGACACATTGTCCGTCGGCAAATGCGGCAACGATGTCGTGTTCGCTCTGCGCCACACCTGCCGGCAGGCTTATGCTGGCTATGATGCTGCCTGTTGATTCAAAGGCATTTTCGTCCACTGTCCAATCAGGTTCCGGCGCAATAACATAAGCCTCGACAAGATAGGGTTCCGAAATACCGTCATTGCCTGTGAGAAGGATAATGTCGGTATAGTAACCTGCGGCAAGAGAAGTCGGCAGAGTGGCTGTGAGCGTCAGATTACTCTGCGGGGCTAACACGCCGGATGTAGCGTTGAGTTGGAGCCATGCCGGTACATTGGTGATATTCCATGTCTCATATCTGCTTCCGGCATTGACCATAGTCATCGTGAACTCCTTTTCATCCAACTCAGGTTTGATGACAGAGGCGTAATTGTCCTCCCATAGCAAATTGTTGCGTTTCACGAATATATTCCAGCATACGGGAGCTGCATAGTTGCCGTTCTGGTCGATTACATTCTTGACCTCCACGCGCAGGTTGCAGCCTTCTATGCGTGCCGGCGCCATCTGACGGTCGTTGAGTTTGATGGTAATCTGACGGTCAGAAGCCGTGAAGGTGAACGGCACTTTCTCGACAGCTTGCGCCTCAACCAGCGCAGGATGGTTTGTGCTAATCATTTGTCCGGCTTGTTGACCTGACCAATGAGCGTATTGCTGATTGATGGCTTTTGAGCAACGGTCGGCTAACGTAGGCACTGTGAGGTGCTGATTACCGGAGTCTATGGAATCCTTCTCAAAGGGATAGTATGCCACGAGACCTGTTTCGTTGCCATGCAGCCGGAAATGCGATGAGAGCATTAGCAGTTCGTTGGTCTGTGATGCTCGTGCTATGCAAAGTTCGTCAAAGGCTCCTGTGAGGCCCTGCCCGATAGTGAGGTAGTCGCCAAGGCGCGGAGTTGAGTAGTTGTCAACATATTGCATGACGACATTCTCGTCGAGTATGACAGATGTGGTGCCGCTACGACGAACGTTAAGCGCCACGAAGTGCCAAGAACCATTAACTATTGGTTGTTCTACTATTTTCTCATTTACTCCAATATGCAGTACAAGTTTGCCCGACTGAATGGCGAAGAGGATTGTTGTGTCGCCGTTGATTAGGATTGTGCCGTCAGATGTGGCATTGAACCAGAAGTCGAGCACGTAATCATCTTCTGAAGCTATGCCCACTTCGCTGACGGGGACACGCAAAGTGTTGTTGCCGTCGAGGACAGCAGAGATGTTGTCGCCGGCTATCCACCATGCGTTGTCAGCAGTAATGATATGCCTTGCGTGCACGCGTTCTGCCGCCCGTTTGCCATAGCCCTCGTTAAAAGGCCAGTAAGCTACCAACCCCGGTGTGGAGGGTTGTTTGGCGCGTGAGCGTTCGCTGAGCGATGTTGTCATGTCGCGCGCTACATTCCAGATGGTGAGGTCATGCATCATACCTATGGTTGTGCCGCCGCCGAGTTGCAGCGCGGCCTTGGTGTTGACGCTGGGCATCGCCACGTCGGTCATCAGCGTTTCGATGACATCGTCGTAAGCCATCGAGGCATTCATCACGCTGCCCGCGGTTGAGCGGGTACAGTTCATGGCGAGGAATACCCATTTGTTTTGGGGCAGCACAGCTGGCGTTGTGTAAGTAACGGTGTCAACTTGTATGACGAGATTGCCGTTGTCGTTGAGCGAGATACTGAACCTGTCGCCTCCCACGTCGAGCAGTTTGCCGGCTTGCGAGTAGTTGAGCCACGTTTCTATTGTGAAGTCGGATGCTCCGAGTCGCAGCGTAGCCTGCGTTGAAGCCTGCTGACCATTGAGCAGCAGCGCTACGGAGTGCGACAGGTCGTGTCCGTTGAGCACGCCACTGACAGAGATGTTAGTGGCAAGTATGCGGGCAGGCTGTATATCCTTGTTGAAAGTAACGCTGATGGCGTCGCCGGTTTTCAATATGCCGTCAGAGGGTGATGGATTGGTGATGGGTTCAGGACGAACGACATCCTTGATTACGGTGTATGTGTCCGATTCCTTGCAGACCTCTTCTTCCGCCGCGGGTTTGCAAACCGTTACGGCTCTGATTTGGTAAGTACCGTCAGCATAGTCCTTGTCGGGCATCGGTATGTTGAATCGGAAATGCTCGGCATTAGGCATCGGATAGTTACCCTCGTTGTCGCGTACGGTGATGCCCTTGCGCCATGTGCGCAGGGTGCTCCACTCTCCTTCGCCGCGTTTATATTGCAGGCGAACGCCGTAGAGAACGCTGTAGTTTGGCAGCAAACCGCTTATCTCTCCGCTGAGCTCAACGGTGTCCTTGCGGAGAACAGATTTCATCTGTGTGTTGAGCAGGGTGTTATCGAGTGCGAGGGTGATGTCGGAGCATGAGTAGCGGTAGTTGACGGAGAGCCAAATTTCGGAACGGCATGTGGGGTCGCATTCACTGATGAGTTCAAGTCCTATGCTGTCGTATCGCATCACCTCGGGGTTAGACTGATAGACCCGCAATGGCACGAATATCGAGTCTGCCGCGGCAAGCATATAAGTGATACCTGCCGAAGTGAGCGGCGTTCCGTTAATTTCGAGAACAGCCCCGAGTTCGCCAGCGTTATGTTTGTCTATCGGTCTGAGTTTATATGTGCCTGCCGCACCTGTAACAGCCGACTGGTTAGTCATGCCGAGCGTGAAGTACGCCGAAGCGCCTACAGGCAGGTCATTTTGCATGGAGCTGCTGCCCTGACGGAGGTAGAGATACGGTTTGTCGATTTGCGCCGTTGATGTTGTGAGCACGTATCGGCCGGGCTCGTAGTACTTAGTGCGTTCTTCGTCGACGTAGGGGCATGATGTGGCACCGCCACGAATGAAGAATATCGGCGCGAAGCCGTCTGGAGCGGCGTACATGTCGAAGGACATGGATGATGTTGCGTTAGAGGCGATGGTGATGTTAGTGGATAATGATGAGCCTTCATCTTTTCCGCTCACGTACGTCGCTCCACCGCCGGCGTTAATGGTACCTTCTGCCGTGAAGCCACAAAGTGCGGTCTTGTAGGCGCCACCAGCGCCTATTGAGAAGGTGCCGTCGTGAATTGTGGTAACATTATCGCCCACTGATACTGATTTAGTATCGCCCAAAACTACCGATGCTCCGGGGCTGACGGACAAGTTGCGCATCAGGTATCCACCGCCATAGTAGTCGGAGATATTTAGCTTCAGGGTGTCAAGCTCTTCATTTTCAAGAATTTCGAGCTGTACTGTTGCAATTTTCTCGTTATCATTATATGTTTTGAGCAGTCGTTCCACCTCGCCTTTTGAGAAGCCTCGGTATAGCAGTCCATCGCCATATTGTGTTCTGTTATAGAAAGCTTTAAGACTGTCTAAACCATACTGTTTTACGGCCTGCATTTTGTCGCGGGCTTCTGTCAAGACGCTCATCACTTCCCGCACGCGCTCCACTTTCTTCACTGCCGCGTCATATTGTTCTTGCCTGAAGGCACCTGAGCGCTGCTGGCACATCACTTTCATGCGCTCATTGTGCTCCAAGAGTTTCTTCCATGCCCGTACCTGCTCGTTGTAATATTGAACCATATTCTTGTCAACTTGCAGTGCCTCGCCGGGTTGGCGTTCGGGAGCCACGAAGACATAAGTGCTGTCGGCGCCATAGTTCGGGTCAGCCGGTGTGAGAGCCGTGAAATACTTTGGTTTGGATGTGGTGTTGACAATAGCGGTAGTATCACCGTTATTGAAACGCTGAATGGTAGCGGCATCAATGGTCTGAAGCAGTTCGTTACGCATTCTGATATAATCGGGCAGCAGTTTTGTCTCTATATGATTTTGGGTATAGATGAACTGTGTTCCGAAGTGTTTTCCCATTACAAATCCGTCGAAGTCGCCTATGTAGAAGCGAGTTGTATCGCTTGGGTCGCGTTGTATGTCAACGCGTCGCGAATTGGAGAAGACTTCGTTAGTTGCCTGTCCTACGAACACATCGCCTGCCGCTCCGGTCTGCCCGGGAGTGGTTGAGATTGTCTGCGTCATGGTGTTGACGGTAGTCTGTGAGCTCGCCCAAGACTTATTTCCAGTGTATGTTGCTGACGGGCTTAGGTGTAGACGTTCGCCCATGAACATTACCGATATGGCACCAGTACCGGGTATGAATGTATTCATGTCAAAATCGGCAGTAGCCTTACCCAGCCCTATCTGGAAGTTTAGCGCCCCACCCCAGTGAGCGGTAGTGGTGTTATTGGTAGTCCTCGTGAATGTAGTGCCTTTTGTGGCAGCTACGGTGGATGCGGAACCCGGGGCGTTACGCAGGATATAGAAGATCTCGTCAGGACCGCTGGTGAGAATGTCAGAGCCGTTGGTGATAGAGCCGAGCGTTACGCCGTAGAAACGTCCGTTCTCCGACCACGAGTAATTGCGCGTGCCATAGACATTGGTGTAACTGATATTCACACCGAGCGTATAGGGGCTTGTCAGGTTCGGGTCGGAGGCGCGGAACTGATATATTCCTGTGCCTGTAGAGTCGAGCGCTATCTGGTTCTCGCCCAAGGCTATGGTCTCGCCTCTGCGGAAAGTAATCATCTTGGTGGAGTCTTCTCCGAGAGGCATGATGGTGTCTCGTTCGGCTGCTATGCGGTTGCCCAGTTCGCTCTTGACGGTTACGATACCATTTTTCCACGGCAATATGGTAGTCACGGGGTGTTCGGCATTGTCCTTATTGACGTATGACTCCGTTATTTTCAGTCTCCAACGGTATCCGGCACCTTGTCGGAACAGCGGATATGTCATGCGGTAGGAAGGTTGTCCGGTCGCCGAGTCGACGGTGAATGATGGTACCATGTGCAGTTTCTCCCTCTCGTCCTGCCATGGCAGCCACTCCTCGCCAAATGCCATGTCGCTGCGCATGGCGTCGGTAACGGTGAGTAGCGGTTCGGCATAGTATGGCGCGTCGAATGCCAGGTGATAGTTGACGCGTCGCACTGTTGTGCTGTCCAGCAGCAAACTGTCCTGCATCATTGCTTGTCCGGCATGCGCTCCCAACTCAATGGGGTTGAACGACAGCGGGTTGAAGCGGTAATCGTCGTTCGACGGAATAACAATGCTCTTGACCTTATATGTCAGCGGGGGCAGCAGAGCGGTAAATTCGCCCGTTAGTGAGTCAGTGCAAATGACCACGTTATGGCTCAGGTCAGTACCATAAGCCGATGTTACCACGCGTCCGCCTGGAACGATACTATCTGTCGGTTGTTCCCATACGCGCTCCACAGAGTCGGTGTTGAGCGAATATATTTCTGAAGCCTCCAGAGTGATAACCGCGGCTCCGATAGTGGCCTTGCCCAAGTTCATGCCGTGGGGTTTATGCATCTCCTCGTCGCCGCCGGCAACACGCCCTACGAGCAGCAATTTAGTGTTGTCGTAGAAGCGGAGGTCGGTGATGTCGTGCAGGAACTCATGCGTAACGCCCACGTTGTTGGGGTCTTCGGGATAACGACCGCTATAAGCAAAGGTATGTCCGTTCTTGCTGGCGGTGATATAGTGTTCTCCCATAGGCACGAGTATTGAGAACATTCCGTCCTTGTCGGTGCGCACAGGCACTCCGCCTACTATGCACGGCACACCGTCCACGCTCAGGGCAACGCCTTCAACAGGGTAATCGGTACCATCGTAGTAGATGGCTCCGGAAACGTTAACGGATGTGAGGTCGGTAAAGTCAACGTTGTTATGCGTGTTGGTGTTGTTGTTAAAGTAGAGCGGCCGGCTCACGGGTGCGAACTCATGCGTGCCGAGCTTAGGCACTATCTTGTAGTAAGTACCCGCCTCGCGATAAGGAATTCCGGTGATGACATACGTGCCGTCGGACTTGGTGTAAGCCGTGAAATTGGCGTACGAAGGGTCGTACACAGAGCGGAAAACAACATCAGGCACCGAGTCTTTAGTAGTAAAATTGCCGAAACTCATGCCGTTGATTATTTTCAGATGCCGCCCGTGCCCTGAGAGGTCATGCACCTCATTACCCTTTTCGCAAGCGGAGTAGTAGAGCTCGAGACCCGTTTCATTACCCTTGAGTGGTATGTTCATGGCGTTGCTACTAATTTCCGTTGAGTCCATGTTGTAGTTGTAAAGCCTTATATCAGCCATCTCATAGTTTCGCGAGTCCATATCGCCTATGTAAAAGTCATTTCTGCGCTGTGCGGCATAACTCATACTCCCGACCTTATGTCCGTTCAGGTATAAAGAGGCAGTGTTTTTTGTATAGCTTACCGCAACATGATTCCATTCATTCAGAGCAAGAGGCGAAGTAAGGATATTACCCGGATTTCCTGATATATTGATAACACCGTCCTTGTTCAAAACAACTCTTAGCCGTTGCGGCAGATAGAACAAATTAGTCCATGATTGTCTGTTGTTTTCAGAGATTCGCAACCAGAACATGAGACTTCCTTCCTGACCGTTATATTTTGGTCCCTGGATATGACTGCTGTTTGTGGGTTTCAGAGTTCTGAAAACTATGGTAGTATCTTTGAGCACTGTGTCAGCGACAATTATTTGTGGCACTGGCACTTCCTCATCAGTTATTGCCGTAACTAACACTCCCGGCACGCCCTGTCGTCCGTCGTAGGTTATTTGCCCCGTTACCACGCCGTATGGCAGTGCGTAACCGGTTTCTGTAAGTGAGCTCATGGGCGACAATGTGCCGTCGCACTCTCGGTAGCCCGTTACGGTGTAGTTGTAATAGGTACCAAGTTCCATGGAGTTGTCCTCATAGGTGAAAGTCGTAACAGCCTGGTTCATTGGCATTTGCGGCACGAGCGTTGTTGCCACGCTGTCGCCACGCAGCGCGCGCGTGATGGTGAAGTATGAGAATCCGTTCATGTCCCGGGGCACGGTCCACAGCAGGCGCACGCGGTTATTGGAATCGCCCTGAGTTGCCGTGAGTGAGGCGATAACAGCCTGGCGGATTGTTGCCATAGTTATGGGAGCACTGGTCATGGAGCTGATTATCCTCATAGGCGTACAGATCTGAACGGTATATTCAATAGGCTGGCAGGCCGGTATACCATCGGTAAGTTCAACCGCCGTGAGGTTGCGGTCAGAATACTCCTTAACATAAGGCGTGCCGTTCACCACATACTGCACGCGGTAGGTCATGTCAGAAGTCCAGATACCCACGTAGTCCCCCACGTGAGACCAGTTGACGCGTATCTTGCCTCCTACGTCCTGAGCCTCAACCGCGGCGATTTTTCTCAGGTCAGTATTAATTGTTATGGACTGCTTTACGCATGTGTTGATATGATCCACGAACTCGCGTGTAAAGCGCACATAGAATGTCTGACGGCCTTTGCCGAGCATATTCTGCGATAGGGGCAGAGCTACTTTGTATGATGTTATTACGTTGCGGTTGGTGGTGTTGAAGTCCTCACGCACAGTCTCATACGAGCCGAAATTCTCGTCTGTCGAGTACTCGATTACTATGGCGGACTCATCCTCGTCCCGCCCGTAGGGTTT
>DGSV01000057.1:0-24177 GCA_002394025.1 Bacteroidales bacterium UBA4353
AGAAAGGCGCAAAACTTGAAATTTCTTACGTGGGCTTCAAGTCCGTCACTGTTGACGCCACGCCCAACATGACCATCGCCCTCGAGGAAGACAAGGCGCTACTCGAAGAAGTCGTGGTTATCGGCTATGGCTCCGTGAAAAAGAATGACGCCACAGGTTCTGTGACAGCCATCAAACCTGACGACATGAACAAGGGCTTGAACACCAATGCCCAGGACATGATTTCCGGTAAGATAGCCGGTGTGGCTGTCACTTCGGATGGTGGTACTCCCGGCGGCTCATCGACGATACGTATCCGCGGCGGTTCGTCACTGAATGCCTCCAACAACCCTCTGATCGTTATTGATGGTCTGGCAATGGACCAGCAGGGCATCAAAGGTGCCGCGAACGCTTTGTCAATGGTTAACCCCTCTGATATCGAGACATTTACTGTCCTCAAAGACGCCTCTGCGACAGCCATCTACGGTTCGCGCGCGTCCAACGGCGTAATCATCATCACCACCAAGAAAGGTGCTGCCGGCAGCAAACCCAAATTCTCTTACGACGGCAACGTATCACTCGGTACCCTCACCAACCGCCTTGAGACGCTCACAGGCGACGAGTTGCGAGCTCATGTGCAGAGGACAATAGACGCTGCTGACCCCGTGCGTCAGAAAAGTCTGAGGCTGAACCGCAACTATATGGGTAATCATAACACCGATTGGCAGAACTACATCTACCGTCCTGCGCTGAGCACCGACCACAACTTCTCCGTCATGGGCGGCACCAAGAACATGCCTTACCGCGCTTCATTGGGCTACACGCTCAACAATGGTACCATCCACACCTCACAGATGCAGCGTGTTACCGCCTCGGTTAATCTCAACCCCACGTTCCTTGACAAGCACCTCTCATTCAATATTAATGCCAAGGGCATGTATATCTACAACCGCTATGCCGACGGCAGTGTGGTAGGTTCAGCCATATCCATGGATCCTACGCAGCCCGTTTACGGCGGTTCCAACGATTGGAGCAATCCTAAAAAAGTTTTCAAAGGTGAAGGCACATACACCGGCGCCGACGGCCGTCAGCACAAATGGAATGAGGTAGAGAGCGACATTATTGACAGGTGGTTCAGCGGTTACTATCAGCGCATAGCCACCGCCGAATATCATGACCCAGCATGGCCCTATACCAAGAACAGCCAGACCACTGCGAACCCCGTTGCCACTCTGCGTCAGAAAGACGACCACGCGCATTCAGGCTCTTTCGTGGGCAACATCGAAGCCGACTATAAGATACACGGCTTTGAAGACCTCCGACTGCATGCCAACTTCGGTGCTGACTACTCCTATGGTAAACAGACAACAACCATTGACCGTATGTCATATTCCAACTTCTACTATGGCTGGGACGGATGGTCCGAAGAAAAGAAATATAACCTGCAATTCAATGCTTATGCGCAGTATTACAAGGACTTCAACGAGAACCACCACTTCGACGCCATGATAGGCTATGAGTGGCAGCATTTCCACCGCCAAGGTTCTTCAGACGGCTGGGGAACATATCCTCTCAATTCTCTGACAACAGATAATGGTGTTGTAATAGCCAATCCCCTTGCCGGTCAGATGGCCAAACAGACCCGCTCAGTCAATGAGTATGAGACAGAAAGCTATCTTGTGTCCTTCTTCGGACGCATCAACTACATCGCCCTCAACCGCTATATGATTACCGCCACGGTGCGTGCCGATGGTTCTTCACGCTTCCGCAAAAACCATCGTTGGGGCGTATTCCCCTCCGTGGCTCTCGGATGGAAAATCAAAGAAGAGGCATTCCTCAAGGACGTGTACTGGCTCTCAGACCTCAAACTCCGCCTAGGTTATGGTATCACCGGTCAGCAGGAGATTACCAACAACGACTATCCTTACATCACCATGTATAATATCAGTAAGGAGCACGCCTATTATCCCATCGGCAGCGATGTAAATATGGTTTTGGACGAGGACGGCAATCCGCTGAAAGATGCTGACGGCAACATTATGTATCTAAGTTACCGCCCGGGAGCCATCAACGAAGACCTCACATGGGAAAAGACAACGACGTACAACGTCGGCTTAGACTTCGGATTTATGAAAGGTCGCTTTACCGGCAGCATAGACTACTACTATCGCAAGACTGATGACTTGATTAACTATGTTGACGTGCCGGTAGGTTCTAATTTTTCCAACAAGGTGCTGAAAAATATCGGTTCACTGACCAATCAGGGTATAGAGTTGACTATTAACGCTATTGCTATTGATAAGGCTACACGCCCCAGCAAGTTCAAGTGGGATATGGGTTTCAACTTTACTTGGAACAGAAATCGCATCACGAGCTTGAACGTAGGCGCCGACAATAGTTTTGTTCGCACCGGCGGAATAAGTTCCGGTCTTGGCGACGGTTACATACAGGCTCACAAAAAAGGCTATGCAGCTTCTGTGTTCCACTTCTATAAGACCCAAGCCGGAGTAGACGCCAATGGCAATAAAGTCTATTATGCCCTTGACACCAACAACGACGGCAAGGTCAACGATGATGACCGCGTGATGGACAATAAGATAGTACCTATGGCACCGTACACGCTTGGTTTCCAGTCGAAATGGCAGTTCTATAATGTTGACATCTCGTTCTCGCTGCGCGCTAGTATCGGCAATTATGTTTACAATGACGTCCTTGCCGGCAATGTTTATAGTGCCGCTGACGCCAATCTGTGCAGCAGCCAGAACGGAGGCTATCATGGAGTGCTTAAGGATGCATACAAGGCCTATTATGAAGACAAGATACAACCCGACAAAATGCTCATGATGGAGCGGAATAGTAATGGTGAAACGGAAGCCAAGCCCTTCAACCAATATGCGCTGACGGACCTGTTCATCGAGAAAGCCTCGTTCCTGCGCTGCGACAACATCACCGTTGGCTACACCTTTGACAAGAACCCCAACATCAAGGCCCGTATCTATGCCACAGTACAAAACCCGTTTGTAATCACCGGTTATTCAGGTCTCGACCCCGAACACTTCGGAGGTATTGACAACAACATGTATCCCCGTTGCATGACATCACTGCTCGGTGTCAGCCTGCAATTCTAATTAAATAGGAGTCAGGATTCAGGATTCAAGATTCAAGATTCAAGATTCAGGACTCTAAAGGTAAACAGATAGTAATAAAAACGATAAATAATTAAAAAAGTCTTATGAAAAACATTATAAAATATCTGCTTGTGCTTGGGATTGCGACTTTCGGGTTCACGTCTTGCGTTGACGACCTGAACGTTACTCCCCACGACCCGAATAGCATCCAGTACTTCGAGCAAAACGGTATTTTCACAAAAATCTATGCCACCCTCGGTCTCACGGGTCAGACAGGTCCTGCCGGCAACGGCGATGTGGCCGGACTTGATGAGGGTGTGTCAGCATTTGTGCGTATGATATGGGAACTTAACGAGTTTCCGACCGATGAAGGTTGGTGGATATATGACGGCGATGCCGGTTTGCCTGAGATACGCGTCATCTCATGGACGAGTCAGAATCCCTTGATATCCGGCATCTACTACCGTTTCTATTTTGACATCTCGATGTGCAACCATTTCCTTGAGCACGCAAGCCCTGAAGGCGAAGGCGCGGAGCAGATAGCTGAGGTGCGTTTCATCCGCGCACTGAACTACTACTACCTGCTTGACATGTTCGGCAGCGTGCCTTTTGCTCTTGTCGTGAGCGAAGCCGCCAAACCGCAATACAGCCGCATAGAGCTCTACAACTGGCTCGAAGGCGAACTCAAAGAACTGGAGACCTTGCTGCCGGCACAACGCCTGAGCGACTACCGCGTGGACCGCGTGGCTGCCAAAATGCTGCTCGCGCGTCTATACCTCAACGCAGAAGTATATACCGGCACCGCTCATTGGGACCTGGCTCGCGACAAAGCCAAAGAAGTCATGGACTCGCAGTATAAACTCCACACAGTATCGGGAGGTGGTATCTACTCGGCATATCAGGAACTCTTCATGGGCGACAACCACAAATATATCGGCGGCGTGAACGGTGAAGGCATCCTCAACATCTATCAGGATGGCGTAATGGCTCAAAGCTGGGGCGGCGCGCGTTTCATGTGTTCGGCTTTCCGCGATAAGAACTTTAATTCATTTGGCATATCAGATACTTGGACATGTTTCCGCACGAGCCCCGAATTTCTTGCCAAGTGGGCCAAGGACGGTAAAATCAACAATATCAAAAACCTTAAGGGTGATGAGTTTACTTTCCCGACGCTGTTAGGTGATGACCGTGCTATCATCTACAACCGCAATTCCAGTACAGACACTTACTCTCTTAAGGGTAGTATGGCAAACGGCAAATTTTATGATTGCTGGTCGGTGCTGAAATACACAGGCCGTTACAGTTCTTTGCCTGTTAATCCTACTGCCGATGAAATAAAGCGCTATGCAGGTCATGACCCCGAATGGCCCGATACTGACATTCCGTTCATGCGCGTGGCTGAGGCTTATCTCACCTATGCTGAAGCTCAGCATCGTCTTGGCAATGACGGAGAGGCAGCGTTAGCCGTTAAGGCTCTCCGCGACCGCGCTCACAACACGCAGGACTTCACCATATCTGACGAGTTCTTGCTTGATGAGTGGAGCCGCGAGTTCTACTGCGAAGGACGTCGCCGCATAGACCTCGTGCGCTTCGGACGTTTCGCCGGACCGCAGGCTAACGAGTATCAGTATCACTGGGAAGGTCGCGGTAATAAAAAATCAATTGCCGACGGCGGGTCATGGGTGGACATAGAAGCCAAATACAACGTGTTCCCGCTGCCGCAGTCCGACGTAGTAACGCAAGGACTTACGCAGACAGAAGGATATTAAGCATTTAGTTATTTTAATATTTAGTTATTTAGCTATTGAAATTACTCTTTGATAAAAATCATTACACAAAAGTTCGCTCATATTCAATAATAAAGCGGCAATCAAAATATCAAACTCAAAAAAATAATTAAATAATTAAATAATTAAATATCTAAATATCAAAATAGTAAATCATATTAACCAATTTAATTAATTAAATTTTTTATGAAAAACTTAAAATTTATTTTCGCAACCGCCATTTTGGCTACCGCGCTCATCTTTGGCGCATGTAAGAAAGACGACAAGGACGATCCCGTCGTAACACCTACTACTACTCCTGATCCTTCAGGTTCAGAAGATCCTTCAGGTTCAGATGATCCTTCTGTTTCTGACTATCCTTATTACGAAGACGTATGTCCGGAAGGTTATGTCCGTTTGTTTGCCTATATTCCGGGCGGCGTGTGCGAGGAAGGTCTTGTGTTCCGCGGTCCTCTTTACGATGGGGACGCATGGGACCAGCTGACACCTTTCAAACCCGTAAGCGAAGTTCCTGAAATCAAGAACAACAATCTCGCAAACTGGTATGTTGCTGTTATCCGGACCAAAGGCAACGTGAGTGCCGAGGAAGAGGAGGGTCTTGCCTATTCCGGCAAAGCTTGCCTGCTTAAGGACGGCACGGTTGACGGTTCATGGTCAACTCAATGGGCTGAATGGTCGATATTGGAGTTTGGCAACTATGCTGAAAACGAGATGCATAACAAAAATGGCAACCTGCAGATTATGTCCGACCAATTGGAAACATACATCCGCATCGATAGCTGGAAAGACTCCCCCTGCGAGGTTAAGACCTACCACACTTACACCGTAACATTTGTTCTGCCTCCGATGTGCAATAATTTTGATATAGAAGTAGTCGGCAGCTTTGAGGGTGATTGGGGAAGCAATCCTGTTCAGCCTCTGCTCGTAAGCGAGAACACCTATACAGCAACTATTGAAGCTTGGGAAGGATGCGAGTTCAAAATCCGCGAGGTTGGCACCTGGGATAATGAGGTTATCCAGCTCACAGTGTTTGATAATGAAGGCAACCCCAAAGGCGTTGACAATAGCGTTTTTGGAGCTGAGGAAAGCATCCAGGTTGACTACTCTGATGTTACTCTCTATGGCTGGAAGGCTTGCCAATATGTCCGATAAACAATATCAATTAGAATTAAGATGTTACTCTCTATGGCTGGAAGGTTTGCCAATAACAACAGCATAGATATACTAACATTAGCCTCGGCGACTTTGCCGAGGCTTTTTTTTAGAACTACCCGGGAGTTATTTGCAAAAAAATACGTAATTTTGCGTAATAATTAATGGTACGCCTATGCTTAAATCATTTTTTTTCCATATAGGTCGTTATATGCAGCTGATGGGTCGCGCCTTTTCGGTACCTGATAAGGGTAGGATGTTTTGGCGCCAGTATTCCCGCGAGTTGGAGAAACAGGGTCTTGACTCGCTGCCTATTGTGTTGATAATCTCGGTGTTTATAGGCGCGATACTGACCATGCAGACCAAGCTGAACACTTCCAATCCTCTGCTGCCTGTTTACAGCACGGGTCTGGTAACTCGCGACACGTTGCTGCTGGAGTTCTCGAGCACGATTATGTGTCTGATACTTGCCGGCAAGGTTGGGTCTAACATATCTTCGGAGATAGGCACTATGCGTATCACCGAGCAGATTGACGCTCTTGAGATTATGGGGGTCAATTCGGCAAATTATCTTGTGTTGCCCAAGGTGTTGGCGTTCATCACCATGATGCCGGTATTGGTGATTTTCAGCATGTCTGTCGGGTTGGTAGGTGGCTACGGACTTGCGTATTTCACAGATGTAATCACGGTGGCGGATTATTTGATAGGTATTCAGTACGCTTTTGTGCCCTTTTATGTGACCTATTCTTTGATTAAATCTCTTGTGTTCGCTTTTATCATATCGTCTGTTGCGTCTTACTATGGCTATTATGCCTACGGAGGTGCTCTTGATGTTGGTAAGGCTAGTACAAACGCCGTTGTCAACAGCAGTATTCTAATTCTGCTCTTCAATCTTATGCTCACGCAGCTTATGCTTAATTAGGAGAAAAGACTTAAAACAGCGTCTCTGCACGACACAAGAAATATTATTCCTGCAGTTATGGCTGTTTTGCTAATATTGTTAATACAGCTCTTCAAATAGGATGAAAAAACAAATGGTTTCATAGTGTCAACTATGAAACCATTTGTTTTTTGGTAGTCGGGATGACAGGATTTGAACCTGCGACAACACGCCCCCCAGACGTGGACTCTACCGGGCTGAGCTACATCCCGAATTCGTTTTGGGACTGCAAAGTTAACACTTTTTTTGATATTATGGTACCCCTAACGACATTTTTTTTGAGAAAAAGTTGAAAATTACGCTAAAATCACTAACTTTGTTGTTGCAATAAATAAAAATATCGTGACTTATGACTTTCCTTTATAATATTTTTCTGTCAATATTGCTCAGTGGCACTTTGGTTTTTGAGCAAGAATACGCTCGCGGTTATGACTATGCTTTGACATTTATGCGCGAGCACCCGGAGGTTAAGGGGCAACTCATGGAGTCCGGTTTATCGGAAAAGGAGGCGGTAATGTCAATGGCTATTGTTTGTCCGGAGCTTGCCGTGAATTATAATTTCAGTGATTGGGCTCAGGTTAAGGTGTTGCAATCGATATATGTCCAGTTTGAGCGTTCTGATTTCAGTATCGGCTATTTTCAGATGAAGCCTAGTTTTGTTGAGAAGCTTGAGAATATGGTTGCCCAAGACCTTGTCTTATCAACAAAATATCCTGATGTTATCATAAAAGCCAAAGATCCTGTTCAGCGGCGTAAACTCCGCATAGCGCGGTTAGTGAATCTTAAGTGGCAGACTAAATATCTCTCCATATTCATGTATTATGCCAAGCAGCGCAAGGATGATTTCAAGACTGATGACGAGCGTCTTGCTTATTGGGCCACGTTGTACAATGCCGGTTTGCAAAGTTCCGACGAAACGATATACGCCTTGCAGAAACGCAATGATTTTCCGGTGATATTGCGACAGTTCAACTATGCTAATATAGTTCGTATTTTTTACTCCAAGTTACGCAAATAGTGCTGTGATATTTGTCAGCGCAGGTTAGTAAGTCCTGCATAGGTGAGTGTATAGATGCTAATAGTGACGTTATTTGAATTGTTTCTGATGGTGTCAATGCAAGCGTCTATTGTGGCTCCTGTGGTATATACATCGTCAACGAGCAGAATGTGTTTCCCGTTCCATTGATGGTCTTGGAGCAGTGCGAATAATCCTTGTTTGTGTTTTCGTCGTTCTTCGTGATTAAGAGTCGTTTGCGATTGATTATTGTGTACTCTTACCAGATGTTTCGTGTCTATGTTTCTGCCTGTTACCGTGGCTATGCCTTGGCAGAGCATTTCACTTTGGTTGTATCCTCGCCAGAATTTTCTGATCCAATGCAAAGGCACTGGAACAATGAAGTCTATGTCGTTTAGGAAGTCTGTGTCGGCATATTCGTATGCCATGAGTTCTCCGAGATATTTGGCGAGTGCTGTATGATGGTGATATTTAGCTCTATGCACCAGAAGTCGTGATGCTGTGGTATAGTGGAATAAGGCTGTTGCTGCGGCTATGTCATGTTGGCGTGCATAGCGTTGAAAGAGAGGTGTGTCGGCTTTAGGCTCAAAGTTGGTGTGTGCCAGTAATTCTGTGCAATGCAGGCATACGTACCGTTCATTATCAACGAGTTTCCTGCCGCAAATATGGCATACGCGCGGAAACAGATAACTATCGATTAATGAGCGTAGCATATTAATTTACAGCCCGTAGGTTTAATTGTTGTAAAGATAGTGAAGCACCGTATGTCCTACGCAATGCATTGTTTCGCGACTTATAGATGATATATTATCGTTGGTGGTATGCCATTGTTTGCAGAACCCGTTGTCATCGTAATGAATGATGTCAATAGTCGGTATGCCAGCCATATTGAGGTAGTAGTGGTCGTCTGTTATGGGGTGTGTTTTCCGTTTGATGAACCGTTGTCCGTATCCGAGCTCTGCGGCCGTATTCCATAATGCGTTGACGAGTGATGAGGCATTTTGCACAGAATAGTATTCCATCAGGAATTGTGCGTCTGTGGCGCCCACCATGTCGAGCAATATGCCGTATTGCGCCTCGTAGTTGCGTAAGTGCTTGTTTTTGATCCAGTATTGTGTTCCGAGGCACCATGAGTCGTTATTGGCGTGTTGTTGGTCGAATTGTGGTGTTCCGCAGTCTTCGGCATCCCACATAAAAATGTCTATACCATAGTCAGTGTTTTTTATCGCCAGTTGCCTAGCTATTTCGAGCAGCACCGCCACTCCACTCGCGCCGTCATTGGCTCCATCGATGGGGGTATTCCATTGTTTGTTATCTTGGTCCTGATCGGCCCAAGGTCGGCTGTCGTAGTGTGCGGAGAGCATGACCCGGCGTCGGGCATTGCGGTTGAAGGATGCTATGATGTTGCTGATATTTATTTGTTTGCCGTCGTAGCGCGTGGTGGTACCGCGTTGTATGGTCACGGTATCGGCATATCGTGATAGAGTAGTGGCGAGATATTCAACGCATTTGGCGTGTGCTTCGCTGCCCGGTGTGCGGGGTCCAAAGTCCACCTGTGTCTTGAGAAACGCAAATGCGCTGTCGGCATTGAATTCTGCCGTAATGGTAGCGCGTTGGGGTGATGTCGCTGAATGTTTACGACTGCACGAACAGTATAGACATGTGATTATCAAGCAAATAATATATGTTTTCAGAGTGTCTCGCATAGATTATTTTGCTGTTTTGCGTCCGCGTAGGTATTTGATGATGAAATATAGTGCCATGACAGCTACTATGGCCAATATGGCAATAGACAATTCGCTGCTATATTTGTGTATAAGTTCCATTTGTCCCCCTGCTATGTATCCCAGCAGTGCCAGAATCGTGTTCCACACCGCGGCTCCCAAAGCCGTATATGCTATGAATACTCCGAAATGCATTTTTGATAGTCCGGCGGGAATGGATATCAATTGCCTTACCGCTGGTATGAGTCTTCCGACGAATGTTGATACTCGTCCGTGATCGTTGAAGTATTTTTCGGCATGTTCGAGTTTGTCGCCACTTAGTAGGCATAGGTGTCCTATTTTGCTGTTGGCGAAGGCATAGACTATGGGTCGTCCGAGCCATAGCGCCAGTAGGTAGTTGATGATGGCGCCTATGATGGCCCCCAGTGTGCCGGCAAGGATGATGAATATTATGTTGAGCAGATAAGAGTCTGTGACGTGCAGCGAACTATCGGACCTGGAAGCCACGTATGCCGCAGGGGGTATCACGACTTCGGAGGGGAATGGTATGAAGGAACTCTCGATAGCCATGAGCGCCGTGATGCTGGCATAGTTCATGTTGTCGCTATACCAGTCTTCAACGCGTTGGAGCACCGACACGTGTTCTGTGGCGGCTATGCTGTCGGCAACATGTTGTGCGCTACAGGGCACTGTGAGGAGCAGTATGGCTATCAGGGCAGTAATAATGCGTTTCATAATCTATCGAGTTTTGTTTGTCAGTAAAGTATTATCAGACGCGAGTTATTGTTTGTTTATTATGCGCATCAACTCCGTGCTGATGTCCGTCAGGTCAATATTGAAGTCGTCTTCAATGGGGTGTGTGATGAGTTTTATGAAAGTGTCAACAGAAGGTTTTGTCTTTCTTTTTCTGTTATCGAGTTTGTCAAAAAAGCATCGGATATATTGTTTTCTACCTTCGTTAGTGGCATATAGTGCGTGTTGTAAAGAATGTAGTGTTGAAGAAGCCAATGGGCGTATGCCGATGTAGTGCAAGTAGAGTTTTCCGATAAAAGCTATCCATCGGTGTTCATGATTTATGGCTTTTTGGAAATATTTGAAAGCTGTTTTGTAGTCTTCGTCCCGAAGCAGAATCATTCCCGTCAAGGCGTACGCCAATTCTATATTGTCGAGCAAGTCTTTCGAAATATCCTGATTGTGTTTTGACACCATCACTTCGGTTTCAATGACCTTCGCCAGCAGGTCTTTAGCTCCTTGATAGTCGCCTACGATAAAATGCATATAACCGGCGTAAACCTGTGTCGGGGTTACGTTGGGTGCTATGGTGAGGCTGTAGTCAAAATCTTTGAGTGCGGCGTCATTATCACCCAAAAACTTGTGTATGAAACCTTTCTGATTCCATGCGTGAACGTGATATGGGTTGATGTCCAACAGACGTTCGAGCGTTCCGAGGCTGGCGTATGCCATGCCTGATTGGAATTCATAGTTGGCGAGGTGGAATAGCGCGTCTGTTGACTCGGGATTTATGAAAAGCGCCTCTTTGGCGAAATAATACACGGCGTTGTAGATGCCCAGTTTTTGGTATAGTATCATCAACTGCATGGCTGCATCGAAGTCTTGTGCATTGTTTTCGTATGCTTTTTGCCACCACTTAATGCCTATTTGCATGGCATCAGAAATTCTTTTTTCCTTATGAGCGAGTAGGATACGTGCGTTCACGGTACTCAAGATATGGCCTTCCGGATCAATCTTACTGAGCAATCTCAGAGCTTTTGCCGGATTGTCGTTTTCGATGGCGACCCATGCCAGTGCCTCAATCAGAAAGTCCTGTTCTTCAAAGAGTTCCTTGGCAATCTTTACTGCTTCTTTATACACATCGTGCTGCTCTTCAAACCATGACATTTTGATGATGCCATTCAGGCTAAATGGTGTCAAGTCAGGCAGTTGTGCAGATTCTCCCTGCTGTTTAAGACGGCAATACACTATGAAATCCGAATAAACTTTCCGGAGTTGTTGCCACTGTTGTTCTTCGTCTTCACTATCCCATTTATCCCTATTATTCATCGCCTTTGGTGTTGTGCTATGCGAGCAGTTGCCTAACTATTGTTGATATGGCTTTTCCGTCGGCTTTCCCGGCGAGTTGTTTGCTGGCAACTCCCATAACTTTTCCCATGTCAGCCATCGACGTTGCACCTAATTCCGCAATGATTTGTTTTAGAGCTTCTGTTATTTGTTCAGGGTTCATCTGCTGAGGGAGGTATCGAGCTATGATTTCGGCTTGCGCGAGTTCCGCGTCAGCAAGGTCTTGTCGCTTGCCGGCGACGTACATCTCGGCGCTCTCCCGGCGTTGCTTAATCATTTTTTGGAGTATTTTCAGAGCTGCGTCGTCATGCAGTTCTCCATCTGTGCCTTTGGCGGTTTTTGCTTCAAGAAATTCTTTCTTAATACCTCGTAGGGCTTCCAGAGCCACGTGGTCGCGCGCAAGCATCGCTTTCTTGATGTCTTCGCTGATAGTATCAAAAAGTGACATTATGTACTGCTTATTTTATGTTAGTTAATAAATTAGTTGTTTTGTTGTCTGCGTCGAAGCCATGCCGGCACGTTTTCAAGTTCCTGTTGTGTCGGATGGTGTGATGTGAGGTCAACGACATCCGGTGTGGCAGATTGCGCTTGTTGTTCGTTATTGCTGTAGAAAGCCGCTATTGCTTCGTCGCGTATTTTGTCTTCTGTGGTCATCTTGTCCTCTTGCACGATATCGGCGGTGAGGTCAATCTCTTCGCTGCTTGTTGTGTTATTCTGTTGAGCGAAGTTTGGTGTTGGCATAGCAGGTCGTTCTTTTTTGTTGGTAACGATTTTTATGGGTAGTCCGGGAATGTCCGTCATGTCGTATCCTGTAGCGATTAGTGTGACTTTGACGTTGTCGCCCAAGTCGTCTTCGAAATTAATACCCCATATTACATTGACGTCGTCGCCCATTTCTTTCATGAAATTGTGTATTTCATGAATTTCTTCAGGACGTATTTCATTTTGCCTTGAGCAGTAGAGATTGATGAGTATTTTCTTGGCTCCGTGTATGTCCGTAGAGCTTACGAGCGGTGATGTGAGCGCATCATTGATAGCCGCTGATACCCTGTGTTCGCCAGATGCCGTACCGATGTTCATGATGGCCACGTTTCCGTCTTTGAGTGTGGCGTAAACATCAGCGAAGTCAACGTTGATATATCCCCATTTTGTAATGATTTCCGCTATTGATTTTGCGGCGTTAGCCAGCACGTCATCAGCTTTTTGGAATGCCTCGCTGATAGGCAGTTTGGGATATAGGCTGTAGAGTTTCTCGTTATTGATGACGAGCATCGCGTCCACGTGCTTTGAGAGTTCCATCAGTCCGTTGATGGCCTGGCGTATTTTCTTTATTCCTTCAAATTCGAAAGGAATAGTAACTATTCCTACTGTCAGGATGTTCAGTTCTTGTGCTATCCGCGCCACTACCGGCGAGGCTCCTGTTCCTGTTCCGCCTCCCATAGTGGCTGTGATGAAGAGCATTTTAGTGCCGTCATTAAGTGCTTCACGTATGCGTTCTTCATTTTCGTTGGCAGCTTTTTGCGCAACCTCGGGAATGCCTCCGGCGCCAAGGTCTCCGATACGTATTTTTTGTGGTACCGGTGATGCTTGAAGCGCCATCCAGTCGGTGTTGCACACGGCGAATGATACGTCGGTGATGCCCAAACGAAACATATTGTTAACGGCATTGCCGCCGCCACCACCAACGCCCAATACCTTGATTACGGACGGACTCTCAACCTTATCACTTATAGGAACGTTGATGTCTATTGTGTTGTTATCCATAATATAAATATGTTATCTTGTTAAATATCAGTTTAATTCGTCTTTGTCTTCAGGGAATAGCACATCGAATAGTGACCTTTGACCCCACATGTTTTGTATTTTGTCCAAGAGTCCTGCCTTGTTGTTTTTGCTTGTTTTCTTGTCTTTGTCGGTTGTGGTAGTGCTTTTTTGCTTGCTTTCGTATTCTATGAATTCAAATGCGCAAGCCGCGGTCCCGACCAGCATTGACAGTGCAGGGTCGAAGTATTTTGGTGGTGTGTCGTTCACCAGCCATGTGTCGTGATTTGCGAAATCAACGGTGAGATTTGTTTTGCGTTGCAGATAAGAATCAAGTCCCTCAAGTTGTGAGGCATTGCCGCTGAGCAGTATGCGTGCTTGTGGAAAGTCGGCTTCCGTGTCTATTATTTTGAGCATTTCCTCAAAAATTTCGTCAACGCGCATCGCGGCTATGTTATTGATGGTAGATGTGTAGATATATTGGGGCTGATTGGTGTTGCAGTTGATGACTTTGAGTTTGACATTTTTTGCCTGCTCAGTGAGGTTGACAAAGTCTCTCTTGAGTTTTTCGGCGATATTTTCCGTTATGTTGCATGACACAGCTATATCGCGTGTTATGTTATCGCCTCCGAGGCGTGTCACCATCAGACGTGTGGGGTGCCCGTCGCGGAAAATAATCATTGTGGTAGTCTGTGCCCCGCAGTCGATTATCACGCATCCGTTGCGTTTGTCCTCCTCGGTGAGCAGTGCTGTTGACAGGGCTTCCAATTTGCTGAAAAATTTCGCCGGACGTATTTTGGTATTGGTATAACTAAAAGTGTTGAATAGTTCCTGCAACTGATGGTCTTTGTCAGGTTTGTCGATGACGAGGTAGAAACTCGCCGCGATGTGGTTTGCTCTCTTTCCGATTATGTCCTGCACGTTGTCGTATGATTGCTCTTTGTCAAGGATAACGTTGTAGCACCTGATGTCGTATACCACTGCTTGCGGTTCCTGCGAACCTTTTTTTTGTTGCGAGGCATTTTGCCGGCACTCGTTGAGCATTGGTTCCAGGGTGGTTTCCGAAATTAGCGGGTTGGTAAGTTTGCGTTGTGCTGTGAGTGTTAGTGCTTGACTATGTCGGCTGCCGCAACTGATGAAAACATTGCTGATGTCTATGTCGCGTTGCAGATTTGTTTTCACTTGCTGTTGCAGTTGCTTGAGGCATGTACTGATAGCAAACCCCACTTCCGATCTGTTTGTCACGGCTCCGTAACACATTGTCTTGGGCTTGTTGTTCACTCTTTCGATGCCTAGTATGCGTAATTTGCCGTCTTGGTTTTGCTCAACAGCCATGGCGCGTACGCTGCTACTACCTATGTCAAGTACTACGATAGGAGTGTGGTTTGCGGGTGTTATGTCGGGTGTGGTGTTCATTTCTTGCAGATGATTTGGTTTCTGAATCGTAGGTCAATAATCTTGTAGTCAGGCCAGCCTATTATGCTGAAACCTTTCTGGTAAAGGACCATAGCCTTATCTAATTTTTGACGGTAGCGCTCTAATTTTCCGAGTCGTAAGATATGGTTGCCGACTCGCGGCACGATGTCTATGGTTGTGTCGGGATGTACTATGATTTGTTCTATCTGCGCATTCCAAAAGTCGTCGTTGTCGATATAGTCCACGAAGTCGTAGATGTCAGTTTGCGCCAAGGTATGGTCGGTCAGCCCTGTAACGACGTGTACGTATGCAGCGTAGTTCGTGCTTGTGGGCATGAGTTGACGGTCAGTATCAACATAATAATTACGAGGTCCCATGACGCGTAATTTGGGTGTTCTCTGATATAACACAAGTCGCACATGGCTGCCGTTGGTCTTGTAGCATTGCGCTTCGCGAATCATGGGGTTGTTATAAACGATTTTTTCTATGTTATCAGTGTCAATCTCGTCCATAGTACGCCCCTGTGGCTCCATGCCATTAATGGCTACTTGGCGCCGTATGTCTTCAGTGCTGACAAACGTCTGTCGTACGCTATCGGCAACGATGATGTCGAAAGCCTGGCATACCGTGCTGCCGTGTTGAGTATCAGAGACAAACAGCGCCCACGCCATATAGCCCAGCGACAGGGCGATAGCGATTCCGAGAAGTATGGGGCGGAAGTGCGACACGGCTATTCAACTTTATTGTTTGTTCTGATCTTGTGCCACGAGAGGCGACAGTTGGTCGATGTCACCGGCTCCCAGCATGAGTATTACGCTGTTTTCGTAGCGTCGCAGGAAATCCACAAGCTCGTCTTTCTGGCAGAGGAGTTTATTGTTACCGTCAATTTTCTCCAATAGCATGGCGCTGCTCACTCCTTGTATCGGTTCCTCTCGGGCGGGATATACGGGTAGCAGTATCACTTCATCGAGCCTGCTGAGTTCTTTGGCGAAGTCTTCAGCAAAGTCTTTGGTGCGTGAGTAGAGGTGGGGTTGGAAAACTCCGATTATTTGTTTGTCGGGATATAGTAGCCGTATAGAGTCTATGCTGGCATGTATTTCTTTTGGGTGGTGCGCATAGTCGTCAATCACTATGTTGCGACCTGTCCGGCAGAGGATGTTGAATCGTCTGTAGATGCCGGAATAAGAACTTAGTCCGGACCGTAACTCATGCAGACTCACTCCGTTGAGCCATGCTACTGCCATTGCCGCGACACTGTTTTCGATATTGATCTGCACAGGCACACCGAGGCGCAAGTCGGTGATGCTCTCGGTGGGGGTGTGGAAATCGAAACGCAGGTCTCCACCGCTGATAACGATGTTGTCGGCGTAGAAGTCAGCATGTTCGTCAACGGCATAAGTGTACTTCTTAACTTTGATGTCCTGCAATTCTTGTTGACTAAATATGCCTTTTTTCAATATCAGCGCTCCCGATGGTTGTGTTAGTTTCATGAAGTCGATGAAACCTTTGCGGTATTGCTCCGCACAACCATATATATCAAGGTGGTCAGGATCACAGCTTGTGATGATGGACATATATGGCTTGAGGTGCAGGAAACTTCGGTCGTATTCGTCAGCCTCTACGACAACTATGTTGCTCTGTGATGATAGCAGCAGGTTGCTATTGTAGTTGTTGCTGATGCCTCCGAGAAATGCGTTGCAGTCAATGTCCGACTGGTGCAGCAGGTGCGCCAAAATGGTGCTAGTGGTTGTTTTACCATGCGTTCCCGCCACGCAGAGGGCTAACAAGTTTTCGGTGAGCATGCCAAGCACCTCGCTGCGCTTGACAACACGAAAATCGTGTTCAAGAAAATACGTTAACTGCGGATGATTATGCGGTATTGCGGGGGTGTAGATAACCAGTGTGCGACTATTGTCAAGCATTGCGGCAGGGATGGCAGTGACGTCTTCATTGGTGCTCACGGCGATTCCTTCACGCATCAAGTCTTGGCACAAATGGCTCATGGTGCGGTCATAACCGGCTACGTTATAGCCATGTGACTTGAAATAACGGGCTATGGCGCTCATGCCTATGCCGCCTATGCCGAGGAAATAATAATTGCTATATTCTATTTGCGTTTTCACGTTTGCAAAGTTAAAATTTTTTTTAGAATTTTCGGCTATATTTGGTCAGTTCTAAGTTTTTTTTTATCTTTGCCAAAGTTTGTGCGGTATAACGCAACTTTTTAGCGGTTTTTATTATTAGGTATAAAATAAATGGCACGAAAGTCCTTACAAGAAGAAGTAGGTGAGATTTGGGATCACTCTCCGGTGTGGGCTCTGCTCAATGATGATGAGCGGGAGTATATTCGCGAAAACATAACCTACAAAACATTTCGCAAGCGCGAGATAGTGCATTCGGAAGGTGACATACCTTCGCATGTGATGGTGCTCATGCAGGGCAAGTTACGCGTTTATAAGCATAGTAGTGGCAAGCATCAAATCATACGTATGCTTAAGCCCTATGAGTCGTTTAGTTATCGCTCGGTAGTGATTGACCAAGGTTATAACACTACCGTGAGCGCTTTTGAGACATCGGTGGTATGCCAGATAAAGAAGAACGCTTTTTTGACCATAATACGTTCCAATCCGGCTTTTTGTTTCTGTTTCCTGCAAGATGCCGCCAGACTGCTTGGCGCTTCGGATACAAAAACGGTGAACATAAGTCAGAAACACATTCGAGGACGCCTTGCCGAAGCTTTGTTGGAACTGAAAAACAACTATGGGCTGGAGGATGACGGAGCCACAATATCCATGATGATGAGTCGTGAGGACCTCGCAAACCTTAGTAATATGACCACGTCGAATGCCATACGTACCCTGAGCCAATTTTCCAGCGAAGGGTTATTGAATATTGATGGCAGAAAGATTAAAATTCTTAATTTACCGGAACTTGAGAGATTGTCGAGAGTGGGATAAAAAATAATTCCGAAGTTTCGATTTGTCGTTATCCCGATGTCTTTTGTCCTTGCTCCCAAAAAACAATAAATAATATGAATATAGAAACAACTCCCATTGAGGGTTTACTAGTGATTACGCCTCGCGTGTTTAATGATTCGCGGGGCTACTTTTATGAAACATATAACGAGGCTCGTTATCGTCAGGCCGGTATTGATGCTCATTTTGTTCAGGATAATCAGTCATCGTCATGTTATGGTGTGGTTCGCGGTTTGCATTTTCAGCGCGGCGAATGGGCGCAGGCCAAATTGGTAAGTTGTTTGATAGGCAGTGTGCTGGACGTTGCTGTGGATTTACGTGAAGGCTCACCGACCTACGGGAAGTGGTATAGTGTGGAGCTTACGGCTGAAAATCATAAGCAGTTTTTTATTCCACGTGGTTTTGCCCACGGCTTTTCAGTTCTCTCGGAGCATGCCGTATTTACCTATAAATGCGATAACCTCTATCATCCTGAGGCTGAAGGGGGAGTGCGGCTTGACGACCCAACCCTGAATATAGACTGGAGGGTACCAACCGACAAATGGATACTATCTGATAAAGACAAAAAACATCCATTTCTTTAATATTGTAGTCTTAATATTGTAGTCATTTGTTCGGCTTGACGACAAAATATAACATATATCCCTATGTTTTTCAGACCCTTGAGATATCTCTCAAGCAGGGGCTTGATGTGTCGCAGGCATTGGTGCGTGAAACGTCGGAGGAGTATGGGCTTGTTGTTAATGACCTTCTTGATGAGCTCAATACGATTAGCGGTAATTATCGTCTGTTGCTGCGTAGTGTATTGATGAACGTGAATGATCCTGAACGCGAAAGCATGAAGCGGCGTTTGATGAGTAATGTGGTGGATGTTATGGTGCGTTTTACAACGCGTATTCATTGTTTATTGCCGGCTACCTCTGTCGCTCGTGAGCGCAAGCGAGTATTTGAGAGTGCTGTCATCAGTGCCGAGCAGTGGGATAATATGCGCTTGGAGTTGTCGAGCAAAGGTACTTCTACCGAAGAGTATAAAATTTACGATAAGAACCTGAAAACACTCTATGACACAATTGCTTTTGGCGATGGTCTTGACAAGGGGCGTATGGAAGGTGTGATGAATATCATTGACGATTCCGGTTGCACTATTGAGGCACGACTATTGGCAGTCAGCGCTTTGACGATTTTTTCATTGAGACAATGTAGTGTGGTGGCATTCAACGCATTAGTGGATATAGCAACTTACCATGCCGAACTGCGCCATAGAGCATTAGTGGGGATTGTATTCAATCTGCTTGTTTATGACGACGTTCTTACTGGGCACAGTAAATTTTCGGATGCGGCGTTGAAAACCATGCTGGCAGATAACGTTACAAAAAATGCTATGATGACTATCATAAAGTTGATATTCATGGCGTTATCGGCGGAGCGCGTTGCTCAGCATATTGAAGAAAAATTTGGGAGTGCCGTACGTACATTTGTCAAGAATTTCGAAAAAAACGCAGACACGTCTGCCAATGGTGAACAGCCGCAATGGATGAAAAAGGTGGAGAGCGTTATGGCTGATAATATAGATGATATTATGCGTCTCTATCAAGAAGGCTATGACATACATTACGGAAGTTTTCAAAAACAGAAAGGTCTGCCTTATTGGTCCGATGAATATCATTGGTTCACACCTTTTTATCCTCAGGATCCCGCTATCAGCAATTTATTTGAGTCTGGCGCCGCATTTCTTATCACGATGCTTTTGCAGCAAGACTTTTCCGATACGCAATATAAGAGTCTCACACTGCAATTCGCGTATCTCTCTAATAACATAATTGATAAAATCCGCGGTCAGGTCGAGAAGGAATTAGGTACTGAGATGCCCGATGAGGACTTGTCATCGTTGGAACTGAAATTAGCGCGGCGGTATGGCGAAGATAAGGATGAGAATATAAAGTTCTATATTCATGATTTATATCGTTTTGCGTCGCAATATCTTATTAAGTATGACAAATTAAGTGGTTCTTTGCCCCGCGCCCTATCAGGTGTGGAGCCTACTTTGATGCCCTTTGATTTGCAACTCATGGAGAAGCAGTTAAGCGCAACCGTTGCGCGGTATTTCTATGACGCTGACAATCACGACGAAGAGTTGCTTACTGCGGCATTCAGCATAGCCAGACTTGATAAGGACCATGTCAAGGAACTGATTAATAATGTCAACAGAGACTACCTCACCGTTGATCGCCTCAAACAGTTAGGCTATCTGCATCAACAATTGGGTAACTCGTTCGAGGCATTGCGTTACCTCGAACGCGCCGACGCTGAACAACCTAACGACACGTGGACGCTCCGTCATATCTTCGAGTGTCATTTGGCAAATAATGACAGTGATATGGCGCTCGCGGTCTATGAGCAACTCACTGACCTGTTCCTGTCAACGGATGATATTGACCTTGAAGCCGCAAAACTCTATTTCAGAACCGCACATTACAGCCAGTGCCTAATGTGCTGTGACAAAATTGTAGATAGAATAGGTGATAGTGCCGAGGCATTGTATATCTCTCTTAAGGCTTCGCTGAAAATGAAGGACTATGAGGCGGCAGACACCAAATGCCAAACACTGCTGGCCGCTAACAGGCATTGGGTGATGGTGTACCTTTATGCCGGACATTTTATGTGGATGAAAGGCGAGAAAATAGTAGCTTTGGAATACTATAGAATGGCATACAAGACACACTGCGAAAAACAACCCGTCAAAAATAATCTGTTTATCAAGATGTTTAGGCAGACATTGCAGGACTATCCATTTGCCGGGTCGGAGGACATAATATTGTTGTGCGAAGCGGCGATGTATGACGAATTGTAAAAAAAATCTTTGCCAAAACTTGTCTGTTTAAGAAAAAAGCGTTAATTTTGTCATATAAACCCATAAGGGGAATTGTGACGCTTAGGAACTGGCAAACTCAACAGAAAAAATCTTCAGAAGGGTGTAACTGGCTGTCAATGGCGGGCTGCGCCTTCGGGTATGGCAGATTACAAAGATAGTTAGTAGCCCTAATCCTATTATTACAGAGTTTATGCTCACGTAAATAGCCACAATTTCCCTTTTTTTTATGTCCTTTTTTGCCTTGTATCGAAGGTTTGTCATAGTGTTTTTGATGATGCTTTCCGCCACTATCATGGCGGAAGTTCGCACCGTGCGTTTAATAGACTCTTCAACGGGCTGCAAATATGTCGATACGTATGTTAATGGTGTAGCGATGCGCTTTTTGTTCGACACCGGTTGTTCCGATGTTATGCTAACCCCCATGGCTTGGAACAAGTTAAAAAAGGCCGGGGCGGTGACTGACGCCGACTTGTCGGACACAAGAACCTCAGTTATTGCTGACGGCAGACAACAAGAGGGTTATACATTTGTGATACGCAAACTCATGCTCGGTGGATATGTGTTTTATAACGTGCCAGCCAGTGTAGGAAAAGTAGTAGGGGATGCTGATTGCCTGTTGGGACAGAGTTTGCTGAACCTGATGGAGTATTATACGGTAAGGAATAATACTTTTCTTTTCGAACCAAAAAGTATCTCGTTCGCCATTGTTAATGCGCCTGATGCCACGCCCGAACAAATTGTCACGGCACTTGAGGAACAGTATCGCAAAAACGAACTTGACCAGTACTATCTGCTTAAATACGCTGAAGCCTTGAGGCAGTTGGAGAAGTATGATGAGGCGGCGGAAAGCTACGAGCAGTTGCTCGATAGCAGTCGTTATGCGCAGCATCAGACATATATTGAGGCATGGCTTTACGCTCAACTGGCACATGCCAATGCTCTTGTGGAGCAGGAGCGTTATAGTGAAGCTATAGAGTACTGCCGGCAACGAATTACAAAGCTTGCCACTGTGCAATCCGATAATGCGAAGAATGTTTCTAATGGAATGCTTTATAATGTATTCATTTCATGTATATACCTTCATCAAACGGGTCAAGCTGTTATATATGGCACGCAGTATGTTGACAACAAACTGATGGCTTCGCACGGAATAAAATGTGCCGACCTTGAAAGATATCGTATTGACTGTGAGGATGAAATGGTGGAGAACGTGTTGCGAAATCTGAAAATCATGTATAGCAATAACCGCAATTATAAGCGCAGTGAATATTACGGAATGTTGCTGCGCAATGCAGGTTTTTAGTGTCTGCTATGCAGTAGCGCGATATATTCCTGCTCCGGTTGCCCCGGGGTGGGAATTAATTGTATATCAATATCGTTATTGTCAAGTAGCCCGAGGGCTTGTAGATCCATCAGTGTGCTATACCCGCTGCGACAAACTATGTGTTTAGCATGAGTCAACAGGTATGCTATTGTTTCATCATCGGCATTGTTGAGCAAACGACCATTGCCGTGTGTGTCGGTATCACAAGGTAGTCCGCGCACTATGACGTAATTCTTGCCACGCCATTTTGTCAGCAGTTGTTCCTCAAGTTCAGTGCGTTGAGGTTCCGGTCCCGACAAAATGGCAATATATTCAGCTGTGGACACCGGTTCGTGGCTCGTGGAGTGTACATGATATGTAGCGTCCTGACAAATCTTTGTTCCTGACTCCTGACTCGTGACTCCTGACTCCTGACTCGTGACTCGTGACTCCTGACTCTTGACTCCTGACTCCTGACTCCTGTTTTCTGGCTTTTGTCCAAATCTCGACAGTGGTCCTATGTATTTCAGTAGTGTGCGTTCAGAGCGTGTATTCCATTCATTAATACCGCCTTGGATATGCGACAGGTATCCGGCAAGGCTTGGTGCTACAGCATAATCAGGAATCCAACATTCGTCGTAATGCTTTATAAACCATAGGTGAATGGCAGTTGCTATCCGTGAAGCAATACTTGGCTTGTAGGTCTCAACGGAAGATTTTAATCCGATTTCTGTAATTACGTTGAGTTGGTGTGTGATGTATATGCATTTGACCCTCTCGCTGTAAAATGTGAAGCGATTATCGGAAATCACGAGGTCGAAATGTTCTTCAGCAAGTATTTTTTGCAGTGTTTTATGATCTTGTCTGAGCCACTTGATGATATGTGGCATTTGTTTTATGATAGTTTTCACTTGCGACCCCTTTGCCGCATAATGAATGTTGAGTGCAGGTAACTTTATGTGCCGCAGAGTGGGGTAACGATTTGTCAACCATCGTAGTGAATTGCCATCGCCGGCAAGCACCACCTCATCACCGGCAAGCAGACGTTGTTCGATGATTGCGCTACTTCGCGTAGCATGCCCCAAACCCCAGTTGAGCACCGCTATGAGAACTTTCATTTTCATGCGCTTACGCTTACTGGTATGCCGAGGGTACGGACTCGGGCGGCAATGGCTTCCATTTGCTCGCGCGGGATTTTCTGCAGAGTGTCGTAAGGAGTTTTGCGATCTATGACATATATCATAACCTCATGTGGCATAAGCCGTTCTACACATTCGAACCATGCCGTGACCTCGGTTTCTGTAGTGTTGTCAATGAGCGTACCATTGACTATGCCGCGCAAGAAGCATGTCTGCAGCGTGAAGTCGCCTTTGAATTGTTCGAGCCTGTCACATATATCTTTCGCCGTTAATTTGATTTGTGCCGGATTGTCGATAAGGCGTATGGTTGCGTCAATGCCGGCATCGAGTTTCAAAATGCGTTTATCGGCAATCATAAGTCCGCGTACGACATCATTGCGGTGCAGTTGCGTGGAGTTGGATAGCACACAAATTTTTGCGTTGGGCTGAAACTTGTCGCGCCAGACCGCTGTTGTTTGCATGATGCGCTCAAAATCAGGGTGTAAAGTTGGTTCTCCGTTGCCTGAAAAAGTAATGACATCCAACTTTATGTCCTCGCTACGAAGCCGGGTGGCGGCGTCAGTGAGCGCGGCTTGGTATTGTTCCAAAGTTGGTAGTGAAGGCTTTGAATGCCATGGTTTGTTAAGCCCGCACTCGCAGTATATGCAATCGAAACTGCATAGTTTCTGCTCAGTGGGCATCAGGTTAATCCCCAACGAGGTGCCAAGCCGACGGCTATGGATCGGACCATATACGATACTGCTGAATAACATTGATGAAAAAAATCTTTAATACATCGCAAAGTTACGAAAATAATTTGTAACTTTGCAGTCGTTAATGTTAAGTTAGCAGAGAATCAATAGTAAACAACTTAAAATACAAAAAAAATCACTATGACAAAAGTAGCTATTAACGGCTTTGGCCGTAT
>DGSV01000057.1:24214-24825 GCA_002394025.1 Bacteroidales bacterium UBA4353
ATTAACGGTTTTGGCCGTATCGGTCGTCTGGCATTCCGTCAGATGTTTGAAGCTGAGGGTTATGAAGTTGTCGCTATCAACGACCTGACAAGCCCCAAAATGTTGGCTCATCTTCTTAAATATGACACCGCACAAGGTGGTTTCGCCGGCAAGTATGGCGAAGGAAAGCACAGTGTGGCTTACAAAGACGCTGTTCTCGCCGAAGACGGCAAGACTGTTGTTACTCCCGGTTCTATCATCGTTGACGGCAAGGAGATAACCATCTATGCTATGCCTAACGCTGCCGACCTGCCTTGGGGCAAACTCGGTGTTGACGTAGTTCTTGAGTGCACAGGCTTCTATACCAGCAAGGCTAAGTCAGAAGCTCATATCAAAGCCGGAGCCAAGAAAGTCGTTATTTCAGCTCCTGCAGGCAATGACCTTCCCACTATCGTTTATAACGTAAACCACAAGAGCCTTACACCTGCTGACACTATCATTTCAGCAGCTTCCTGCACCACAAACTGCTTGGCTCCTATGGCTGACGCTCTCAACAAATACGCAGCTATCCAGAGCGGTATCATGTCAACCATCCATGCCTACACCGGCGACCAGATGATTCTTGACGGTCC
>DGSV01000057.1:24869-25025 GCA_002394025.1 Bacteroidales bacterium UBA4353
TGATTCTTGACGGTCCTCAACGTAAAGGCGACCTGCGTCGTAGCCGTGCCGGAGCGCAAAATATCGTGCCTAACAGCACCGGTGCCGCAAAGGCTATCGGCCTGGTAATACCCGAACTGAACGGAAAACTTATCGGTAGCGCACAACGCGTTCCGA
>DGSV01000063.1 GCA_002394025.1 Bacteroidales bacterium UBA4353
GGTTCGAATCCCTCTCTTTCCGCACAACGATTTAATAATGTCAGCGGTAGTGAACAGCGCTATCGCTTTTTTTTTGATAGATATTGGCGCAACTATGTCACATATTGCTCACGAGGTATAATCTCGCCATCGATGTTGATGACGGGACTAATTTGCGTCGGTTATGGCTTGAGAATAGGAAACATCTTTTCGAGACCTACTGTCTGCCATCAGTATGTCGTCAGACGTGTCAAGACTTCATTTGGCTCGTGTTTTTCGATGAGCGTGTGGACGAGATTCTCAAGAAAGATATCAACCGATGGCAAGCATTGTGCCCGCAGTTCACGCCAGTATATCTCCCATTCGGACAGGACGACTTCTATCGCGAAAAATTTACTCAACTGGCGAGCAGTTATGCGTCTCATAGTGACTTACTCATTACATCGCGTGTTGATAATGACGATGCCTTAGCGGATGATTATATGCAACGTGTTAAGGATTTAGCACTATGCGAACAATCATTGCCGTGCGTCATATCATTTCCCAAAGGTATGCAGCATTATCATAAGCACAACGTGTCATATCTCATCAATTACCCTGACAATCATTTTATCAGCCTTGTGGAACCACATGGCGAATACAGCACTGTGCTTGCCTTTGACCACCGCTTTGCAGACCGATATGCACCCATAGTATTTATTGACACAGACAAACCCATGTGGACGCAGACGCTGCATGGCGGAAACCTGATGAACGATTTTCACAGACGCCTGAAACCCCAATGCATAACCCATAACGCCAAGAGTTATGCCCTGCTCACGTGGCTCTACATCAGGCATATAGCGCAAGTGCTGGCAAAGCCCTTCACAAGACTTCGATAGTCGCTTAACGCTTGTCCTCTTTTTCCTCTTTTGTGTTTCTTTGTCGTGTCCGGCGCGTTCTTTTTGTCGTGTCCGTTGTGTTCTTTTTGTCGTGTCTGGCGTGTCCTTTGTCAGGTTCCTCGTGCGTCAGCTGGGTTGCTGTCGTGTCCGGCGTCGTTTTTTTGTCGTGTCCGGCGTGTCCTTTGTCAGGTTCCTTGCGCGTCAGCGGGGTTGCTGTCGTGTCCGGCGTGTTCTTTGTCAGGTTCCTCGCGCGTCAGCGCGAGGGTTGTTGCCAGGTCTGCGGCGTAGCAGTTCATGTTGAGGCATTGCGAGCGAGTGATGCGCATTTCTGCCGTCTCGGGACTGTAGTCAGCGTAAGGCGCTAAGACTAGCAGAAAGCCTTCGGAGCAACCCTGTAAATCCCGCCCTGTAGGATAGATAAACTTGCCGTCTAATCCCCTGTTGACGATGCGGATAATCGGCATCTTTTCTTCGTAGGCAGCCTCGTAGACCGCTTTCTCTGCCGGAGAAATGAACGGCGACACTAGAACGGCCCCGCATCTGGCGAGGCGCATATAGTGCTCCACCTCATGTGCTATCTTCTCAGCACTCAGATTACGATGGCAACGCACTTGTACGCGCTCAGGGTATGTAATAAGGAACGTATTTCCCATTGCCGTATAAGAATGCCCCTGCTTGCCGGCCCTGAAATCAAATGTCTTGCGAAGCCTGTTAGGAAAACGGTGCTTCAGCCACAGCCGACGAGGGTTATCGTGCAGGTATTTATACCATGCGTCCAACTGTCCCTTATGATAGAGAATCTTATCATTGAACCCGGGTGCGAAGAGAGGCTCTCTGTCGTGTGCGCCGTGTCCTTTGTCGTGTGCGGTGGCGTCTCTGTCAGGTTCGTCGTGTCCTTTGTCGGGCGTCGGTTCGTCGTGTCCTTTGTCGGGTGCGCCGTGCGTCAGCGCGGCGTCTTGTTCCCGCCATAGCTCTCGCGAGCAGTCGCCCTTCCAGGCTCCTATCATCCGGCTCAGACTCCAGCCTTGCGGCAAAGTATCGTGAATGCGAATGATGCCATGAAAATGATTGGGCATCAGCTGATACTGATACACCTGAACCCTGATACCCGTCTTTTCTGTCACCATTGCTGCCATCCTGCGGAAAGCGGCAACGACGTATTCGCCCAGCGCAGTCGGCAGGATAGTGGCCTCATCGGGCGTGCTGCCTGTCAGTTCGCCTAAAATGCGACGCCGGTCTGTCGTGGTCACCGTTATCAGATAGATGCACGGAGCGGAATAATCATGCCCCTCTTTACGCCGCAGGCGGTTATGCTTCACCTCGGCGCGTACTATCCTTTTGCTCTCCGTGTTGCTGTCGTTTTCCATTTCGTTGTCTTGTTCGTTGCTGTCGTTTTCTTTTTTTGTCAGGTGCGCCGTGTCCTTTTTTGTCAGGTGCGCCGTGCGTCAGCGCGGCGTTCTTATCCGCCTGCAAATATACTACTAATCCGCGACATGCTCAATGCCATTTGACAAAAAAAAATTGCTGTCCGGTAAAATTGCTATCTTTGCACATGTTACTAAGGTTTTATGGTAAAAACAAAGGTTACATCCTTTTAGCGCGTAAATACCAAAAACGTCATGTCTTATTCGTAAAAATAGACATGACGTTTTGTTTTTTTGGAAGTTTCAGTGTTCTGTGTTATCAGTGGTATTTGACGGTGTCGAGGGCTATCACTATGCCGTTTTTATACACTGTCAGCCATTCGGGATTTACCGTGTACATGTATTCACCCTTGTCGAATATGTAACTGGTGTCGAATGCTCCTTTGCCGGAGCCATATATTACTATATCCGGCTTTAGCGACATATCCTTGCCGCCACTCCATGAGGCGTAGCGATAGCCGCCGGTAGCCATGCTGTCAATGCGAACAGTGAAGCGTTGATAGGTACGCATCATTTTGAGTTCTACGAAGTCATGAAGGCTCTCATGAAGCCAGTAGCCGGCATCAATACCTATGCTGTCAAAAGACATGCCGTTGAAGCTATACAGCGCGTAGCGGTCGGTAGGTGTTTGGTAGTCGTTGACCGCAGGCAAGTAGATGGTCTGAGTCAGTTCATCGTACTTTTGCAACCAGTCCATGCCATATCCGTTGTCAGCTATGTCGTACCAGTCGAACAAAGCATGGTCTGCTACCACGTAATATCTTTGTTTGCCATTTTGCGTGAATAGCGCCATTCCCGATAGCGTATCACCAACAATGCTCATAGCGTCGAAAGCTATGCCGCGATGTCCCGAGTCAAATTTTTGTGAGTTAGCTATTAAGTAGATGCGTTGACCGCTGTTGCTATCTATCTGATATATAGAATCTATCATGCAACCTTGCGAGGGGTATTCGTATGAAGAGTAATACTCCGACCATTGCTCTGCAGAAATGCTATCAGTGTCTGTATGGTTGCCGTTGAGGGAAGTATAGACTTCTCCGTCAGAACCAAGAAGTTGTTGGTAGTACACGTAAAATGGCATAGTACCACCTTGATAAGTATCATGGACATAATAACGCAATCGACCATCGGGAGAGCTCACAATCTTAATGATGTTATTGAGCTGATTAAGGCGTTGAAAGTCATAAAACAGTGTCTTTGGATTGTTCACGAGTAGTTCGCCGAGTTTCTTAAAAAGTTCGTAACGCCCCGTTTTCATTTTCTCACCATCAAAGTCGCGCTCGTTAGTGCTTCTCTCATATTTGTTGCATGCCAACACTATATCCATTTCACTTTTTGCTATCGCCGCTGAGTCAGCTGCTGTGAGCACTTCGATAGGCGGCAGTGGAGGTGGTATTACTTTGGTGTCCTGGCTGTTTTTATTCTTGCCTGTGCAGCAGCATAGCAGCAAGGCTAACACTACATATATGATATTATTATGCGTTGACATGATACTTAAATTTTAAAGAAGCCGGCGTTAGTAGTCATGTCACTCAACGCCGGCTTTTTATTTATTACTGATTTTTTGTTCTTCTTCTTAAATCCAGCGTACGTAGCAGAAATCCATACGATGGGGTAGCAAGTCGTTCTTGGGGAACATACGGAACGCGAATTTCAGGGCACCGGCATAGTCAAGTTGGTAGTCAAGCTGATATGTCAAACGTGAGCCTTCGGCATGGACGAGTTTGAACTCTTCTACGTTGTAGAGCACATCATTGTTTTGCTTGTCAGGTTTCGTGGCAACAAGTTCAATGCCTATGCCGCGGTCGGTAAGCTCGTGGGTGTCAATGGTTATCTCAAGCTTGTAGGTGCGGCCTACTTGCGGGTTAACCATGAATTCTTCGGGGATATTTTCGCTGATAATTTCTATGCGCTCCCAGTTATTGGCAATCTGCTGTTTCCAGTTCACGATTTCGTGCACCTTGGCATAATTGTTTGCTGTGAGCATGGAGTTGCGGCGTGCCATCTTGTTGTAGAAGCGGTCGAAATAGTCATCCATCATACGCTTGGTGGTGAAGCGAGGTGTTATCTGGCTCAATGAGTTTTTAATAACCTGAACCCATTCCGGAGAGTAACCTTTTGAGTTGCGAGCGTAGTAGAGAGGTATGATTTCATTCTCCAGCATAGAGTAGATGGTAGCGGCATCTAATTGGTCTTGGTGCTGCTGATTTTCGTATGTACGTTTATCCGTCAAAGCCCATCCGGCACCTTTTACGTAGCCTTCGAGCCACCAACCGTCAAGTACCGAGAAGTTCAAAACGCCATTCATCTGGGCTTTCTCGCCGGAAGTGCCTGATGCTTCAAGGGGACGGGTAGGAGTGTTGAGCCATACGTCAACACCGGATATCAAACGTTTTGCAAGACGCATGTCATAGTTTTCGAGGAAGATAATCTTGCCAAGGAATTGCGGCATACGGCTGATTTCAACGATACGACGTATCAGACCTTGACCTCCACCATCGGCGGGGTGAGCCTTACCGGTGAATAGGAACTGTACGGGGCGATCAGGATTGTTTACGATGCGCTCAAGACGCTCAAGGTCGGTGAAGATCAGGTGCGCGCGTTTATATGTGGCGAAACGACGGCCGAAACCTATCACAAGACTATTGGGGTTGATGCGCTCGAGGATACTCATGATGCGCGACGGATCGCCCTGAGTCTTGAGCCAACTTTCCTGGAACTGCTCGCGGATATAGTCCATGAGTTTATTCTTGAGGCCCATATGGGTCTTCCAGATCAACTCATCGGGCACTTGTTGTATCAGTTCCCAGATTTTCATGTTTGACTCATCATCATAGAACTTCTTGGTGAAGACTTTTTCATAGACAGCTTTCCATTCTGAAGCAGCCCATGTGGCGAGGTGAACACCATTGGTGACGTAACTTACGTGCAGTTCTTCAGGGAAATAGCCTTTCCATAGCGGTGCGAACATTTTTTGCGATACCTTGCCGTGAAGCCAGCTCACGCCATTAGCTTCTTGACATGTATTCAGGGCGAATACTGACATGCAGAAACGTCCGTAACCGGGAGTCTCGCGACCCATATCTATGAACTCGCCCCAACTCAATCCTAACTGCTCGGGATAGCCACCCATATAGCGACCAAAGAGTTCTTCTTCGAAATAGTCATGACCTGCGGGAACGGGAGTGTGAACAGTATATAACGATGATGAACGAACAACTTCAAGGGCTTCGTTGAAGTTCAGGTGCTCTTCCTTGATGTAGTAAACCAAACGCTGAACGTTAATCAGTGCCGCGTGACCTTCATTGCAGTGGTAGATATCTTTTCTGATACCCATCTTACGCAGAGCAAGCATACCACCTATGCCGAGCATAATCTCTTGTTTGAGACGGTTTTCGTTATCGCCACCATAGAGTTGGTGAGTTATCGAACGGTCATAGTCGCTATTCAAATCGTTATCCGTATCCAGCAGGAAGAGGTTGATACGTCCTACAGCCACACGCCACACGTAAGCGTATATTATGCGACCAGGGTAGGGAACCTCAATTGTAAGCGGCGAATTATCAGCGTTGCGCACTTGTGTGATTGGCAGGTTGATAAAGTTTTGAGCCTCGTAGTTGGCTATCTGCTGACCTTCCATTGAAAGAGTCTGAGTGAAATAGCCGTAGCGATACAGAAAACCTATGGCTGTCATGTCAACGTTGGAGTCAGAAGCCTCTTTGAGGTAGTCGCCGGCAAGTACGCCCAAGCCACCTGAATATATTTTGAGAACTTCTGTCAGACCATATTCCATTGAGAAGTATGCTACCGAGGGACGGTCACCCTTGCGAGGGGTATCCATATATGCGCGGAAATCAGCATAAACCTTATCAAGGGTCTTTAGGAATTCCTTGTTTTCCGACAATTCCGTGAGTTTGTCGTAACTCAATATGCGAAGCAGTACCGTGGGGTTCGATGATGACTCTTTCCATGCGGCTTCATCAATATGGCGAAACATATTTTTAGCTTCGGTATTCCAAACCCACCACAGGTTCTGTGATATCTCTTCCAATTTCTTCAGTTTATCAGGCAAGTTGGTCTTAACACTAATCTCTTTCCAACTCACTTGATTGACATTGTTGACGTTAAGTTTCATATTTTTATTAGGGTTGTTATTTGATTATCAAAAGACTATTATTCCAAGCGCCTAACATAACTTGGAGAGTGCAAAGGTAGCGATTTTTTTTGAATTACGAAAACGCTATCCCGCTGCGTTATAATTAGAATAGGTATCTTGCCGTAAGTCCGAAATCGAGCAAACCACGCATGTGATATCTTGCTTGGAAGTTGTAATTGTGCGTCTCCGTGTTTACGGGTTTCATACCGGGTTTGCCGCGTCTGCCAAAGTCAACGCCAATCAATGGACGCCAATCCAATCCAATGGCCAAGGGCACGGACGATAATTGGTACTCAAAACTGAGGTTGAGCATCAAACCTGCATATCCCGCAAAACCATCGCCGGTGCGGCGGAAAACCTCGAGGTGCTCATCTCTGATGACGTCGTGGTGCGCGCTGTTGTTGCTCCACACGCGTTTTGAGCCGGTCTTGATTTTGCTGCCGTTTTCGTCAAGGGCGTATGTGCCGTCTTCGTTTAAGGCATATTCGTTGACCCATAGTTTCTCGCGCCACAAATGGCTAAATTCATAGCCTCCGCCGATACCGAAACCGTAGATGACGTACCAGTTGGTGCCGATTTCGTGTTCCCAGTTGAAGGTGAACGCCGCTTCCAGTCCGCGGGCGTTTTTGCTGAAGCCAGACCAGCCAAGGTCTATCTGGATTATATGGTCATTACCAGTGTAGTGCTGGTAACTTGCCCATACGCCATTACCGACACGACCTCCTACGGCACGGGGCGAAGCACATAATGTGTACGCAAAAGCGATGATACACGCCAGAGTTAATAGAATGCGTTTCATGATTTTGTGATAATATTCTTAAATCTTTAGTTCTTTAAATCTTATTTTTCTATCTTAAATCCAAATTCTCCTATCATATTTCCTTCAGCGAAAAATTCCGCGCGATAGTTACCTTGCGGTAGCAGCTCATTAACCGAGTAGTAGAGTATAAAGTCCTGCTGTTCACCGCTGTACTCAAAGTCTTGCATAAGGCTGTAGGGAACTTCAACGCCGTCGTAGAGGAATGTTCCCGCCTGACCGAGGACTTCGCTGTCAGGACGAACAAGACGGATATAGAGGGTCTTATTGCCCGGGTCTGCGGCTACGTTTTTGAGAACATTGAAGTTAAGTTGTAGTTTGGCGATTTTTTTATACTGACTGGTTTTTTTGCCGCGGTCGTTGAGCCATGTCACGCCAAAGGTTCCTACCTCCAACATTTGTGCGCGGTTAACAACCTCGGTGAGTTGTGCTTTCTCTTGTTGGAGCTGTTCAGCTTGTTGCGACATAACGGCAAGATTTTCTTTGACTTGCTGATTTTCCATTGCCAACTGTTCATTTGTACGGCTTAGTGAATCTATCTGATGAACATACTGAACCATCACGGCACGCACAGTGGCGAGTTCTTTCTTTAGGGCGGCTATCTTTTTGGCATCGTTGGATTTTGTCATGCGCAGTTCTTCAAGCAGGTCACGAACATGTTGCTGCTCTTCTGACAATAAACGAACCAATGAGTCGTTGGTCAGTGTTGAGGTATAACCATCATATTGCATGGCGAGATTTTCGTATTCCGCCTCCATTTCTTCTTTCTCGAAAGCGGCGATTTCTTCCATGGCTTTTACGTTTTCCTCAGCTTTCTTGGTACGAAGCATGCTGAAAACCAAACCGATAACAAGTGCGACAATCACCGCGAGTCCGGCGATGAGAATCAGTTTGTTGTTTTTTTCCATTGTGTATGATTTTTTTTTGATTAATTATCTTGTTAATGGTTATAGCAAAGGCACTATGGTATCAAGCCTATTGCTGTGCGACCCTTTGATGAGTATTGTATGGTTACTTATGGGATTATCTTTAAGGTAAGCCATTAGCTCTTCTGTGCTTCCGAATACTGGATATTCGCCGGCAACGGCTCGGAAGTTTTCACCTACGAGAAGCACGTGCTCGTAACCGGCACCGCGAATTTTGTCAACAATATGTCGGTGCGCTTCATACTGATATGCTCCTAATTCTCCCATCTGACCCAATATCAGCATTTTGTTTTCAGCATTGATGTTGTTGAAATTATCTATGGCCGCCTCCATACTAGTGGGGTTAGCGTTATAGGCATCCACGATGAGTGTATTACGGTCCGTAATCGTACGTTGCGACCGATTATTAGTGGGCACGTAGTGTTCAATAGCTTCCGTGATAGCGTCAGCGCTCACTGAAAAGTGTTGCGCGATAGCGCTTGCAGCCGCTACGTTTTCGGCATTATAAAGACCTACGAGATGTGTGTCAATATCCCGCTCAAAAAGTCTTATACGCATCAAACCATGATTGTCACCGGCAAGCCCCATGGCGGAGTAATGGACTATGTGCATTCCTAATGATTTGTCAACCAATATTTTATTATCACTGTTAACGAATACAAGGCCATTATGTTCACGGATATAGTCGTATAGTTCGCACTTTGTTTTCACTACACCTTCAAAGCTTCCAAAGCCTTGCAGATGTGCCCGTCCAACATTGGTTATGATGCCACATGTTGGATGAGCTATGGCAACGAGTTCTTGAATATCACCGGGATGACTTGCCCCCATTTCTATCACGGCAATCTGTGTCTGCCGTGGCATGGAAAGGAGCGTGAGGGGTACTCCGATATGATTGTTGAGGTTGCCATGCGTATAGTGTACCGAGTATTTTTTGCTCAAACAGGCTGCTATAAGTTCCTTGGTAGTCGTTTTGCCGTTAGTGCCGGTAATGCCTATAACCGGTATGTCGAATTCATCGCGATATTCCGAAGCCGTGCTCTGCAATGCTTTAAGCACGTCATCAACTAATAGGTATCTATCATCATTAACGACATCAGGATTATCCACTACAGCCAAAGCGGCACCGTTTTCGAGAGCCTTGCCGGCATATTGATTACCATCAAAAGTATCGCCTCGGAGTGCGAAAAAGACGCTGCCCGGCGGGCAATTGCGACTGTCGGTGCTCACATTGATGGCACTGCCGGATGATAAATGGAGAATATTACGAAGTTTGTCTAACACAGTTGTTAATCTTAGAAATATTTTATGTAATGCTTTATATCGAATTAGCCATTTCTCTTGGGCGTATATGGATATTCAGCATTGGTGGTATTAATGTTCTGTTAATGCTTGCTTTCCATGTATGACTGCAGGATTATCGTTGCCGCCACTCGATCCACGAGACTTTTATCTTGGCGGCGCTTTTTGCCTATGCCACTTTCGATAATGGCTTGATGAGCCAGAGTGGAAGTAAAGCGTTCGTCGTAATATATTATCGGCGTTGTAAACCTTTTCTCAAACGCTCTGCGAAACTCCTCTACGCGGTGCGCGTTATCCGAATCAGAACCGTCGAGGCGTTTGGGCTGTCCCAAAATCACGAGTTCTACTTCCTCATGCGATAGATATTCCTTCAGATAGGGCAGCAAATCCATCGTTGGCACTGTTGCCAAGGGGGTTGCCGTAATTTGCAGAGGGTCGCTGACTGCCAATCCCGTACGTTTCTGACCATAGTCTATCGCCAATAAGCGAGCCATATCCTTGTTCCTTGTTTTTTACGGATTATATCCCGACTTCTCAAGAATTTTCTGTGAGTCATATTCTGCCATCAGTTCTTGCATTGTGACGTCAGGATTGTTCTCCATATAACTATTAATAATCCTATATCCGAACCATGTACCCATACGACCCGGAGAATCGGGAGATATCGGTGACGTAAAAGGAGCGTCATAGAGATATTGGTTCTGATCGAAAGAATCAGTATTGAACAAAGCTTTGTTATCTAACATCTTACCCCATGCCGCACGTTCATTGTCGATGCACCAACGCCATTGTAGAGGAGTATATTCTATTATCTCATTTTCTTTAATGTCGGGGAATATCACGCTTAACAAGTAGAGCATACGACCATAGTAAAGCATTTTATCCAGTAAACGACTCTCGTCAGAGGGGAATAGGAAATGTTGAAATAGTGTCGTTGACATTATATCCGCCGCCACACATGAACGCTGCATGCCATATAACTGATAGTTATAGACATTATATAGATTCTGGTACACCCAATAGTCCGAACCAAGGTAGCGGTCAACTCCCACGCCTATGGTGTTCTCATCGGCAATTATGGAACTATTGAAACCGGAAATATAGAAAAAAATATGTGGAATGACAATTTGCGGATAGAAGATGTGTAACCTTGCGTATGCTTTTGACAGGTCTTCCTCGATATCGCTGATGTCGGCATATTGTCGGCGCACTTCTTTATTAGTGTTGCTATATAGCGTGTCGCTGAGGAACATCGCCCAATCGGGAGCAAGATATTGCAATGACGTGCTGTCGTAGCCTAACAGATTGCTCCACAGTGTCATCTCTGTTGGATATTGCCTTGTCAGGTCCTTGATTTGAGCCGGTGCTTTGGCTGGTGTTATATCCATCAGTGCTTCGTCGAAACGAACGATATGCACCGCTTCGGGCTTGATATTAGCGTCAAGATTGCGAAACCGCTTGCGCCCCTTGTCGCACCCCGTCAGGCTCATGAGCGTTGCCGCGATGAGTAATATACCAATAATTTTTTTCATATCTCACATATCAGCGCCATTATCGTCTTTTAGCTTGTTCGCGTAGGCGACGTTGCTGCTCGCGCTGCATCTTCTCAAGGCGTTCCATAAAACTACTTTTTTTAGGCTTCTCACGACTATTAGCCTTGCGATTTAGTTCCTCAAGAATTTTCTTGTCGTCAATGAATAGACGGAACAACGTTGTCTGAACAATTGTAATCAGCAGTGAAACAAAGTAGTAATAACTTAATCCGGAAGCGTAGTTGTTAAAGAATACCATGAAGAATATGGGCATTAGATACATCATCCATTTCATGGCCGCGAATTGCTCTCCGCCGCCTTGGTTCTGCATATTAATGTATGTGTAGGCGATATTGGTCACTGTCATCAGCAGGCAGAAGAGGCTTATGTGATTGCCAAAGTATGGCGTTATCAACGGAATATATGTTTCCCAAGAGAATATCGAGTCGTAAGCCGAGAGGTCGTCAGCCCAAAGGAATGACTCGCCACGCAGGTCTATGCAGGTCGGGAAGAAACTGAATACGGCAATCAGTATCGGCATCTGAAGCAATAGCGGTAGGCAACCGCTCATGGGACTGATGCCTACTTTGGAATACAATGCCATGGTCGCCTGCTGTCGTTCCTGCATTTTTTCGGGCGGATATTTTTCGTTAATGGCATCTATCTGAGGCTTGATGACTCGCATTTTTGCTGACGAGAGGTAGGACTTGTATGTCAGCGGGAATATGACGAGTTTGATAACTAAGGTCATAAGAAGTATTATTAAGCCATAGTTGCTCAAATAGCGGCTGAAGAAATTGAAAAGTGGTATTATAGCCCATCTGTTAACCCATGAGTACCACTTCATACCAAGCGGAACAAGTTTTTGCAACTGAAGCCTCTCGGCTTTGGGTAGCGACTCGTCATTATAGGCGGATAATGTGCTGTAATGATTAGGACCTATATATATTCTAAAGCGTGTAGGAGTATTTCCGGTGACGTCAAAGGGCACCACCATCTTGCTCTCGTAATGCTTGAGGTATTGACCTTCTTTCTGCGGAATGCTACGTAGTTCCGCTGCCGTGAAGCCTGTGTCGGCTATGAGCACCGTACTGAAGAACTGATCCTTAAAACCTATCCATTGCAATCTACTGCTCACCGTTTCGCTATCTTCCTTGTTTTCAGATAACTCTTCTATGTCTTTGTCACCATGATATTTGAATGCCAAACGCGAATAGCGCTCCTCAAACTGCCTGCCACGCTCCTGCTGACGCAAATGTTGCGACCAGTGCATCGTCAGGCTGTTCATGTTGTAGGGCATCACGCTGTCCATGTTATGAGGCGCTATGTTCATTGATACCATATAGTCATTGGCGGGTAGGGTATATATGACATCCATATATGCTTCGCCAGTTGTCAGCAAACGCATTACAAGAGTTTGATTACCGGCGGTATCACTGGCTATGCCCTGTGGAATAAAATATAGATCCTCGGAATTGACTACTCGCTGATTGTCCGTTACTAAGGTGAATCCGAAAAGCGATTCGTCCGAACTAAACAAGGTGACGGGAGAGCCATCCTGACTGTCATATTTCTTCAGTATGGCATTACTTATTCTGCCGCCGCGGTTATCAATGGTGAGAGCCACAAGGTCGTTTTCAAGAATTGTTTTGCTGTTATCGCCTTTGGCGGCAACAGCAAAAGCACCATATAAATCAGCCATACGGCGAGCCTGTGCGGCACTATCGCTTACCAAACTGTCAGCGGAGTGAAGCTCCGGCTGATATGATTTAGTATGAGCAATATCCGAACCTTCGGCAGTTTGTGAGGACTGACCTGCATTAAGAAGTGAATCACGTAACGCTTGCTCCGCCTGACGTGCTTTTTGAGCGGCTATCTGCTCAGCGCTGGGGCGATTCAAATAACTAAAACCAATGATAATGAGGGTGATGAGTACTATACCGATTATGGAGTTCTTGTCCAAAGCTGTTATTGTTTATGATTAATATGATATTTATCATGCAAATTTACAAAAAATCCGTTAACTACGAAAATTTTAATGAAACGCAATCGCTAAATAGCCATAATTAGGGATAGTCACCATCAATTGAATGTGCTATTTTTGCTACACAAATTTTATTAATAACTAAATTGTTTGAATATATGAAGAAATTATTACTTTTTCTATTGGTATTTTGTTTTTCGCTTAACGCTTTAGCATTTAGTAATTTAGTGTCTTATTATCAGAGCAATAATCTGCCTGTTGACTATGCTGGTGAGGGCGATAATTATGTTGGAGTGGCATTCTATGAGGAGCAGTATGGTATTCTTTTTTTTGGCGTTTATACCTTTGACGGCTGCATGACCGTTAGGGATGTCCTGACAGATTTCAGTGCTTGGGCTGATGGCGCGTCGGTTGATTGGTCGCAGCGCGGCACCGTGAGCGGTTTTAACTTCTATTTTGATGACTGGGGAATGGAAATGGAGTCCGCTTCAAATGTCAATGTTTATGTAAATTGCGAATATGTGAGCACTTCCCTTGCCGCAAACGGAGACGCTCTGGATAGGGTAGTGCAGGACGGCGATTTTATCATGATTGGTACTGATGATGTGTTTACCAATGACTACTGTGATGCAGATGTAGCAGCCACAAACCTTTCTTATTATGCAGGCACCGCAATCACGAAACCTATTGGTTGGCAGCGCCCGCAGTGCTCGTCAGACGACCCGTCAGACGGTCCTTCTGACGACCCGTCTGATGACCCGCAACCTGCCGTGTCGAACATAGACGCTATCGTAAATTTCTTTGACACAAATCTCACCCTATCGGTTGCCGGTCAGGGCGACAAGCAAGTCGGCATAGCCCTCGTGGGCGATTACTATGGCAGCGGCATGTATATGCTCAACTTCGGTGTCTATCAGTTCTGTGGCGAGCCGACCTTGGGAGCCGTGCTGGACGACTACTTCGCATGGGCTTCCGACGCGCAGATATCGTGGTCAACAGCCGGTAATGTCAACAACGTGGTATTCGAGGACGAAACGTACGGCACCATCGGCGAAGACAATATGTCGGCCCTAAACACCTATGTCAACTGCGTGAAGGTCAACAACTCCAACGACATCACCTCAAGTCTGTCAACCCTCAAAGCGGTTGACGGAAGTCTGATAGTGATTGGCGTGCCCGACGTGATAGAGGACAACGACTACTGCGACGAAAACGCTCTCATTACTGACGCCAACATCTACGGCTTTTCAGCGCCTGCCATGAGCATGCCTACCGACTGGGAGAGCGCCTGCGAGCTACCAGACGACCCAACAGCCCTAACAGATGTGGAAGATAGCGGCATGCGCTACAACAACAGAATCTTGTATTGCTCAAAAGCGTCGGCACTGGATATCTATGATGTGATGGGACGACGCGTCATAAGTCAGAATATGAAGGAAAATGGTGCTTTGTACATCACCCTGCCGCGAGGCTGCTATGTTGCTAAAACAGAAACAGGCTCTCTAAAGTTTGTTATCAATTAAAATTCTTATACCTAAAAGTGGAGAAGGTTGGCGGCTTAACGTCGTCAGCCTTTTTTTTCTTAGTGTCTTTAAGATTTTTGCTGACAGAAAAAAATACGTATATTTGCAATATATACAAGAATTTTAAATCACTTATTTATGAACGATTTTATTTATCACATTCCTACTAAAGTATATTTTGGCAAGGGTCACCTCCAACATCTCGGCGATGAGTTGCGCCGTTTCGGGACTCGCGTTCTGATGACTTATGGCGGTGGCAGTATCAAACGCATCGGGTTGTATGACAAAGTTGTTGCTGAAATTCGTAACGCCGGACTTGAACTGTTTGAATTGAGTGGCATAGAGCCTAATCCGCGCATCGATTCGGTCCGCGAGGGCGTGCGCTTGTGCAAGGAACATCACATCGACGTGTTGCTGGCCGTAGGCGGCGGCTCCACGATTGACGCCACGAAGTTCATCGCTGCGGGGGCTTGTGTTGATTTCGATCCTTGGGACTTTCTGGATATCACAAAAAGGGCGCCTATCAACAATGCCCTACCGATTGTTGATATCCTTACGCTCTCTGCCACGGGGTCGGAAATGGATGCCGGAGGGGTAATCAGCAATCCCCAAACAGGAGATAAAATAGGCAGGGTGGCTGCTCCCATGTTACCCAAAGTGTCGTTCCTTGACCCTACGAATACTTTCTCGGTTAGTCCCTATCAAACGGCATGCGGTGCGGCGGATATGCTTTCGCATATCTTTGAGGAATACTTCACTACTGACAAAGACCTCTTTATGCTCGACTGCTTTATGGAAGGTTTGATGAAAACGATAATACGTTACGCACCGATTGCCATGCGCGAACCGGATAATTATGAGGCAAGGGCGAACCTGATGTGGGCAAGTTCGTGGGCTATCAATGGTTTTATCGATGGCGGAAAACAGCAAGCGTGGTCATGCCATCCCATAGAGCATGAACTATCAGCAATTTATGACATTACGCATGGGCTTGGACTTGCCATCATCACACCTCGTTGGATGAAGTATTGCCTTAATGATACCACAGTGGATAGGTATGTGCAGTTTGGTGTCAATGTTTTTGGCATAGACGCGAGCCTTGAGCCGATGGTTATAGCCGACAAAGCGATTAATATGCTTAGCGAATTCTTGTTTGGCACACTGGCTCTCAAGAGTACGCTGCCTGAGGTGGGCATAGACCGCACTAATTTTGCTCACATGGCACGTAAAGCAGTGCAAGGCGATGTGTTGCACGGCTTTGTACCATTGCGACAAACCGATGTAGAAAAGATTCTTGAAATGTGTATGGAATAATGTTGCTGCTCAACGCTTTATAAAGGTCTGTTGACCAATTGAGTTGAATGACATGTCGTTGTCTGCTTTGATGAGCACGCAAACAAAATCAGCGCCGGAGAATGTTTTCCGGCGCTGATTTTTGCGGAAGGAGGGGGATTCGAACC
>DGSV01000023.1 GCA_002394025.1 Bacteroidales bacterium UBA4353
AAGGCTCCGTGCTTGAACTCAATAAATGGCTCGGCGGAGAGGCTAACCTCGGCGGTGAGCTCAACTTCACTTCGGACTACACCGACGTCAACCAACTCATGGACCTGACAAGCGGCTTTGGCGACAAAGACAGCACGGTCACCGAGAGCGACATGAGCGACGGAGATCCATTCATGGTACCCAAAGGTGTGGACCTGATACTTCACACCAGGATACATCGAGCCGCGATAGGAAGCCAGATAGCCAACGAATTAGGCGGCAACCTATACATCAATGACGGCACGCTGGTGCTCGAAGAAATGGGCTTCATTTGCCAAGCCGCGCACCTGCAACTTACGGCGCTATACAAAACACCGCGACGCAACCATATCTACACGGGACTCGACCTTCACATGCTTGACATACATATCGCCGAACTACTTGACATGATTCCCGAAGCCAAAAAAATGCTACCTATGCTGTCATCTTTCAGCGGAAAGGCGGAATTCCACCTCGCCCTGGAAACATATATGAATGCCAAATACGAACTCAAGACATCAACATCCATCGGCGCCGCGAGCCTGCAAGGCAAAGACCTTGTACTGCTCGACAGCGAAACATTCAGCCAGATAGCAAAACTGCTCATGTTCCGCAAGAAAACGGAAAACATCGTGGACAGCATATCTGCCGAAATAACACTATGGAATCGTCAGGTGGATATTTATCCTTTCATGATGAGTATCGACAAATATGCCGCCGCGGTAGGTGGACAACACAACCTCGATGGAACCTATGACTACCACATATCACTTGTCAGACCACTTGCCATAGGCGTCAACGTCAAGACCGGTGACGACAAGAAACTGCATATCAAACCCACACTGCCGCGATACAAGTCCAACTTCGAACCCGTCAGGCGCGAAAGCGTAGAAGCACAGAACCTTAAACTACGGGAAAAAATCAGAGAGGAACTGAAACGGAATGTCAAATAAAAAGTCATGAGGTTTACACAACGTTGTCTGACACTGCTCCTACTTGCCACCGCATACCTTACAACACGCGCCAATAGCGGGTTCTATACCAACTTTGTTGAACATGAGTGGCTCTACGACATCCCATGGCAAGGAGACATCGACAACTTTGACATCAAAAACGGATGGCTACATAGCGACATTGTCTCCGAAGAAGGTTCTGCGGCTATCGTTGCGCAATCATACATCATGATCGATGCCACATGGTCGTTCTACTATCGTCACACACAGCCTCTCGGACAGAACAATTTCATACGCTATTTTTTAGCCGCCGACCGCGCTAACCTCCACAACGCACAAGGATACTACATCGAAATAGGTCGCAACAACGGCAGTGTAACACTTATGTTCTACGATGGCAATACAGCAGAAGAACTGTGCTCAGCGGGCAATATCGCATTCGGCGATGAGGGCACACTATTCATTGAAGTCTCTCGTGACACCGAGGGATTATGGCTGCTATCAGTGGGCAGTCGCCGCTCGACATTGACATTGAAGGGCAGCGCAATGCACAACACATGGCATAACTGCCAATACACGGGAATATATGTCTTTGGCAGAGATTTGGCTCAACGACAAAACCACTATTTCGATGAATTGGAAGTCGGAGGTGAAGAGGAAATGCCGGAAGGCGAAGACAATAGCGAACCTGACGACGACCCGTCTGACGACCCTGCTATGCCTGATATGCACGATGATGCGGTAGAAGCGCAACAGGGTACGCTGCTCATCAACGAGATAATGTTCCACCCCGCACAAGGAGCACAGGAATATGTGGAAGTCATCAACCTCACCGACGAGGTGCTTGACTTGAGTGGAGTAACTATCACCACACGTACGGCAAAAGGCAAATTCAACACCGGCAACAAGTTCCCTGACGGCAGTTTCGTCATGCCTTCAGAAGTAGCAACGCTATGCGCCGACGCCACAGCCCTTGCCCGGCAATTCGCCATTGACGACACCACTAACATATACTCCACACGCTGGAGGCAACAACTCAACAACACCTCGCAAACCCTCTTCCTGCTCAATAGCGACAAAAGTGTCTGCTACGACTCGGTATATTATCACAAAGATTACCACCACAGCCTTATTAGCGACGACTCCGGGGTGTCGCTCGAACGTGTGAGCACATCCCTGAACAGCATGAACCGCGAGGCATGGCATAGCGCGGCAGGACCAACATACGGCACACCGGGGGCGGCTAACTCGCAACGCATAGACACCGAAGCGGAATATGACCAGATATTATATCTCCAACCAGAAGCTTTCAGCCCCAACGGCGATGGTACAGATGATATATGCGTCATACACTATAATATGCCACGCGAGGGATATAGCGCCACTTTGCGGCTATTCACGCCCACAGGGGTACTCATCACCACGATTGCCGAAAACACTCTACTCGCAAGGCAGGGTATCATCACTTGGGATGGTACCACTCCGCGGGGAACAGCGCAAATAGGTATCTACGCTCTGGTAATGCAAGCTACACATCCAAACTCAAAAGCCATCAAAAAGAAAATACCACTCGTGGTAATCGGCAGGTAGCAATGTTTGCCAATGTCAGTAAAACTTTGTAATTTTGCAACCATATTACAACATACAAACAAAAAATCTAACGCTTTGAATACAGAACTCACCAATGTAGTAGTCCGTTTCTGCGGCGACAGCGGCGACGGCATGCAACTTACCGGCACGTTATTCAGCAACTTATCCGCCATTCTCGGTAATGAGATAAGCACTTTTCCTGACTTTCCCGCCGAAATCCGCGCCCCACAAGGCACCTTGGGTGGCGTATCGGGGTTTCAGGTCAACATAGGTTCGCGACAGGTTCATACACCCGGCGACATAGCTGACGTGCTTGTGGCTATGAATCCCGCGGCACTCAAAGTCAATGCCAAAGCCGTAAAAAACAACGGTGTAATAATCGTTGACACTGACAGTTTCACCGCCAAAGACCTTGAGAAAGCCCTCTACACCACCGACAACCCCTTCACGGAACTCGGTTTCAGCGAACAGACACAAATAATTCCAATAGCCCTGACATCGCTCACCCTGCAATCACTTGCCGACAGCGGCATGGACCGCAAGAGTGCCATGAGGTGCAAAAACATGTTCGCACTCGGAGTCGTATGCTGGCTCTTCGAGCGACCTATCGATAAGGCCGTACACTTCCTCGAAAGCAAATTCGCCAAGAAACGCGACCTGCTGGCTGCTAACATCAAGGTCATCACCGACGGCTTCAACTATGGCGCCAACACCCACGCATCGGTCTCTACATATCGCGTAGAGAGCAAGCAGGCCGAGGCCGGCACCTACTGCGACGTGAAGGGCAATGCCGGAACGGCTTATGGCCTTGTCGCTGCTGCCGAGAAGGCTGGTCTGAAGCTCTTCTTGGGTTCATATCCTATCACTCCTGCCACCGACATCCTGCATGAGTTGTCGAAACACAAGTCCTGCGGTGTGATCACCGTGCAGTGC
>DGSV01000053.1 GCA_002394025.1 Bacteroidales bacterium UBA4353
ATTTAGCAAGAATTTATTAATTTATAAACTATATCCTAACTTCTCAAACAGCTCTTTCAGTTGCTGTTTGCTCTCTTCTTACTGTTGCAAGAGGTCGCGCATATCTTCTTGCAGTTGGCGCATCTTGGTGTCGAAGTCTATTTGCTCGTCACGGTTGCCTTCTTTACTTTCTTTGCCATAAAAAATTGTTATAATATTGCATTATACTTTTGTAAAGGTAGTGATTTATTTTCAAATTCTCTTTATGGCAATGACGATATCGTGAGGTTTTTTTTTGCTGAAGCGGAGTGATCTGCCGTATGCCGTGGCATCCGCCATTGCGGCAGCGTCTTGGGGCTGATTGCTTTTTTTTTCGTAACTTTGCAGACGATTATCACGTAAGTATCAATTAACTAAAATGAATAGTAAAACATTCCGAATGCCTATCATAGTTCAGGTGCTGTTGGCTATTTTGCTGGGTATTATCCAAGGTTTTTTCGTGCCGGCATGGTTCGTGCGCATCTTTGTTACTTTTAACGAATTCTTCGGTCAGTTCATAGGTTTCCTCGTGCCATTGATTATTCTAGCCCTTGTGGCAGAGTCTATCGCCAATGCCCGCCATCATGCCGGCAGGATGCTCACCGTCACCCTTATTCTCGTCTATGCCAGCACATTCCTTTCAGGTATGTTCTCCTACTTCATAGGCGAGGTGTCGTTGCCTTATTGCATTGAGCGTGAGAGCCAACTATCGCTTGCTCCAATACGTAATGGTGAGTTTGCTCCTTTCTTTACCATACAACTTCCGCCGGCTCTGGATGTACTAAGCGCACTGCTCATGGCTTTCATGTTTGGACTCGGTATCCGTATGAAGAACGCCAACGCCATGCGACGCGGGATAACGGAACTCAAAGATATCGTAATGATGTCTATCGAGAAGGTGTTGGTGCCCCTGTTGCCGTTGTATATCTTCGGGGTGTTTACTCACATGTCGGCCTCCGGCGAGGTGCTCGGAGTGGTGCGGAGTTTCGTCATAGTGATAGCCATCACTATTGCTGTGATGTTCCTATGGGCTTTGATACTGTACTTCGTAGCCGCCGTAATGACGCGCACCAATCCTTTCAGTATGATGATACACATGGCTCCGGCAGTGCTTTTCGCTTTTGCTACATCATCGTCAGCGGCTACGATACCAATATCGCTGCAGAGTGCCGCAAAACTGGCTGACAATAAGGCTACCGTTTCTTTTGTGATACCTTTGTGCGCCAACTTGCATATCCCCGCCGTGGCAATACAATTCGTGATATGCGCCATGGCGGTGATGATGATAGTGGGGCAGCCTATTGAGTTGGCGACCTTCATACCCTTTGTGCTTCTGCTCACCATGACTTGCGTGGCAGCTCCCGGGGTGCCAGGCGGAGTGGTGGCGGTGCTGCCTGTCTTGGCTAACTTCCTCAACTTCACTCCCGAAATGCAGGCTATATGTCTTTCGCTGGGTATAGCCATGGACGCACCTATCACCGGAGCTAACGTGCTATGCGATGGCGCTATATGCGCTATAGTGGACAAAACAACAACAGGCGACAATGCACCCGAAGCACATGAGTTGGCATAGGGGATAAAAAAGCAAATAGTATGGCGTGTCAAGTGATATTTTGGAAACTTTGAAACAAAAAAAGTTTCCAAAGTGTTGGTCGTTTCGTGTTTTTTTGCTAACTTTGCGGCGATTTTAGGGTATAAAAAGGATTTGGCAAGCTTCAATGAACTAAAGAAAAGTACGTGGTGAGTTTGCCGAAAAACTCACAGGTGAGTCTAATGACTTGTATTCATGGATAATAGCGTAAGAGAGCAAATAATAGAGTGCGGGATAACACTCTTCGGTCAATACGGCATACGAAGTGTGTCGATAGATGACGTGTGTCGCAAACTGAAGATATCCAAGAAAACTTTTTATGTCTATTTCAATCAAAAGGAAGACCTCGTGAGCTGCGTCGTTAAGCAGCATTGTGAGAAACACCTGAACTGTCTGCGCAATTCTTTTAAAGGTAAAACGGCGTTGCAGGTACTCATGGAGTTTATGTCTAATCCGCAGAAATACAAGCCCTCGGCTGCTAATCAGCAACGTCATAAGATTGTCGTCTATGATCTGCAGAAATTCTATCCGAAACTTTGGGAAGAGCAACAGCGGTTTATGGAACAGGTGGAGATGGATGGTGTGCGTCGGTGGATAAAACTCGGCATTGAGGAGGGAGATTTTCGCGAGGATCTCGACGTTGACCTTTATATGGTGTTCTTCAAGTCCATGACCGATGCTTTCTTCTCACTGATGCAGAGGGGTAAGGTGGAAATAAATGGCAGAAAAATAGAAAAACGGCAGGTTTATGACTTCTATCTTGACCTTTTTGCCCGTCAGATCGTCAGCGAACAAGGGCTGAAGAAAATAAGCGAGAGGCTGATAAAAGAATAATGTCAATGCGCTGACCATCAGCAGTAAACCTATTGACAAGCCGGCGAATCCTTTGAGGAACGACCCATGTCGCCAATCGAAAATACAGGGATGTGTGTCACATCAAATCCGCCGAATAGATTTTGAGTTAAAAAATATATAATAAAATATGAATAATTTGAAAAAACAATTGTTGACTTATTTGTTGATGTTCTGCTCCGGCGTTGCTGTCTATGCAGGTCAGAGATATGAACCCACATGGGCTGATAGTATAAGTGGGAATGTTGATGTATCTCTTTCCCAAGCACGTACCATTGCCCTTGAGAACAACCGCAGTCTTCGCAATTCATCGCTGCAAGTGCGTCAGGCTCAGGCAAGTCGTTGGCAAACGATAGCCAGTATGCTCCCGCAGGTGGATGCTAATCTGACATATACCAATATGTGCGGCTATACACTCAACTTCGGTGTTATGCAGCGTGATATGCCGCCCTATGGACAATTAGGTATCACGGCAGCCATTGCGCTGACGGGTAGTCAGATAGTAGGAGCGCTAATCAGCGAGGTGGCTATCAAGATGCAGAAAGAAAGCTATGAAGTGGCAGAAGATCAGCTGTTAGCCAATGTGGCGCAGGTATATACCAGCGTGCTGGTAATGCAAGAGGTGGATACACTGCTCAAGCAGAGCCTTGATAACATCCTGAAGTTGCAGACCATGACAGACCGTGCCGTGGAGGTTGGTGTCAGCGAGCAGACCGTGGCAGATCAAATGGCGGTGCGTGTGGCTACGCTACGCCAGAATATCAACAGCACTGAACGCACGCTGCAGGTGCAAATCAATAGCCTGAAGCTCTTGCTCGGTTTTGGTGATGACGTCCAGCTCAATCTTACCGATAAGCTCGATGATGTGATAAGTCCCGAAAGAGTTCTATCACTACTGGGCGAAGATTTTGACCTTGCGGGTAACCGCTCCTACCGCCTCGCACAGCTCAATACCGACCTTGCTAAGAAAAATAAGGTGTTGGCATGGATGGCTTACACACCCACACTGACGCTCGCATATCAGTATGCCAAACAGCACTATTTCAGTGATACCGAAGGCTTTAGTATGACACCTCCCAACACCGTGCAGATAGGACTGGCGGTACCGATATGGAGTAGTGGAAAGCGCGCTGCTGCCGTGCGCGAGAAAAAACTGGCGTATGAAGCGGCACTCAACACCCTTGAGGATACCAAAAATCAACTCGCGGTGCAGTTCTCACAACTGCGATACAACCTCAACTCAACATACGAGAGCTATGTTATTGAGAAAGAGAACCTCGCCGTGAATCAGCGCGTGCTTGAGAGCACGACCAATAAATTTAAGTATGGCGTGGCATCAACACAAGAACTCATAACATCAAGCAACGAGTTCATTAACGCCCAGAGCCAGTACGTCAATGCCGTACTGAGCCTTGTGCAGGCAGAAACGAATCTCGAAGTGTTCCTCAGTAAAAAATAAAAAATCAATAAAAATCCTACATAATGAAAAAACTGAAATCAACAGTATTACTGCTATCGGTAGTTATTCTTGCCTCATGCACCAAGAGTGTTGAGACCGTTCAGGAAGAAGAACGTGTCGAGCAGGTTAGTGTAACACGCCTCGAACAGCGCGAAATCGATCGTGAGATCCAGGTTTCCACAAATCTTCAGGCATATCAATCAGTGAATATCGCGCCATCGCTCACCGGCAAGATAGAGCATATCTTCGTTGAAGAAGGCGCTAAAGTAGCTCAAGGTCAAATGCTTGTTCGTATGGATCAAACACAATATCGCACCACAAAACTCGCTTTTGCCAACCTTGGTGTTGAGATGGGACGACTCGAAGCCCTCACGGAAACAGGCTCGGTGAGCAAGCAGACTTATGATCAGACAAAAGTTCAGTATGATCAAACAAAGGAAAATCTTGAATTCCTCGAAACCAATACTTACGTCAAAGCGCCATTCGCGGGAGTGATAAGCGCCAAGAACTATGAGGATGGGGAACTCTATAGCGGGGCACCGATCTTGCACCTTGTGCAAATCAACGTCCTCAAGGCTCTCATAGCGGTGCCGGAAACCTATTTCCCGCTTGTCAAAGCAGGTATGAAAGTCAACTTGCAGACAGAAATATATCCCGAAGACGTATTTCCGGCAACGATAGAGGTTGTGTTCCCAACCGTGGATCCATCGTCGCATACCTTCCAAGTCAAGCTGCGCATCAATAATGCCGCCGGAAAATTACGCCCCGGTATGTACGTAGTCACAACACTCGCCTTGGGCAAGGCATCAACAATCGTAGTGCCTTATCAATCAGTAGAAAAACTTGTTGGTGCCAACGATCGCTACGTGTTCATTAACGAAGACGGCAGGGCCAAACGCGTGGCAGTACAACTCGGGCAGCGCTTCGACCAAGACATAGAAATCATAGCCCCCGAGATAAAGGAAGGGGTTGAGATGATAACCGTAGGTCAGCATAAACTCGTTGATGGCGTGAAAATCAACATAGTAGAATAAAAGCAAAATGAGTATATACAAAACAGCCATAGAAAAGCCGGTAACCACCGTGCTGATCTTCGTAGCCGTGATAATCATCGGTGTGTACAGTTTCATAAAACTGCCTATCGACCAATTTCCGGAGATGGACCCGCCGTATATCACCGTGCTCACGACATATCCCGGCGCCTCGGCGTCGGAGATGGAGACCAATGTCACCAAAGTCATGGAGAATGCCCTGACGTCCGTTGACCACCTCAAACATATAACCTCGCAGTCGAAGGATAACCTGTCCATGGTAACCCTCGAATTGGAATGGGGCTCTAACATGGACGAGGCTGTCAATGATGTCCGCTCATTCGTGGACATGACGAAAAACAACCTGCCCGACAACTGCGGTACTCCGATGATTTTCAAACTCTCAACATCATCGATGCCTATATGCCAGTATTCCGTTACTGCTGACGAAACCTATGCCGGACTTGACAAAATCCTCAATGACGAGGTAATACCGCAACTGAACCAAGTGGATGGTATAGGCAACCTGTCGTTGTCAGGTGCTCCCGACCGATATGTCTATGTCAATATCGACCAGCAGAAACTTGATGCTTACGGACTTACCCTCGAGCAGGTAGGGCAAGTTATATCTGCCAATAACCTCAACCTCTCGTCAGGTACCGTCAAAATGCCGCAGGAGCAGTATCAGATGCAGGTGCGCTCCGAATTCATCGAGTCATCGGAAATTGCGGACCTCATGGTTACCATGACCCCTCAAGGTCAACAAGTCTTCGTGCGCGACATAGCAACCATCAAGGATACTATCAAGGACCTCACGCTTGACGAGAAAACCAACGGTCGAGAGGCCGTACGTCTGATTATAGCCAAGCAGACGGGGGCCAACACCGTGCAGGTATGCCGCGACGTACGCAAGGAATTGGCGAAAATACAAAAACAACTGCCAGCGGATGTCAAGATAGAAAAAATATATGACTCATCAGAGAACATACAAAACTCTATCAACTCACTTGAGGAGTCCGTGCTCTATGCACTGCTCTTCGTGGTACTCGTAGTACTCTTCTTCCTCGGTAAATGGCGCGCGACAATCATCATCGGTGTTACGATACCTATCGCTCTGATTGTGGCATTCATATACCTCGGACTCGCTGATTCTTCCATCAACATCATATCGCTCTGTTCGTTGACAATAGCCATCGGTATGGTCGTCGATGACGCCATTGTTGTACTTGAAAATATCACTCGCCATGTGGAACGTGGTGAGGACCCGCACGAGGCTTCTATCTATGCCACTAATGAGGTTTGGGTGTCTGTCATAGCCACCACGCTGGTGCTCGTGGCGGTATTCGTGCCGCTGACCATGCTCACGGGTATGGCGGGTATCATGTTCCATGAACTGGGATGGATAGTGACAGTGGTGTGCTGCACATCAACTGCGGTGGCCATATCGCTGACTCCTATGCTTTGCTCCAAACTCCTTAAACCCAAAAAAGTGCATGTGGATCAGGATGGCAACCTCGTTGACGATGAAGCAGGCGAAAAATCATGGTACGACAGAACCGTGGTGTATGCCCTTGACCGTATCGACGAATTCTATGCTCGCTCGCTAGGCTGGTGCCTGAACAATAAAGCGGTGACTTTGCTGCTCTTGCTGGTGTTCTTTGTGCTGTCGCTAACGCCGGTATTCCTCGGTAAGATAGGCACCGACTTCATGCAGGAACAGGATAACGCGCGTTTGTCTGTAACCGTCAAGCTGCAACGCGGAACACGCATCGAGGAAACACTCAAGACAGCACGCAAACTCGAAGCGCGATTCGTGGAACTCGTCCCGTATATCGAACTTATCAATACCTCAGCTGGTTCCAACGACGATGCCTCAATAGCAGCCATGTTCTCCTCAACGATGAATAACAAGATAACAATGATTGTTCGTCTGCCCAAGAAGTGGGAACGTAAGGAAACAATATGGGAAATCGCGGAAACCCTGCGTCAGGAGATGGCTCGCTATCCTGAAATAATCGAGTATCAGTGCGGTGTGGCAAGCTTTGGAGCCACAGGCAGCAACACCGTGAATATCGAAATATATGGTTATGACTTTGACCGTACATCACAACTCGCTGAGCAGACACGACAACTCTGTATGCAGTTGCCCGGAGCGCGTGATGT
>DGSV01000073.1 GCA_002394025.1 Bacteroidales bacterium UBA4353
CGATTGATGAATTTGACAATATCGCCCAGCCATTAATCGTATAGCAATGCAGATATTATGAAAATCGAGGAAGCTATTCATAACACAGGCAGAATATGGATATGACTTTTGAACAGATATAATCAGATGCAATGGTCGCTGAACACATTTCACATGGCGGCTTAGATTATAAAAGATTTAAACAACATGAATCGACTTCTATCTTTTATTTTAGCTCTTGTGTTACTTACACCAGCGGCTATGGCACAGGAGGACCTGCAGAAAGGCGCGGAGTCATTCGGGGAAAAGAAAACTTTCACGATTATAAAGGAACTCCCGATAACAAGTGTCAAGAACCAATATCGCAGCGGCACTTGCTGGGACTACGCAACGCTGGGGTATTTCGAGAGTGAAATACTGCGAAAGACCGGCAAGATCTATGACCTGTGCGAGATGTTCGTCGCCAACAGGGACTATATGGATTGCGCCACTCACTACGTGCGCATGCACGGCTACAGCCAATTTACTCAGGGGGGATCGTGCGATGATGTCTTGGAGGTGATTCGACGCTATGGTATCTGTCCTGAGAATGCCATGCCGGCACCCAGTTCTCTGGTGGGCGACGTGTTGGCGAACTTCGATGACTTCATTCCCGAATTGGAAAACATGGTGGACAAAATCGCCCTCAAAGATGGCAAGGCTCCCATGGAACACTGGCAGGATAGCGTGCTGAATATCATTGAGAAATACATAGGACACTGTCCCGAGTCGTTTGAGTATGAGGGAAAAACATACACGCCAAAATCATTTGCCGAAAGCCTTGGATTGGACCTCAACGACTATGTCTCTCTGACCAGTTATACGCATCATCCGTTCTACCAATGGTTTGTTATAGAGGCACTCTACAAATGGCGGTTAAAACCAAGCTATAATATCCCCATCGAGCTGCTGATGGATATTTTGGACAGGGCATTGGATGCCGGCTATACGGTGGCTTGGGGCGGTGACGTAACGGGTGGTTTCACTCGCACAGGATTGGCGATGCTGCCTAATGATATGAAACCTTCACAACAATTGCGTCAGCAGCAATGGGATAACTGGCAGTTCACATACGACCATGTGATGCTCATATATGGCAAGGCTGTTGACGAACTGGGGAAGCCCTATTATATGGTGAAAAACTCATGGGGACCGCAGGGTGACTACAAGGGTATCTGGTACATGTCACGTGACTATATAATGCTGAATACCACATATTTGTTCCTCAATCGCAATGCGCTATCAAAAGATTTCCGTAAAAAACTATAAGCGAATAAAAAAAACTGACAACATAACTTCCTAACTTCCCAAGATTTTCAACGGATGGATTTTGGGGAACTATGGATATCCAAACTATCGAACGCCACACATTTGGCAACGCTATACCTACGACACTTTTAATAATAATCGTAGGCTACCATGTCTCTTAGGCGACTTTGACAAACATCGGCGGCAACAACTATTGCGAAAGAAAAATAAATTTCGTAAATTTGCACTTTGAAGTGCGGATTATGCACTTCAACAGGCATCCGAAAATAATACTATCAAATAAAACTAACAATGGATCAAAACATTAACATCAAGGTTCGCGTTTGGCGCCAAGCAGGTCCTAAAGAGAAAGGACATTTCGAGGAATATGAGCTTCACGACATATTCCAGGGAGCCTCATTTCTTGAGATGATGGATATTCTTAACGAAAAGCTCATCTCGGAGCATAAAGACCCCATAGCTTTCGACCATGATTGTCGCGAAGGCATCTGTGGTATGTGCTCGCTCTACGTTAATGGTCATCCTCATGGTCCCGACAGCGCTATCACCACGTGCCAGTTGCACATGCGCAAATTCCATGACGGCGAAACAATCACTATCGAGCCATGGCGCAGCCATGCCTTCCCCGTTATCAAAGACCTCATGGTTGACCGCGGAGCATACGACAAGATTATGCAGGCTGGCGGATTTATAAGCGTCAACACCGGCGGTGTGCCCGATGCCAATGCCATTCCCATTCCCAAGGAGAAAGCCGACGAAGCTATGGATGCCGCGAGTTGCATAGGTTGCGGAGCTTGCGCGGCAGCATGCAAAAACGGCTCGGCAATGCTCTTCGTAGCCGCCAAAGTCAGCCAATTGGCACTGCTTCCACAAGGACAGGTTGAGGCGGCAAGACGCGCCAAAGCCATGGTGGCAAAAATGGACGAACTGGGATTCGGAAACTGCACCAACACGGGAGCTTGCGCGGCAGAATGTCCCAAATCAGTGTCGCTGGCTAACATAGCGCGCCTCAACAGAGAATTCATCAGTGCCAAATTCAAAGACTAAACAAACGCACAAACAAATAAAAACGGAGTAATGATCACCTTACTCCGTTTTTTTTGTCATTACACGAAAAATTATTAACTTTGCGTAATGTATTTCGGCGATTATAAGTGTGCGTCATATTCTATATCAAACAAGAAGAGCTCAAATGCTCAACTTTCGAACAATATCGCATGAAACGTTAGATGTCTTAATCCGACTTATGGACGATTTATATCTTAAGTCGTTCTATTTGGTCGGCGAAACATCATTGGCATTGCAACCGGGTCATCGTGTCAGCGTTGATACTGATTTATTTTCCTTTGATGAGAATGAAGAGTTAATGGTTCGACACTCTGTTGAAGCTTATACGAAAAGCGTCTGATGCTAATGACCAAATATCCGGACAGAATTTTTGAACAAATATAAACAGCATAAAAAAACAATAAACGATGGCAGAATTTCATTATCAGCCGATGTTTGAGCTCGGCGAAGACACCACAGAGTATAAGCTCGTGAGTCGCGAGCATGTGTCAGTATCAGAGTTTGAGGGTCATCCCATTCTCAAGATAGAACCGGAAGCCTTGACCTTGATGGCTAATGCGGCATTTCATGACGTGTCATTTTATCTTCGCAGAGCTCATAACGAGCAGGTAGCTAAAATACTCGCCGACCCCGAAGCCAGCGACAACGACAAGTACGTGGCTCTGACGTTCCTGCGCAATGCCGAAGTTGCCGCCAAAGGTAAACTGCCGCTATGTCAGGATACCGGCACCGCTATCATACATGGCGAGAAGGGGCAACAAGTGTGGACAGGAGGCGGCGACGAAGAGGCGCTGTCATTGGGAGTTTACAAGACATATACAGAAGAAAACCTGCGCTATAGCCAGAACGCTCCGCTGGATATGTACAAAGAAGTCAACACAAAATGCAACCTGCCGGCACAGATAGACATCGAAGCCACTGAAGGCATGGAATATCGTTTCCTGTGCGTAACCAAGGGAGGCGGATCTGCCAACAAGACATATCTATATCAGGAAACCAAGGCTCTGCTTAATCCCGACACGCTCGTGCCATTCCTTGTTGAGAAAATCAAAACATTGGGCACCGCGGCATGCCCACCCTATCACATAGCTTTCTGCATCGGCGGAACGTCAGCCGAGAAAAACCTGCTCACCGTGAAACTTGCCTCCACGCACTACTACGACAGTCTTCCCACCACCGGCAATGAGTTCGGACGCGCATTCCGCGATGTGGAACTCGAACAGCGCGTGCTGCAAGAAGCTTACAGAGTGGGCCTGGGAGCGCAATTCGGCGGAAAATATATGGCGCACGACGTACGCATAGTACGCCTTCCGCGTCACGGAGCCAGCTGTCCGGTAGGAATGGGAGTGAGCTGCTCGGCAGACAGAAATATCAAATGCAAAATCAACAAGGATGGTATATGGATTGAGAAACTCGACGACAAAC
>DGSV01000054.1 GCA_002394025.1 Bacteroidales bacterium UBA4353
CCAGCCAGATGGTTCGCACTATCAAATACCTCGCCGAACTCAAATAATATCGGCAACATTACCACTCCAAAGAGGCGCCTGAATGGGCGCCTCTTTTTTTTTGTCATTGAAGTAAGGGAAAAAGAAAAATTTACTATTTACTCATTTACTATTTTACAATTTATTGTGTCATTGAGTAATTCGTAATCTTCTATAATCTGCTAAAACTGTGGACAAAAAAACTATGCGCAATATGCTAAAACTTTGGAAAAATAGTCCGTGTCAGATTTAAGTGCTTTGACATTTTGTTTTTTTTGTAAAAAAACATGCAAAAGTATGCTTATTCAAAAAAATGTAACTCTAATGACAGGCTGCAAAAAAGATGACAAAATGGACGAGTTAGAGTTGAATAGGTGACGCAGGTAATTATATTAGGGCTAAGTTGAAGAGGGAAAACTGACTAACACATCGTTTTGTCAATAGCCTTAGAAATTTTCAATTAAAAATAAAAAAGCAAGGACGTCCCGCGCGTCCTTGTCTTTTTTTTGTTGTCAAAAAATTTTGCGCTTCCGAAAAAAAAACGTAACTTTGGATGTTTATAACCAACCTATCAAAACTACCATGAACGTTAACGAATTGAAACAGGCTTTCCAAGAAGCCTACGGCAAAGCATCAACAGCTGTTTATTTCTCCCCGGGTCGCGTAAACCTCATCGGCGAGCATACCGACTACAATGGCGGACACGTATTCCCCTGCGCGCTGAGTTTCGGCACCTATCTTCTCATAGCTCCCAACGACCAGAAAGTATTCCGCTTCAAGTCGTTAAACCAGCCGGCAATAGAATCTGTAGCTCTTGATAAGTTGACAATACCGCTGGGAGGTAATTCGTGGATTAACTATCCCCTTGGCTGCATAGCCCAGTACGTGAAACGCGGTTTTAAGATTGAGCAAGGCTATGATATTCTCATTTGGGGTAATGTACCCAACGGTGCAGGTTTGAGCTCTTCGGCAGCCTTGGAAGTTGTTACGGCATATATGATGAATGACCAACTTCGAGCCGGTTATGACCGCACAGAACTTGCCAAGATAGGTCAACTCTCGGAGCACGAATTTGCGGGTGTCAACTGTGGTATTATGGACCAGTTCGCATCGGCGCAAGGCAAAAAAGACCATGCTATATACCTTGACTGCGATACCCTGCAGTTTGAACTCGTACCTGTTAAACTCGAATGCGTAAAGGTCGTTATCGCTAACACCCATTCGCCCCACAAACTTGATAGTGGAGCCTATAACGATCGTGTGGCGCAATGTCACAAGGCCGTGGAACAACTCAACAGCGTCCGCCCGCTCAAATATCTCGCGGAACTCAGCGAGCAAGAATTCGAAGCTATCAAGAGCGCTATCACAGACCCCATCGCTCTGAAGCGCGCCACGCATGTTGTGGGCGAGGTGCAGCGTACGCGTGATGCCGTTGAGGCTCTCAAAAAAGGTGATATAGCAACTTTCGGACGTCTCATGTGTGAGAGCCATAAGAGTCTGCGCGACTATTATGAGGTCACCGGCGAACAACTCGATGCTATGGCTGAAGAAGCGTGGAAGATAGATGGCGTGATAGGTAGCCGCATGACGGGAGGGGGCTTCGGAGGCTGTACAGTATCATTGGTGCATGACGAAGCAATACCTCGATTTATAGAACAAGTGGGAGCCAACTATGAGCGCCGTACAGGTATCAAACCTGAATTCTATATCGCGGAAATAGGCGACGGAGCCAGAAGAGTGGAATAAAAGACATTGACTATTTTCTTATTTAATTATTTAAGTATTTATTTGACATAGAGTAATTGAGTAATTTGGCGCTTACCCCTCCGGCACTTCGTGCCACCGGACTAAGGAGTTCAGAAAAGCACACAGTGCTTTTCATCGAAAAATTTGCGGATATTGCAAATTTTTCTTCACCCCTTCCAAAGGCAGGGGAGGAGTGGCTGACGCACTCAAACGCTACCGAGTCAAATCTAATGTCTCAACTTCTAAACTTCTAAACTTCTAAACTTCTAAACTTCTCAACTTCTAAACTTCTCAATTTCTCAACTTCTCAACTTCTCAACTCCTCAACTCCTCAACTCCTCACCTTCTCACCTTCTTAAAACATGGGCGTCATTCTTCAACAGAGTATCAAAGGCACTATAGTCACTTATCTGGGAACTTTTCTCGGTTTTTTGACTACTTTCTTCGTGCTTACGAGATTCTTATCGCCGGCAGAGGTAGGCTTATCGCGTGTGCTGATAGATACCGCCACATTGCTCATCTCTCTGGCGCAACTCGGAGCCTCAACATCAATTATTCGTTTCTTCCCCTACTTTAAGGATGAAGAAACACAGCACCACGGCTTCTTCGGATATACCGTCATCATACCCTTCATAGGGTTCCTGTTCTTCGGACTTATCTTCATCCTCGTCAAGGGTCCCGTGAGCTCCATGTTCGTCGACAACTCGCCGCTGTTCGTCAATTTCTATTATTTCGTACTGCCCTTGGCTTTCGCCATGCTTTACCAGATAATTTTTGAGACGAACATCAATGCCTTGATGCATGTTGTCTTTCCTCGTTTTGTGCGTGAAGTGTTAGTGAGGCTGTGCATGCTGACCACCTATCTGCTCTATGCCTTCGACCATATCAGTCTCACGGGCTTCGTGGTGGCGATCTGCGTAACCTACGGCATCGCGGCGATAGCCAATATCACCTATCTGCTGCGCTTAGGCAAGTTCTCGTGGAAGCCCGACCTGTCGTACCTCACGCCCGAGCTGAAACGTAATTTCTACTACTATACGTTATTTATGCTCACTTCGGCATTGAGCGGAATACTGGCGCCCATGCTCAGCAGCTACTTCGTAACAGCTCAACTGGGTCTCAAATCAACGGGTATTTTTGCCATAGCCACATATATGGCATCAATGATAGCTATGCCTTATCGCAGTCTTGGTGCCATAGCCACACCGCAGATAGCGCAAGCCGTCAAAGACAACGACGACGAGCAGGTGAGTATGCTTACGCAAAAAGTCGCGCTCAACCAGATGTTTGTCGGCATTTTCGTCTTCCTTGCCATCTGGGTCAATGTTGACCTGATTTATGCGCTGCTTCCTAACGGAGAACTTTATGGAACAGGTCGTTATGCCTTGTTTTTCCTGCTCTGGGGGCAACTGATAACATCAGCGCTGATGATTTCCAATAATGTGCTAAACTATTCGCACCATTACTATCTCTCTCTCTTTTTCACTATCTTGCTAACGGCGGCAACCATAGGACTCAATGCCATTATGCTTCCTCCATGGGGTATGGCCGGCTCTGCAGCGGCAAGCACCTTGGCATTCCTGTTGTTCTACGGACTGCAACTCTGGGTAATACATAAAGTGCTGCATGTCAATATACTGACAAAAAACACGCTATACCTTGTTGTGGTACTGCTGTTCGTGCTTGCGTGTGACTGGCTGTTCAACAAAATGGTCATGCCTAAGTCTCCGGACCTCGTGATACTTTTTTTGTTGGCAATCGTCAAGAATATCATGCTCATAGCCCTGCCGGCTTACTATTGCTACAAAAAAGAGTTGTCGGCGGACATAAACTATCTCATAGGTCAGATTTTACTCAAGATAGACGAAATACTGCATCGTAATAAAACAGATAATCACCGTAATAGATAATCACTGTGTCACTCTTCGGTTTCCCAATACAAGTTCGCGACATAATCGACATATTATTAGTCACTCTGCTGCTCTATGAGACTTATCGTCTGCTTAAGAACTATGGTGCCGCCGCTGTTTTCCATGGGATACTGCTATTTTTCATGGCGTGGTTTTTTGTGGTTTTTGTATTCCGTTTGCCGCTATTGGGTAGCATACTGAATAATGTGCTCAGTGTTGGCGCTGTGGCTCTGCTGATAATATTCCATGATGAGGTGCGCATGTTTTTCGGTCGTCTGGGCACCCGCACGGGTCGTTCATGGCTCGTAAGAATCAGCAATATCATGCGCAAAGGCAGCCAAAAGGATGCTTTAGACGCAGATGTGGAGAAAATGGTGCTGCCGGTTGTTCTGGCATGCAAAAATATGTCGCAGACCAAAACGGGAGCCCTGATAGTCTTTGAACGCAATGAGTCGCTGAATACCTATCTCGTGTCGGGCGAGCGGCTCGATGCGCAACCCAGTGCAAGACTTATCGAGAATATATTCTTCAAAAATACTCCTCTGCATGACGGAGCCCTGATAGCCAATAAGCACCTGCTGATAGCCGCGGCATGCGTACTGCCGGTATCGAGAAACATGGATATACCGCAGCATTTTGGTCTCAGACATCGTGCCGCCCTCGGAGTTACGGAAAAAACTGATGCCGTGGCGGTAATAGTGTCAGAAGAAACAGGGCATATATCAGTCGCTATGCAGGGACAGATAACGGAAAATATCACACCACAGCAGCTTGAGCTACTGCTCACACAACAACTTCAAGGATAATAAAATAACATTATAATTAACTATGGAAGAAAAACTTCAAAATCTTCTCTCTCAACTCACTGAAGAGGGTGTGGAAAAAGGTAATCGTGAGGGGCAGGCAATCATAGCCTCCGCCAAGGAAAAAGCCGAATCAATACTTGCACAGGCTCGTGAACAAGCAGCGGAAATCGTGGCCCAAGCCCAGTCGCAAGCGCAAGAAATCAACAAGAACACGCGTTCGGAATTGCAGCTGTTTGCGGCGCAAGCAGTGTCGGCATTGAAGACGGAAATAGCCAATGTAGTAACTGACAAAGTTGCTTCTCAAGCTATTGCCGGAGCCGACTCTGATGGCAATCTCGTCAAACAAGTATTAGTCAGCGTAACAGAAAAATGGTTGGCTGACGGCAATGTTACCATCAATGCAAAAGACGCCCGGGCACTGCTGGCATACTTCAATGCCAATGCCAAGAAACTGCTTGATAAAGGGCTTACTATCAACGAAGTCAAAGGTATCAAGACAGACTTTGAGATAGTACCCGAAAAAGGAGGTTACAAAGTGGCATTCGGCGACGAGCAGTTCATTGAATACTTCAAGGAATTTCTGCGTCCGCAACTTGTAGAAACTCTTTTCTAACACTTTCTGACCTATGCTTTATCACTATCTCATATCGGGTCTGCCTAATATTGAGCGTGACGACAACAAGCCTGTTCCTGATCTTGATTGGCTGCGTGCCGAACTCGATGAGCAACTCACTGATGCCGACAAGGGGTTGATAGACCTTGTCAGTATGGATATTGATGCCATGCCGCTCACCGAAGAACAACAGGAACACATAGAAACACTGCGTGAGCCGGACCGCACGAATTATAAGCAGAAACTCTATTATGACAAAGGGCTCGGCTGTGGCAATGATTTTGTGCGCCAATGGTTTGCTTACCTCATGACGGTCAATAATATCGTTACCGCGCTTCTCTGTCGGAGGCACGGCTGGGATGTGCGAAGTCAGGTTGTCGGTGACGACGAAGTGGCGCAACTGCTGCGCAGCAGCAATGCCCGTGATTTCGACCTGCCGCCTATCGTTGAGGATTACAGCATGATAGCCGCAGTGGCGGAAGAGGATAACCTCTTCTTGCGTGAGAAAAAACTTGACGCCCTGAAGTGGCAGTGGCTTGAGGAGCACAGCTTCGATAAGTTCTTCGGTATAGAACAAGTGGTGGCGTACTGGCTGCAAGTCAGCCTGCTCACACGCTGGAAAGCACTTACCATAGAACAAGGCACCCAAGTATTCCGTAACCTGCTTGACGAGCTCAAGAAGACCGACATTCCGCAAATATAATGTCAAAAACGGAATTATACGAATCCATTATGCCGCAAATAGAGGCGCTAATCAGCAATGAGGCGGACGATATAGCCAATATGGCGAATGTCGCCGCCTTGTTGCATATAACTTTCGGCTTCTGGTGGACGGGTTTTTATATCGTTCGTGGTACGACACTTGTGTTAGGTCCTTTTCAAGGTCCCGTGGCGTGCACTCGTATAGCATTCGGACGAGGTGTATGCGGCACTGCGTGGCAACGTGAGCAAATAGTCGTAGTGCCTGACGTGCATCAATTTCCAGGCCATATAGCTTGCTCTGCAGAATCACAAAGCGAAATAGTAGTGCCGTTGATGCGTCATGGCGAGGTCTGTGCCGTACTTGATATTGATAGCCGTGAACTTAACACTTTCGATAACACTGACAAACACTATTTACAAAAAGTAGCGCAAATGTTAGCAAAATAATAAGCTACACCGCCCGATACATATTCATCAGAAAAATTACTATTTCACCCTATACATAAAAACACAGCAATTAACAATACTAATTAGTATTTATATCAAAATTTCATTGCCTCCCGTGGATGTTTTTTTTGAGCCATTATCGCATATATTGTGTTGTGGCAATTATCCCAACGAGTGCTAAAATTTCTGCGCTATTGTGAAAACCAATAAATCTTCGTAACTTTGTCGTTAAGTATGACTTTAATTTAGCGATTAAGTTTTGTCAGTGAATAACCTCAAACATATTATTTTCTGCGCTTTACTGCTCGTGGTGTTTGTCGGCTGTTCCGTGAAGAAGAACACTGCCGGGCGGCGTGCCTATCATGCCATGACCACGCGTTTCAACGTGATGTATAATGGTCAGTTGGCTTATGACGAGGGACTTAATGCCATAGACAAGGCCAATAAGGATGACTACACCCGTGTGTTGCCTATGTATTCTTCGTCGAATCATGATGCTTTGTCTGCAGGTCAGTCAAATATGGAGCGTGCTCTGGAAAAATGCCGCAAATCCATCAAACTGCATAGCATTCAGAAGAAACCTAAGATGGACACCAAGAGGTCCAAAGATCCCAAGTATCGCGCATGGTATGACCAGGAAGAATTTAATCCCGCACTTTACCTGGCATGGCTCATGCAGGGTAAGGCTGAGTTTCATACCGGTGATTACTTGGGCTGCGTGACAACTATGAATTATGTCGCCAAGCACTATCAGAACGACCGCGATGTTGTTGCTCAGGCGCAGTTATGGGCTGTTAGGGCCTATCTTGAGATGGACTGGCTCTACGAAGCCGAGGACTTGATGAATAAAATCAGTCAGGACGAGATGAAACCCCGCAACGCATGGCTCTATAGTGCCACGCAGGCTTGTCTGCTGCTCAAAAAACACGAGTATAACGCCGCGATTCCTTACTTACAACAGGCTGCCAAAAACGAAAAGCGACGTATCGACCGTACGCGCATGACATTCATTCTCGGGCAATTATATCAGCTGCGAGGCGATAAACAGGAGGCTATAAATTGCTATACGGAGGTTATCAAAGCCTTCAATACAGTAGATATGGAGTTTAATGCCCGTATGCGCCGGGCAACGCTGCAAGGTGATAATAAAGCTCTTAAGGACTTGACTAAGATGACCAAGGAGGCGAAGAATAAAGATAACCTTGAGCAGATATTCGGTGCGATAGGCGACATATATCTCGCCAAAGGTGATACCGCCAAAGCTCTTGAGAACTATCGGATAGCCATAGACACCTGCCGCATTGCAGGTCCAGGCAAACTCAAGGTTCTGCTTACGGCTGCTGACCTTTACTATGACGCTCAGGATTATCATCATGCTGAACCTTGTTATTCCGAAGCCGCTACGCTGATGGAGCATGGTGATGAAGATTATGCCCGCGTCACGCGGCGAAGTCAAGCGCTCTCGAACCTCATAGTAGAGTATGACAAAGCATATTTGCAGGATAGCCTGCAGACTTTAGCAGCTATGAATGATGATGAGTGTCGTGCGGTGCTGCAGAAAATGATTGACGACATGCAACAGGCGGCATACGAGGCTCAGCAACGTGCCGAGCAGGAAATCCGTCAGCAGCAAAACGACCCCGGATTGCTCTCGGTGAATAGTGCTAATATGCTTGGCGGAGGAGGTTCCGGCGAGTGGTATTTCTATAATGCCAACCTACTGCGACAGGGTAAGCAGGAGTTTATTCGTCAGTGGGGAGTACGCCGTCTTGAGGACGACTGGCGACATAGCCAGAAAACATTAGTGGCTTTTGGTGATGAAATGGCTGAGAGCGATTTAGAGGATATGGCAGCAGAAGGTGATAGTATATCGCAAACGGTTGACAGCCTTGGTGCGGCAGCTTCTGATCCTACGAAAGTTGAGTTCTATCTCAAACAGATACCTAAGACAGAGCAGCAGTTGCAGGCATCGAATAAGCAATGGGCGGATGCGCTGTATAACATGGGCTATATATATCTTGACCAGATAGAGGACAAACCTAAAGCCGAAGAGACTTTTGATGAGTTGCTGCGTCGTTTTCCCGATAGCGACCATACCCTTGATACCTATTATACGCGCTATATCACCGCCCTGCGCGACAGCGACACCACTACGGCAGAGTTATGGCGCAGCCGCATCGTTGCCGAATTCCCGCAGACAAAACAAGGGCAGATGCTCGCCATACCCAACTACACAGAGCGCCTCGCAACCATGCTTAATGAGCAGGACTCGGTATATGAGCGGACATATAATGCCTATAAGCGCGGTGATTACGCTGCTGTGCGCAATAATGTTCAGTATGCACGCGACAACTATGCCATGAGCGACCTCATGCCGCGATTCCTATTCCTCGGCTCACTCGTTACAGCTAAAACGTCAACGTCCGAAGCCTTTGGCGATGATCTGCGTGAATTGGTAACGCAATATCCCAATGCCGAAGTCAGTGCTATGGCAAAAGATATGTTAGCACTCATGGGACAAGGACTCGAAAATACTCACGGTGAAGGGCATGGAGCGTTGGTAGAACGCCATGAAGAGGAATCGCAACAAGCGCAGCAAACAGAAAAGCAGACATTCTCTGATGAGATAGATACGCGTTTCGTGCTGCTGATAGTGATGGATAAGAGCGGGGAGTCAGCTACCAAGGATCAGGAGGCAGGAATGTCTGATAGCGAGAAACTCAACAAACTACTCTATAATGTAGCGGTGTATAACTTCTCACAATTCCTGATTAAAGACTTCGACCTTGAGGCACAATCAACGGTTGATAATACGCATTGTGCGCTTGCCGTGAGCGGGCTTGACAGCTATCGCGAACTGGTATGGTATGTGGAGCAGATAACATCAGATGCCGACCTCAAGAAACTTTTCGATGAACTCAATGCTCGTCCTGTATCCATATCGGAAACAAACCTCAAAATTCTTAAGCAAGGTCATACATTGCAGGAGTATGAAGATTTTTGGAATACAATACTTTATTAACACAAACATTATGAAACGTATCTTAGCACTTCTTTCAGTTTTTCTGTTGGTCTTTGCCACGTCATGCAAGAAAAACGATGAGCCATCAAATTCCGACCAAAAAGATGCTACATTATCTATTTCTCTGGATTTTAAGGTTATAACATCTGGCAGTTTTGATGTTGATGTTACTTGTTCAGGATTATGGAAGGCCGAGAGCGACAAATCGTGGGCGCGACTTTCCATTGGTGGCGGCGTTGGCGATTCTCAAGTCACAATAACCGTGGACCCGGGCGCGCAAGACTATGCCATAGTAACGTTCACTGCCGGCGAACTCACTGCCACGCTCAATATTGTGCGCAGTAGTGACGGCGCTGATGTCACATACCTTACTTTGTCAAGCACCAATATCTACAAACGAGGATCTTTCAGCACAACCATCAAAGTCAACTCATCATCACAATGGACGGCATCTTGCGACAAAAATTGGGTCTCGGTATCTCCCATCATGGGGCAAAAGGGACAGACAGATGTTACCATCTCTTTCCCTGACGGAGAAGATGGTAATGCCGTTGTTACTTTCATGAATGTCACTAACACCGCCAAGTATGAAATTACACGACGTAACGATATACCGCGCCTTGCCGACGGTATGCCGGACTTTACAACACTAACAGAAAACGGACGCGTCAGCGGCAGCACATTCTCTGTGGCGACTAACAGGAAAGTCTATTTCGCCATGGGAAACCTGCAGTATAACTCCATGCAGAACAAGTGGCGCTTCGCCGAAAAACCTTGGGAAACGATAGGCGAAACGAACTCGGGAATATCGCAGTACTACAACCAGTGGATTGACCTCTTCGGATGGGGAACGTCAGGCGTTGGCTCTTTCAACGTACCATGGCAGAAAGCAAGCAGTGGTGAGGCAATGGCTCTATACGGAGACTTTGACAAAGACATCGTGAAAACTGATAAAGACTGGGGCTATTACAACGCCATCAGCAACGGAGGCAATGCCAAAGCGCTATGGCGCACCATGACAAGCGACGAGTGGAACTACTTGCTCAACCAACGCGCCAACGCCGCAAACCGCAGAGGATTTGCTTTCATAGACGACAACGATAAGAGATACGGACTAGTACTGCTGCCTGATACATGGCAGCAGCCGTCTAACGCTCCTGCCCTTAACCCAACTACGCCACCTACATATACCGTGGAACAATGGTATCGCATGATGAAGGCGGGAGCCGTATTCTTGCCGGCTGCCGGACAACGCTATAGTTCAGGAGTGTCTAAAGTAAATGTCGAAGGACACTACTGGACAGGCTCTGTTTATTACAAAGTCAAAAACGGAGAATACTACTTCGGAGCCTATCAAGTGCAGTTCCTCAACACCAGAGCGCTTACCGTAGAAAACATCGCGCGATGGTACGGCTGCAGCGTAAGACTCGTGCAAAACGTCAAATAAAAGCGTCCGCATAAGTTCAAAAATTTCCACTTTGATGTTGAATCTGTAATGTATAAAAAATTATAATAAAAGCATTGCAGAAACCAAAATTAATATTAATTTTGCGACATAAAGGGTCGTTTCCTATAGGTCACACTCATCGTTGCATCTTACGGACTGCACCACGTCGCTTACCGACGTAAAACAGTAAGGACATATCGCAATACAGCGTTTGCTATATAGCGCACACCTTGGAACCTGAGAAATTCTATAGTTAGGAAAGTGCTGAAATATAGTGAGCGTCCATCCGTAAGTATGGGCGTACTCTATCTATTTTCACTGCTTTCTCAGGGCACCAAGGTATGGACAGAGCCGTCCATACTTTTTTGTTTGTGTGACAGATAGAAAGTGCGACCATACTGCACGGTAATGACTGCTATTACGATGTAAAGTTACATCACATTTCTGACACCGCAAAGCACTGCACCCCAAATGGACCAACAAGGACCAGAAAAGGACCAACAAGGACCAGTAGAATCCGAAAATAATACCATAACTTTGCCGCCGAAAATCCTCAAAAGAGTAGGCAAGAACAACAAACTAAGGAGAATCCGATACCTCAGTTCGGAGAAAAATATGGCAAAAACTATGCAACAAATTATTGCGGACGCACTCAATGAGCAAAATGCATTATTGGCAGGTCCCCATGCTTCTGACTGGAAGCGTGTGTTGATTAAAAATGGCACAGGCTATGTCCCGCCAATCGTTTGGTTCGGAAATGCTGCAAGTGCGAAAAACAAAGTTATTACTATTGGAGTTAATCCGTCCCGCAAGGAGTTCTGTGACAAGCATGGTAATTTATTAGAGAAAAGCAGAATAGTGCTTTCTAATAATGCAAAAGATTTGGAACAAAGCTTCAATGATTATTTCAATGTCAATCCATACGCCAATTGGTTCGGCAGAGATGGAAAGATAGAAGGTTTCCTTAATGGTATGCGAGCAAGTTATTATGATGGTAAGGCTGATTATCAAGCCATTCATATAGATTTGTTCCCATTCGCAACCAATCCTACATTTACAAGAATTAATGGTGATTTTGTCCAAAAGGATTTGTTCTCCTCAAAATGGACTAAAGAATTTGTTATGAATCTTATTGAGGCTATTGAACCCAGAGTCATCATTGTGTTTGGTTCTACTAATATCAAATATTTCCAGGAAGCAGTAGCTAAAGCGGAACACGCATCTCAATATCTATGGACAGATAAAAGCCTAAAATCCCAATATACCATAGGGAAAATATCTACAGGACATACTGTGGTTCTGTTGAATACATATCTTGGCAATCCGAGGAGTTTTGGAACTTCGGATTTGAATAATTTGGGGCAGGATGTATTACAACATTTAGGCTTGCATTGAAAACATGTCAGTATTGTTTGTAATGCTAAATTTACATGCATATAAGACAAATTAACAACAATCTTAAAATTATTACAACTATGGCAACAGTAAAGAAACCAGCTGCAAAGAAGGCTGCCAAGCCCGCTGCTAAGAAACCAGCGGCAAAGACCACCGCCAAGAAAGCAGCACCTGCTAAAAAAGCAGCGGCAAAACCTGCTCCAAAGAAAGCCGCGCCAGCCAGAACAACAGCAACAGAAATATCTGTTACCGGTAACAAGAAAATAATCAAAAGCGTTATAAACCCAAATCAGTCATTAGACCGACAAGATATGTTTGGACAATTACTAACAGCACAATGTTCGGGCATTGCGCAGAGAGTGTCGGAGCAAATGCTGCCGAATATGTTTCGTGTCGGTTCGACAAAGCCGAGCGTTGTGCCACATGAGGCTATACTGTACCGTTGGTGGTTTCCGGAGAACTCGCCTGTAATGGAAGTGCTTGCTGATTTCGCCAAGAAAGACGATGAACTCGCTGCCTTGCTTAAACAAGTGGAACCGTACAATAGAGAAGGCAATACCTATTACGCACTGTACTTCGGGAAAAGCAATAACGGCTATCGGCGTTACTGCCAGCACACGACTGGCAATGTGCACCTTTCTACCATTCGCCTTACAGTTTACGGACTTTGTTTTGGAGCCCAGTATGACAAAGCCAAAGAGGAGCAAATATCAGAGATACTGCGGCAATGTCGCTACGATTGGGTATCCTTCAAAGGTGAAGATAATTTGGTTGAGTGTATAGAAGGTATCTGTATTGCACTCGGCAAGTACCCGCTGAATGTGAATGGTAACCCTGCCATCAGCGAAAAATGGCGGAAATATGTTATGGATAAACGTAAAATAGTAAACTAACGTAAACAATCAGTCAGGCGGACTTGATGCCCGCCTGACTACCACGGAGCAAAAGGCTGAACAGCAGCCCCGCTATCTTCTCGACAAACCTGTGCTGTTTGAGCGGTTCCCTGTCATCAACATTGGCAGGCGTTATCATGAAATTTAGTATTTCGCCCCTATCGTTAATTATCAGGTGAAGCTTAAAGCCGTAGAACCATCCCATAGAACACTTGCCGCGCTCGGCAAACCCCTTGAACACCTTGTGCTGCAGTATTCTTTGGTTGCGGCAGACACGCAGAGGGGGTGAATCCACGTAAGAGACACCGCTGCACTCTGCCATCAGGCAGGTCTTAACGAAACAGCACAGCTGGAGCATCACCTTACGCTCCAGTTCCACGAAGCGGTTGTAAGACACCTGACGCGGGAACAGGTGTTTGCAGTGCACACAGATGTAATTCGCGTAATAGTGTTTGAGGCACCCGTAGCCCCCGTCATGAAACATTATCAGTATCAGCATCACTTCGGCATCGCTTAGCCTGTTAGGCTTGTTGCAGTGGCGTTTCCCGTCACCAACGGAATGTTTTTTGATTGTTTTGTTAAAATTTTTGCTGAACTCATCCAGAATAAAGAAAATTTCCATAAATTTCTTTTCGTCTAATTGCATATGCGGTTTTTTTTTGTAATTGTTTGATTTTCACTATAAAGTTACAAAATTTTACGCATATTTGCAATAGTTTGGAAACATTTTTTTGAAAAAAAATTATATCGAACTCACGTTAAATTATTTGAATTTTTTAGTATATATGTAATGAAGGATGTTTATTACCCAGACTTCTTGAAGGCATTAAGCTTGCATGCAAGCGACCATGACACATATCTTGAGGATTTGATGCTTGATAGATTTATTAAAATGACAACTAAGTAATTTATATTATGAGAATTTATATTATGAGTATTTTAGATTCTATTCACTATGCCTTCAAGAGAAGAGCCCTAACGGAGTTATTTTATTATGACTTATTAGGGGCAAATGTGACGGCTATTGAGACAGCTATTAATCCTATCTGGAAGAAAATTTCTCAAACATGGCATGAAAATGAAGGTAGTTCTATGTTTGTGTGCAATTTAGTGGATTACCTCAAGATAGATAATAGCCCTTTTTATCATCCATTAAAGAAAGAACTTGGTAGACCAATCTATGTGTTGGATTGTCGGTACTTGTGTAAATTTGATGCAATAGGATGGTTAGAAGGAGTCGCAAAACTGCCCTTGTCCCCGAAACCAATTCTTGTGATTGAGAATATCACAGAACTTCCTGATGAAGATGTTAATCATGACAATCCACAATATGTCCGGAATATTTTGATGCATAGTTGGAAGAACCTTCAGAATGATTTCTATAATGCACATTCGGGAAATAGTTTTAGTATTATTCCTGAAAATTATACCATATTTATCACATGGACTCCGGAAAATCGTCAAAAACTGGATAAAATCTGGAATCCGAGTGATGGCTTTGCCTGGGTAGGCAATTTGGATGAATACTATCAAAAATTCATGGCAGAGTATAAGGATTGCTCGGTTAACGATCTCAAAAAGCAAAATATAATTAGTTAAAATGATAATTAAAACAAATGATGTAGAGTAAACCGAAAATCCATAAAAGAGTAGGCAAAAATATTAACATTAAAAACCTTGCGGTGTATAGGTAAACTGCATACTATTATGAATATTCTTAAACTTGATGGCGGTAAACTTGAGTTACGAACAGACAGAGGAAGTTATATCCGCACAATTGTGTCCAGTGGTGTCGTAGATGCTGATTTAAGCAAGAATGGAGATTTGGTCTTAGTAACTTACCTTAATGGCAAAGTGGAATTGCGAAAAGAAAATGGCTCTTACATCAGAACCATTGTTAGTAGTAATGCCACATCTGCAAGGTGGAATGGAGATGATGTTGCAATTCGGTTAAACAATGGTAAAACTGAATTACGGAAAGAAAACGGCTCATATATCCGTACTATTTGAAACTTATAGGCAGGAAGCAATAGAAGCTATCTTCCTATAATTAATTCAATTACAATCTCCAAAATCTTGCGGAGTATAGATAAACTGTCTTTACCTGGAAATCCGATTGCAAGCGCATCAAAGACTTGCT
>DGSV01000014.1:0-9996 GCA_002394025.1 Bacteroidales bacterium UBA4353
CCGGACAGTTTTTTGCTCCACTCATGTGTCTTAAGTATTAAGCGTTATACAATACGTTGAAGATATGTTAAGTACGACGCTACTTTTTAATTAAGAGCGTTAAGCATATTGCCGTAAACCTTGTTAAGGTCTGCTATTTGTTGTTGCAATTGAGCCACTCCGGCCTGATATTTAGCACCTTCGGCGGCTGCGAGAGCAGTAGCTTCCTGCAGTTTTGCTACTTCGGCACTTACTTTATCCAGTCCGGCAGAAGCGGCTGCGAGTTGCTGGCCTTGTTGTCCGAAGAGTTCTGTTTGTTTCTTGACATTTTGCAGTTGAAGTTCATATACGGAATTGATGCTGGAGAGCACACCGTTAGTTGACTCAATATTGCGAGCATAAGCCGCGGCACCATCAGCCACTGCTGTCATGCGGTCAGCGATGGCAGCGTATGACGATGTCAGGTTAGATTGTGAAGCCACATAGCTTTCGGCTGCTTTAGAGGCTGCTTCCATGCTCTGTCCGAGGCGTGATGAGGAAGAAGCAATGCTTGAAAGGCTTGTAAGCTGGTCGGCTGATTGCGCAAGATTGCGGATACCTGATTTGAGGTTCTCCATTTCAAGAGATGTCAGTGCAGGAGCCTGTGAGAGGTTGTTGAGGCCTTGGTCATTGCCGCTGTGGCCACCTTTACCGGTTTGAATACCTGCGTTGCTAAGGTCGAGGGGTTCGCCTTCACCTTCTTCCTTCATAAGTTGAGGGAATACGTTATTCCAGTGATATTCAGGCATTGGTTTGTCGAACACACCGATGAAGAACAAGAAAGCCTCTGTTACCATACCCAGACCCAATGTGATTGATGCACCGGGAAGGTGAAGAATCTTAAACATAGCGCCGATAATAACGACTGATGCACCTAAACTGTAAACTGCACCAACTAAACGTTTGGTTGAGGGACTCGCCCACCATTCGTCGAATTTTGATTTGTTGCCTGACATGTTAAAATGTTTTTAGACGTTTATTTTTTAATTTTTATTTTATTATCACAAATTCCTGCGGTCTTATTATCCGCCATGTATTCTTCTTATGCTTTATCTTATATTTTATTAATTATTCTCCCATGAAAGAGCGTACGCAGCGGAATCCTATGTAGGCTCTGTCTTCAAACTGATATTCATAGGTTCTGGTACCGCACTGCAGGTAGTATGCCACGTCTTTCCATGATCCGCCCTTGATGACTTTGCGTTTGAGTATCGCCGGGTCTTCAGCATTGGCGGTATATTGGAAGCTTGGGTTCATATCATGAATCCATTTGTTTGACGATGGGTTAAAGGCGTCTGATGTCCATTCTGACACGTTACCTGCCATATCGAACAATCCGAAGTCGTTAGGAGCGAATGAAGCGACCTTCATGGTTACAGCACCGGTATCGTCAGTATAGCTACCGCGCATGGGTTTGAAGTTAGCCAGATAGCAGCCTTGGTTATCGCGCACATAGTTGCCACCCCAAGGATACAGAGCCATCTTACGTCCTCCGCGTGCCGCATACTCCCATTCAGCTTCTGTTGGCAGACGATAGCGCTGACCGCGTATTTCGTGGTTTTGGTTGAAGAGTTCAGTACGCCAGTGGCAGAATGCCTCAGCCTGTTCCCAAGTAACACCTACTACGGGGTAGTGAGCATAACCGGGATGGTTGAAATACATGGAAAGCAGAGGCTCGTTATACGCGAATTGGAAATCGCGAATCCAAACGATAGTGTCAGGATATACGTTAACTATTCTATTAGCTAACAGGTCGCTTTTTTGCACGAGTTTGCGAACTATTGTCGAGTCTTTGATTTCTCCTCGCAGGTGGTCGTCTCCGAAGTATTCTACCCATGATGTATCAACACGGCATTCAGCGTCCGGGCCGAAGCATCCGCGTTTGGCATCGAATCTGTTTTTGGGCAGAGCCGCTTGGTCGAGGTTAATCCACTCGTAGCGGTAGTGCATGACGTTGGGGTCTATCGAGCCGTCATAGTCACGCATCTGATCCAATGCGAGTAGTACGTCTTCTTCCTGCGAGTCCCAAGGAATTTTTGTCTTCCAGTTGAGGACAGGGTTTTCCTCATCAATCTCACCGAAGCGGTCAGGTTTAACGAACTCCTGCATACCGGCTTGCTGGAACAGCAGCAGACGGGCGATACTGTCGCGCACCCAATTGGTGAATTGTTTGTACTCATCATTGGTCACCTCTGTCTCGTCCATCCAAAAGGCTGATACAGAAACCTTAACCTGTTTGTCGGGCACAGAAAATATGGTGGTCTGATTATTGATACCCATCATAAAGGCGCCTTGTTTGATATAAACCATACCATAGGGGTTAGCCTCATGGAATGATCCTTTGGCACCAGCACCGACCAATTCGCCTTTGGGTTTTCCGCAGGCAGTGAGTAAGATAGCCACGAGGGCTAATTGCATAAGCTTTTTCATGCTCATATTCATAATTGTTGTTACTAATCTTTTTTATCCTTCGGCATCGAGAGCTTATCTAATCAGCGTATTGCGCTTTATAGAATTCTTATGCTCTTGTACTTATGGTGTTTCTTGCGTCCAAGAATATTGAAACTGTAAGATAGGCAGGCTTCGTGGCTTCCTGATGACGCCTGCAGTATTTTGCTTGCCGGCAGCTCATAGGCATAAGCCAATTGCAATCCCGGGATTATGTCACCGCCGAAAATAAACCCAACGGCATCTCCCCATCGATATGATAATCCACCTCTGATACGTTCATTATAGTCGAGCAATAGAGTTAAATCCATTGTCCATGATCTAAAATCGGACTTAAGCATAAATGCCGGTTTGAGGGTGAATTTTTTATTTCTGAGCACCCAATTATACCCTGCCATGGCGTACATGGTCCCAAAGATGGTAATATCCGTGTAATCACCAATTTTCATCACCGGTCTTGTTACGTGTGAGTAGCTTATTCCTGCATACCACTTAGGGTTGGAGTAATAAACGCCTACTGCCATGTCGAACTTGATGTCCGATTTATCGCTTTGCGGTATTGCTTGGTCACTGACGTTATGGTACGGTGCATTTGCCGTGGCCTGATTTCCTCCATCAGGATTATCTGCATTGGTTTCATACTCAGGGATAAAGACTTTAGAGCCCTTGAATGTTACGCTGATAATTCCGAGATCCACTCCCGCGCTTATAAAGCCGCCTCCGAGTGGGTATTTATAAGCATATTGCACAGCTCCGGTCTGGTTGTTGAAAAGTCCGATTTTATCTGTCATAAAGCGCGCGCCCGCGCCGTGACGTGTTTTGAGGATTTTGAATGGCGACTGGAACTGAAAGTATCCTGTCTGGGGTGCATTGTCAATTCCTAGCCATTGAAGTCTGTAGGATCCTGACGTCTGCATATAGTCCGTTTGGCCTATCGCTGCAGGGTTGTAATGAGAATGATAGAACATGTAGAAAGCCGACTGGGCATCAAACTGCGCCCTTACGACAATGCTCATCAAGAGCAACAGTATTACTATCAGATATTTTCTCATTCGCCAAAGTCCTGCCCCACTGATTTGGCGTATCAGTGATTAATATTCGTCTTCATCGAAGAAGAAATCGTCTTTACTAGGATAGTCAGGCCATATATCTTCTATGGTGTCATACACTTCTCCGTCATCTTCGATTTCTTGCAAGTTTTCTATCACTTCCATAGGTGCTCCCGAACGAACAGCATAGTCGATTAATTCGTCTTTGGTTGCCGGCCACGGAGCATCTTCCAAATTAGTGGCTAATTCTAAAGTCCAATACATAATCGCTGTAAAAGAAATTATAATGATTGCACGTTTTCGGCGGCTCAAAGCGCTGTTTTCGGCTTACCGCCTTTTAGACCTAATCGTTAATTATTTTGCAAAATTATTAAAAAATTTTGGTGTAGCAAACACTTTACTGAGATTTCCACAAAAAAACATTAATTTTATCATAAAAGTGCACATTTTTTGACAAAATGTACATAAAATCGCTTAATCTATTAACATATTGCAACAGGAAAAGGTCTGTTTTCTGGTCTTGAGGCAGCGCCAAAATGCGTCTTTCGAGTCTTCGGCATACCGTGCGGCAGACATGGCATAGAGCTATTGTCTGGTTGCCACCAGGAAGTATGAATGCGTGTTCTTGTGGCAAGCCTTGGCTGAGTTCATCTATATTGTTTTCTAACTGATGTACATCACTTTCCGTGATTATCAGTTTAAATTTTTCGCGTTTTTCAAGTGGTGTGGCCAGTGCTCCACCTATAACGAATAGTTTTTGTTGTATGTCATATAACATAGGGTCTATCACATCTTTACGTGATGTAGGCATACTACGCAGCCAACCTATATAGCTATTTAGCTCATCAACTGTTCCATACGCCTCTAACCGAGGGTCAGTCTTGCTCACACGCTCACCACCGACTAAAGATGTTGTACCGTTATCACCTGTTTTGGTATATATTTTCATAATTAGTAGAAACGATGCGGAATACGCAGTTTATATTGTTTTTTAGGCAGATGTTTGTCAAGGAATAGCCATCCGCAATGATAAAGATTGAAAGCTGTAGTCACTGATTGATGTTCGCATATTTGCCGCCAGCCATAAGTCATATCCTCTGACCAATAAATATCATCCACTATCACTACCGTGTCATCATGCATTTTTGGCAGACATAGCGAAAAATAGCGCTGCATGGCTTGTGATGTATGATTGGCATCAATGTAAAGTATGTCGATTTTGGGCATCTCTTGTACTACTTCTTCAAGAATGTCGTTTATATTACCGATTTTAAGACTTACATTATCGCATTTGAGGTCTTTTAATGTTTTGTTTGCCCTTGCAGCTATTTGCTCACAGCCTTCTACAGTGGTAATATGTGTCTTTTTACGGGCTCGCGACATATATGCCGTAGTAAGTGCCAGTGAAGTTCCTAACTCAAGTATATTGTCAGCATGAGTGTAGTCCACAAGTCGATAAACCAGTTGTGCCTGTCTGGCTGTGGCAAGGCTCGTTGCAGCAATACTTTTAACACTTCTATCGCCGGAAACGCCTGTGCCGTAGTCAGTAATAGAGAGTATTGTATTGTCGGCAAGAAGTATTTGCCGATAACGTTCCAGCAAACGATAGTCATAGTAGGGATAAGGGCTATCAATGACATACTGTACGAAGTCGAACAACTTCGGAGAGTGAATGCCATGCCCGTGCGTATTTCCGGCACTAAGACTATGGTTCAGCCATGACAATAACCTATATATTTTTTTGTCCATAACTTGCTAACAAGTCCGCAAAGGTAATGATTTTTTTTGGAACAGTGAATAGGAAAAAACAAATTATTTCATGATGTCAAACGCTATTTGATATACATAAAAAATGAGGGACACCACAGATAGTATCCCTCATTAATTAAAGTAGTTTTCTAAAGCATTAGGTTATTCACCTGCTGCTTCATCATTGAATTCCTCGAATTGCTCTTCAGCCATTTTGCGTTGATACTCTTCCTGTCCATAGACTATGAGTTTCTTGAATTCTCTGAGTCCTGTTCCGGCGGGAATGAGGTGTCCGCAGATGACATTTTCCTTCATACCTTCGAGTGTATCAACACGTCCGTTGATGGCAGCATCGTTAAGTACTTTTGTTGTTTCCTGGAATGATGCTGCAGACATGAATGAGCTTGTCTGCAAAGCTGCGCGAGTGATACCTTGCAGCACTTGTGCTGACGTTGCCGGCACAGTGTCACGAGCTTGTACGGGACGCAAGTCACGGCGTTTTAGGCTTGAATTTTCGTCACGTAGTTTGCGTGCTGTCACTATTTGTCCGGCATGGAAAATCTGGCTATCACCCGGGTCGGTGATATATTTACGTCCCCAGATACGGTCATTCTCGTCCATAAATTCGTTTTTATCAACGAGTTGACGTTCAAGGAAACGTGTATCGCCGGGTTCAAGGATTTCAACCTTACGCATCATCTGTCGTACGATGATTTCGAAGTGTTTGTCGTTAATCTTAACGTTTTGCAGTCGATATACATCTTGGACTTCGTTAACGATATAGTCTTGTACCGCCGTTGGACCTTTGATGGCGAGTATGTCGGAAGGTGTAACCGCACCATCGGACAGAGGTGTTCCGGCTCTTACGAAGTCGCCCTCTTGTACAAGAATTTGTTTTGAGAGAGGTATGAGGTATTTCTTTTCCTCTCCTGAACGGCTAACGATTGACAATTCGCGGTTACCACGTTTGATTTTTCCGAATACCACTTCACCATCTATTTCGCTGACGATAGCCGGGTTAGACGGGTTACGTGCTTCAAAGAGTTCCGTAACACGCGGCAGACCACCGGTAATATCGCCTACGCTGGCAGATGCACGTGGTATCTTGATAAGTATCTGACCTACTTTGACTTTTTCTCCATCGCTAACAGCGAGGTATGCGCCTACAGGCAGGTTTATCATTCGCAGTTCTTCGCCAGTCTTCTTGTCCACGATATGCGCAGAAGGTGTGTGAGTATGTTGTTTTGATTCGATGATGATATTCTCTTGAATACCTGTCTTTTCGTCGATTTGTACTTTGTATGTAACATTTTCGATTACGTCATCGAATTTCACGATACCTTCATTTTCAGCGATGATAACAGCGTTATAGGGGTCCCATTCGCAAACTCTGGTGTCCTTGGGGCAGAGTTCTCCGTCCTTGACGAAGAGCCGTGAGCCGTAGGGCACAAGTTGTGATGTGAGAGTAAGACCTGTGTTTTTGTCGATGAGTTTCATCTCTGTCTGACGGCTTACTACCAGAGGATATTTCTCGCCCAGTTCATCAGTAGCTGTAACTGTTCTGAGTTCTTCGAACTTAACAATACCTTCTTGCGTAAGGTCAATGGTATGAACTTGTGCACCACCACCTGCAATACCACCTGAGTGGAACGTTCTCAGTGTGAGCTGTGTACCTGGCTCACCGATTGACTGTGCGGCTATGACGCCTACCGCTTCACCCTTGTTGACCATCTTTCGTGTCGCGAGGTTTCTGCCGTAGCATTTTGCGCAAACACCTTTACGCGCTTCACAGGTGAGTACGGAACGAATTTCCACGCTTTCAATACCGGCTTTTTGTATTGCCTCGGCTTCTTCTTCACGGATTTCGTCGCCGGCATGAACAATGATATCTCCTGAATGCGGGTCAATGACATCGTGTACTGACACACGTCCGAGGATACGTTCATAGAGCGATGCTTTGACTACGTTATTGGCTTTTATTTCCGTAGCCACAAGTCCGCGTAGTGTTCCGCAGTCTTCTTCAGTGATAATCACGTCGTGTGAAACATCCACCAGACGGCGAGTGAGGTATCCTGCGTCAGCAGTTTTCAGGGCAGTATCAGCAAGACCTTTACGTGCTCCGTGAGTTGATATAAAGTACTCGAGCACTGACAGACCTTCCTTAAAGTTCGACAGAATGGGGTTTTCGATAATTTGACCACCTTCAGCACCTGCTTTTTGCGGTTTAGCCATAAGTCCGCGCATACCGGCAAGCTGTGATATCTGCGCTTTACTACCACGGGCTCCGGAGTCAAGCATCATAAATATTGAGTTGAATCCTTGGTCGGCATTCTTCATGTGGTCATAAAGGATATCCGAAAGGTCGTTATTGACGTGCTGCCAGATATCAACGACTTTGCTATAACGTTCCGAGTCAGAGATTACAGCGTTGTTATACTCGTTCATAACTTCTTCGACCTCGGCATTACCTTTGTCGATGAGTTCTTGTTTTTCTTCGGGTATGATAACGTCGTTGAGGTTGAATGACAGACCTCCCTTGAATGCCATATAGTAACCGAGGTTTTTGATATCATCGAGGAAGTTCGCTGTACGAGCCACTCCGCATGTATGTATCACCTTGGTTATGATATCTTTAAGTTTTGATTTGCCAAGTACTTCATTGACATATCCTACTTCCTGAGGCACATAGCGGTTAACGAGTATTCGACCGACGGTTGTCTTGACAAGTCTTTGTACGCTGTTACCGTTTTCGTCAATATCATTGACACGCACTTCGATAATTGAGTGCAGGTCGATGCGTTTCTCGTTATATGCTATCTCCGCTTCGTCGGGTGAATAGAATTTATGTCCTTCACCTTTACATCCTTTTCTCTGCTTAGTAATATAGTAGAGACCGAGAATCATATCCTGTGACGGGATAGTGATTGGTGAGCCGTTAGCGGGGTTGAGGATATTGTGCGATGCCAACATAAGCATCTGCGCCTCAAGAATAGCCGCGGAACCTAACGGGAGGTGTACCGCCATTTGGTCGCCGTCGAAGTCAGCGTTAAATGCCGTACATGCCAATGGGTGAAGTTGTATTGCCTTACCCTCAATCATTTTGGGTTGGAAGGCTTGTATGCCGAGTCTGTGCAGCGTCGGGGCACGGTTGAGGAGTACAGGGTGACCTTTCATTACGTGCTCTAGGATATCCCATACTACGGGGTCCTTGCGGTCGATGACCTTCTTGGCGCTCTTTACTGTTTTGACGACTCCGCGCTCTATTAACTTACGGATAATAAATGGTTTGTAGAGTTCCCGCGCCATATCTTTCGGAATACCGCATTCGTGCATACGCAGTTCGGGACCTACCACGATAACTGAACGCGCTGAATAGTCAACACGTTTACCCAGCAGGTTTTGGCGGAAACGTCCTTGTTTTCCTTTAAGACTATCCGATAATGATTTGAGAGGTCTGTTGGCTTCGGAACGCACAGCCGATGTTTTACGCGAGTTGTCGAACAGGCTGTCCACGGCTTCTTGTAGCATACGTTTCTCGTTACGCAAAATCACGTCCGGAGCTTTAATTTCGAGCAGTCTTTTCAGACGATTGTTACGGATGATTACTCTACGATAGAGGTCGTTGAGGTCTGATGTTGCGAAACGTCCACCGTCGAGTGGCACTAACGGCCGGAGGTCGGGAGGTGTTACGGGCACTGTTTTGATAACCATCCATTCGGGTCTATTACGTTGTGCCGAAGCACGGAAACTTTCAACCACCTGCAGGCGTTTAAGTGCTTCATTCTTGCGTTGTTGTGATGAGTCACTATTAGCCTTTTCGCGTAGTTCATAGGAGAGAGTATCAAGGTCGAGACGCACAAGCATATCATAGATAGCTTCCGCGCCCATCTTGGCTATGAATTTCTGCGGGTCCTTATCGTCGAGTTTTTGGTTATCAGCAGGTAATTTGTCAAGCAGAGCGAAGTATTCGTCTTCGGTGAGCAATTCTCCCGCCTCTACGGTAGCTCCCGTTGTTTCTATTACCTCACCTTCGAGTACACCGGGTTGTATGATAACGAATTTCTCATAATAGATAATGGCGTCAAGTTTCTTGGTAGGCATTCCGAGCAGGTATCCCATTTTGTTGGGCAGTGAGCGGAAATACCAAATATGGGCTACCGGCACTACGAGTTGTATGTGTCCCATTCTCTCGCGGCGCACTTTTTTCTCGGTAACCTGCACGCCACATCTGTCACACGTTACACCTTTATATCTAATACGTTTATACTTTCCGCATCCGCATTCATAATCGCGTGTAGGGCCGAATATTCTTTCGCAGAATAGTCCGTCACGCTCCGGTTTGTAGGTACGGTAGTTGATGGTTTCAGGTTTAAGCACCTCACCATACGACATACGCAGGATTTCTTCGGGCGATGCCAGACCAATAGATATTTTGGTGAAATTGCTGCTGTTACCTTTTTTGTTTTTATCGTTATTAAAAGCCATAACTTTTTTATTTTAATGGTAATGATGGGGTGTTGTTATTATTCGAGGTTGACGCTCAAGCATAGGCCTCTAAGCTCGTGAAGTAAAACGTTCAGAGACTCTGGTATTCCCGGTTCTGGCATATTATCGCCTTTGACGATAGCTTCGTAAGTCTTTGCGCGTCCCATCACGTCGTCAGACTTGACGGTAAGTATTTCCTGTAGGATATGCGCTGCTCCGAAAGCTTCGAGGGCCCAGACTTCCATCT
>DGSV01000014.1:10048-12902 GCA_002394025.1 Bacteroidales bacterium UBA4353
TCTCACCGAAACGCTGACCGCCGAATTGTGCTTTACCACCGAGAGGCTGTTGGGTTATCAGTGAGTATGGACCTATAGAACGTGCGTGCATCTTGTCGTCCACCATGTGTCCGAGTTTTAGGAAGTAAGTGACACCTACGGTAGCCGGTTGGTCGAATTGCTCTCCGGTTTCACCATCGTAGAGGTATGTCTTACCGTATTGCGGCACGCCTGCTTTGTCAGTCCATTTGTTGAGTTCTTCGAGTGAGCATCCGTCAAAGATTGGTGTGGCGAATTTGACACCTAACTCACGTCCTGCCCATCCGAGTACTGCCTCGAATATCTGCCCTATGTTCATTCGTGAAGGCACGCCAAGCGGGTTAAGGCATATATCTACCGGAGTTCCGTCAGCGAGGAATGGCATATCCTCTTCGCGAACAATCTTTGAGACGATACCTTTGTTGCCGTGACGACCTGCCATCTTATCACCTACGCGTATCTTACGTTTCTTGGCGATATATACTTTAGCCATTTGAATGATGCCGTTGGGCAGTTCATCACCGATGGTGATATTAAATTTCTCGCGCTTAATTTTGGCGTCAAGATTTTTAACGACTTTGATATAGTTCAGAATGAGCGTTCTAATAAGTTCATTCTTGTGGTCGTCGTTGGTCCAATGGGTCAGTTGTACGCTCATGAAGTCTATCTGGCGCAGTCTTTCCTCATTGAATTTAACGCCCTTGGTGATTACCTCAGACCCCATAAAGTCTTTTACACCTGCCGATGGTTTTCCGTCAGCCACAGCAATAATCTTGCTGATAAGAATTTTCTTAAGTTCAGCAACTTGCGCTTCGAACTGTTCATCAAGTTTCTCAAGTTTTTCTTTGTCGGCAAGTTTCTCTTTGCGGTCCTTAATGGCTTTCTTATAGAGACGTTTGTCAATTACGACACCTGAGAGTGATGGTGTAGCTTTAAGTGAAGCGTCTTTAACATCTCCCGCCTTATCACCGAATATGGCTCGTAGCAGTTTTTCTTCCGGTGAGGGGTCTGACTCGCCTTTAGGTGTTATTTTACCGATGATTATATCTCCGGGTTCGATATGAGCTCCGATGCGTACTATACCATTTTCGTCAAGGTTGCGAGTTGCGTCTTCGCTGACGTTTGGTATGTCCGATGTGAATTCTTCGAGTCCTCGTTTCGTTTCACGCACTTCGAGAAGTTGCTCAACAACATGCACTGATGTGAATATATCTTCTTTAACCATGCGTTCGTTGAGTACTATGGCGTCCTCGTAGTTATAACCTTTCCATGGAATATATGCCACTTTGAGGTTTTTACCGATAGCCAGTTCACCACCTGCCGTTGAGTAACCTTCAGTAAGAATTTGTCCGGCAACTACTTTATCGCCTTTTCTTACCAGTGGGTGCAGGTCTATGGTGGTGTTCTGGTTTGTACGTTTGAACTTTGGCAGAACATAGTCTTTTGTTGCCGACTCGAAACTTACGAAATCTTCCTCTTCGGTGCGTTCGTATTTAATACGTATTACGTCAGCATCGACATACACCACTTCTCCGTTCCCTTCAGCCACAAGTTGCGTTCTTGAGTCACGCGCAAGCTGGCGTTCAATGCCTGTTCCAACGATAGGAGCTTCTGTTCTCATGAGTGGAACCGCCTGACGCATCATGTTAGAGCCCATCAGAGCACGGTTAGCGTCGTCATGTTCGAGGAATGGTATGAGTGCGGCGGCTATTGATGCTATCTGTGACGGCGCCACGTCCATAAGATTTACCTGTTCGGGAGCTACCACCGGGAAGTCAGCTTCAAGGCGTGCCTTAACTTTCTTGCGGATGAAGTGGCCGTTATCGTCAAGCGGAGCGTTACCCTGAGCCACGATTTTGTCTTCCTCGTCTTCAGCCGTATAGTACACTATGCCGTTATCGGACAGGTCCACGGTAGCGTTTTCCACCTTACGATATGGTGTTTCGATAAATCCAAGGTTATTGATCTTGGCGTATATACAGAGTGAAGATATCAGTCCGATGTTCGGTCCTTCTGGAGTCTCAATCGGACAAAGTCTGCCATAGTGAGTATAGTGAACGTCACGTACTTCAAAGCCTGCTCTGTCTCGGCTTAAGCCTCCGGGGCCGAGGGCCGACATACGGCGTTTGTGAGTGATCTCGGCAAGCGGGTTCTGTTGGTCCATGAACTGCGAGAGTGCGTTGGTACCGAAATAGGTGTTGATGATTGACGAGATAGCCTTGGCGTTGATAAGGTCGGTAGGAGTGAAGACCTCGCTATCGCGCACATTCATGCGGTCGCGTATGGTACGTGCCATACGTGACAGACCTATGCTGAACTGGTTGTAGAGCTGTTCGCCGACGGTACGTACACGACGGTTGCTCAGGTGGTCGATATCATCAACCTCAGCGTTGGAGTTGATCAGTTTGATGAGATACTTGATGATCTCGATGATATCTTCTTTGGTGAGCACTCTGACATTTGCGTCGGTGGTGAGTCCGAGTTTGCGGTTGATACGATAACGTCCTACATTGCCCAGATCGTAACGTTTCTCTGAGAAGAAGAGGTTGGTTATCACCTCTCGAGCGGCAGCGTCGTCGGCGGGTTCGGAGTTACGCAGTTGACGATAGATATAGAGCACTGCCTCTTTCTCGGAGTTGCTGGGGTCTTTGGCAAGAGTGTTGAAGATGATGCTGTAGTCGGTGGTGTCTTGTGTCTCAGAATGAATGAGAACGGACTTGACACCTGCTTCAACTATCTCATCGATATTCTCTTTGGTGAGCTCTGTCTCTCGCTCGATGATGACCTCGTTACGCTCGATGGTAACGACCTCACCGGTATCTTCATCCACGAAGTC
>DGSV01000119.1 GCA_002394025.1 Bacteroidales bacterium UBA4353
ACTTCTGGGAAATGGGCGACACAGGACCTTGCGGACCTAGTTCGGAAATACACATAGACCTGCGCGATAACGCCGAACGGCAACAAGTGGACGGCAGCTTGTTGGTCAACAAAGATAACCCACAAGTAATTGAGATTTGGAACCTGGTATTCATGCAGTATAACCGCAAAGCTGACGGCAGCCTTGAGGAACTACCCAATAAAGTTATTGATACCGGTATGGGCTTTGAACGACTGTGCGCAGTGATGCAAGGCAAAAAATCAAACTACGATACCGATGTATTCCAACCCATGCTGCAAAAAATCGGAAGCCTATGCGGCAAACACTACGGCGACAATAACGACTGCGACATAGCAATGCGCGTCATTGCCGACCACATACGCACCATAGCTTTCGCCATCACCGACGGTCAACTGCCTGGAAACGCCAAAGCGGGATACGTCATACGGCGAATACTGCGCCGAGCCGTGAGATATGGCTACACATTCCTCAACTTCCGCGAAGCATTCATGTATCAACTTGTGGAACAGCTCATTGCTGACATGGGCGAAGCATATCCCGAACTCAAAACACAGCAAGTACTGATAGAAAAAGTCATCAAAGAAGAGGAAGAAGCTTTCCTGAGAACTCTGGAGACCGGCATACGCCTTCTGGACGGAGTAATGGAGGAAACAATAAAAGCCGGCAGCAAACAAATCGATGGCGTAAAAGCATTCACACTATTCGACACCTTCGGATTCCCCCTCGACCTCACGGAACTCATTTGTCGGGAGCACGGACTTACTGTTGACGAGCAAGGATTTGCCGCGGAAATGCAAAAACAAAAAGAACGAGCAAGAAATGCCGCGGCTACCGAAGCAACCGACTGGGTGACACTGCAAGAAGGAGAAACAGAATTTGTGGGATACGACAAAACCGAATGTCAGACAACAATACTGAGATATAGACAAGTAAAACAGAAAAACAAAAGCTACTACCAGATAGTTCTCAGCACCACACCTTTCTATGCCGAAATGGGCGGTCAGGTAGGTGATACGGGAACCTTGGGCGACACCAAAGTCGTTGACACAAAACGAGAGAACAACCTCCCCGTGCATATCGTCAACACCCTACCATCCGACCTTGAAGGCACACTGCTTGCAAAAGTTGATGCCCAACGCCGCCAAGCCATCGCCAATAACCACACCGCCACACACCTGCTCCATGCCGCACTGCGACAAGTACTCGGCACGCACGTCGAGCAAAAAGGCTCATTGGTAACAGAATACGGGCTGCGCTTCGACTTCAGCCACTTCCAGAAAATGACAGCGGAAGAACTACGCGCAGTAGAACAAAATGTCAACCAACGCATACGAGACAATGCCATACTGCAGGAAAGCAGACATACACCAATCGCTGAAGCGCGGAAAATGGGAGCTATGGCACTTTTCGGAGAAAAATATGGCGATGACGTACGCGTCATACGATTTGCGGACAGCGTGGAACTCTGCGGAGGATGCCACACAAGTTCTACGGGAACTATAGGACACCTGCGAATAACATCAGAAAGCAGCATAGCAGCAGGAGTAAGACGAATAGAAGCTGTCACTGCACAGCAGGCCGATGAATACGGATACAGACAGCAAGATGTGCTCAATGCTCTGCACCAACTATTCACCAACACACCGGACATCGTAAGCACCATAAAAAAAGCTATTGACGACAACGCCACTCTGCGCAAACAATTAGAGAATTATGTGAACGAAAAAGCATTGCAACTCAGCCGGGACTTGCTCAATAACGCCAAAGATATCAATGGAGTCAAAATAGTGGTGCATACCGGAGAAGTCAATCCAGATATCATCAAAGGTATCGTTCCGAGCATGAAAGGCAAATTCACCGACGTCAAATTTGCATATATAGCCGCAACAATATATGATGGCAAACCTTCTCTAACGTTATTCCTTAGCAAACCCCTCGCCGATGCCGGAATGAATGCCGGAAATATTGTCCGGAACGCCGCGAAACATATACAAGGCGGTGGTGGAGGACAACCACAGATGGCAACAGCAGGAGGCAGGAACCCGCAAGGGCTCGATGCAGCAATGCAAGAGATAATAGACACAATAACAGCCTAAACTGGAAAGTCAATTCCCCGGAACGCGCCAAAGCACATTCCGGGGAATGTCTAATATCAAGTAGCGAAGCTTTACAAATAGCCAATTATAGCTATCAATCAATACTTATTTTCGCCAATAGTGGTGATTTCCCATATCACCAAAAGCAAGTAACTTTGCCTCAGAAAATGTAATAAGATTAGATGTTAGTTTTTTTGATTAGTATCAAAGAGCCACACCGTGAGGGTGTGGCTCTTTGATTTTGATATGCGTCAAACAGACATCTAATGTTTAGCTTGTGCAATATATAGTTCCGAGATAGGACGGTGCTGTTGGTTACGGATGATGGTGTCGGCAAACATTTCAGCCACAGAAAGTATATGAACCTTCGGACACAAAGCCGTGTCGAAAGGAATGGAGTCTGAAAACACAAGCTCTGTTAATCCGGAGTTGTTGACATTCTCTATTGCGTTGCCGGACATCACACCATGACTCACAACAGCCCTCACACTCGCGGCACCGCGTTCAAGCATCAAATCCGCAGCTTTGCATAACGTGCCTCCTGTATCTATCATATCATCCATCAAAACAACATTTTTGCCATACACTTCACCTATTATCTTCATATCTGCCACCACGTTAGCCCTCTCACGGGTTTTATGGCATATCACCATAGGCACATCAAGGTATTTACTATATGACCCTGCACGCTTGGCACCACCAACATCAGGCGACGCAATAACGAGATTTTTGAGCTTCAAACTCTTGATATAAGGCACAAATACCGTTGAACCATATAGATGGTCAACGGGAATATTGAAAAAACCTTGTATCTGCTCGGCATGAAGGTC
>DGSV01000039.1 GCA_002394025.1 Bacteroidales bacterium UBA4353
AAATTAGTTTTCCGGACCTTTTTCTTGAACGCGAAAAATAGTTAATGCTTTGTTAGTAATATGTCCTCCTATTTAACGTCAGTGAGTGACGACACTATAAAATATAATGATAAAAAGTTACTTCATTAAAGCCATAAAATCATCTATTGAAATCACATCAACTTTAGGAAAATCTATATCATTAAGTATATTATAATGATGATCATTAGTCACAATAAAGCGAGCATTTGCTGAAATGGCACAATCTACAAACTTATTGTCGTCAGGATCTTGTTTGATTAACTCAAAGTGATAAAAAGGTGTAATAAATTCAACAAAGGGACTGTTGATGATGGTTTTCACAACTAATTCCGCTGTGTCAAAGTCTATCAAGCGCTGCAATATCTCCAAATACTCTTCTATTATCTCGTTTGACACACAAAAAGTATTTATGCCACGGACAAAGGATATCCACAATTTGTGATATTTGCTATGCGGTGGAATACATTGTATCAGACAATTAGTATCCAGAACCAATCTCATGAATTTCTATAATTTATGTAAATCCATTTCATTGATTTGGTCAAGACGCTGTTGATTTAATTCTCCACTATTCCACAATGTGTCAAACCTATTATTCATTTTTTGTGAATAATAGCGATAGAGCACATCCTTTAATTCCGACAATCCATGAATTGAATTATCGAGATTAAACATTTTCAAGAGATGGACTTGAATTGGATTAAAAACTGTCGTCTGCATATTCGTAAATGCTTATGATAAAAGATACACAGCAACAATACATTTCGTTTAGTCTTATTATTATTTAGCAAATGTTTGCTGCACCGCAAAGTTACAAAAAAAAGTTTTATGCAACAAACATTAGACTCTGGCATATTTGTTTTTCACTCTCATTTTTTTCAAATATCGTGCTTTTTTGCTAACTTTGTGCTAATAGAAAAAAAACGTATATATCATGATAGACCTAACCTCTTTTCACCGCACCATCAATGGCAAGGCTGTTAACATCTACGAACTTCAAGACGGTTCTTACAGTGCCCTTATTACCAACTACGGCGGCAAAATCATTGCCCTGAACGTACCTAACGACCAAGGTGTTGTGCGCGACATCGTTCTTGGTTTCTCTACTCTTGACGAATGGCTCACCAAGGAGACATATTTCAATGCCATTATCGGTCGTTTCGCCAACCGTATTAAAGATGGTTATTTCGTGCTTGACGGTAAGCAGTATAGCCTTGCGGTTAATAACGGCACCAATCACCTGCATGGTGGCGTGAGTGGTTTCAACGAACGCGTATGGGACGTAATCGAACACGATAGTCATCACCTTGTGCTGCGCTACATATCTCCCGATGGCGAAGAAGGCTATCCCGGAGAACTGACAATAGAAGTAACATACAGCCTCAGTAATGGCGCTCTGAAAATCGACTATCAGGCAACCACGACACGCGCCACGATCTGCGGATTTACCAATCACGCCTACTTCAACCTCAAAGGCGAGGGCTGCGGCGACATACGCGATCATAAACTGCAAATCAATGCCGATTTCTACACACCAACCGACGACAGCTTCGCACCCACGGGAGCCATATTACCGGTACAAGGCACAGCTCTTGACTTCCGTAACACGACACGTGTCGCAGAACGCATCAACGACCCAATCTATCACTGCGCACGCGGTTTGGATCACAACTGGGTCATTCGTAAGCACCAAAACGATGAACTTGCACACGCAGCGACACTAAGCGCCGACGGGGTAACCATGAAAGTTTATACCACCATGCCCGGTTTGCAGGTATATAGCGGCAACTGGGTCGAGAAAAACATAGGAAAGAATGGCAAAGAATACGATGTGCAGACAGCGATATGCCTTGAAGCACAAGGATTTCCCAACAGCCCGAACATAGCGCATTTCCCTTCGCCAATATTGCGACCCGGACAGCAATACAAGCACTGCTGCATATATAGTTTCATATAAACCAAAGCTGGTCAACAGACCGATTAATGTTAAACATTTCCCTATCCCGAAAAAAAGTGGTAACTTTGTAGTTTGTGATGGAAAAGAAAAAACATAGCACACGTCAGACTGAGCTGAACGTCAAAGTTGAGGCGACATTAATGCCCTTCCTGATGGACAAAATGGGCGGCATGACACGCACCTCTGTCAAACAACTGCTCAGCAATAGGCGCGTACAGGTTAACGGGCATATTGAGACCAAGCATGACTATGCGCTCAATGAAGGCGACAAAGTTGTTGTCAGCTCTAATGCCGGCAAAAAGGAACTCAAGCACCCTAAACTCAAGATAGTGTATGAAGACGATGACATTATTGTTGTCGAAAAACTCTGCGGACTACTCACCGTAGCCACCAGCCTAAATAGCCGTGAGACGACAGCTTTCAGTATCCTCAAGCAGTACGTGCGTCAGGCTGAACCACGCGCAGGAGTGTATGTGGTACACCGCCTTGACAGGGAGACATCCGGCTTGCTGGTTTTTGCACGAAACCAAAACACCCAGCAATATATGCGTGACAATTGGCGTCAGATTGTCAGTCAACGCATTTATGTTGCTGTCGTTGAAGGACTAGCCGATGGTGCTCATGCCAACAAAGACAGGGTAAAAATCAGTGTCAACGCCGATGGTGAATACACCCTAACGTCGTATCTGACAGAGAATGACGCTACAAAGCGCGTCTATTCATCAGCTCAGAACAACGGCGGGCAGTTGGCAGTCACCCACTACCGCATCGTCAAACATAACGAGCACCACAGCCTTCTCGAACTTCATCTCGATACAGGACGCACTAACCAAATCCGCGTACACATGCAAAGTGCCGGCAACCCCGTCGTTGGTGACAGAAAATACGGCTCTGGCGAGTCATCACCCCTCGACCGCTTAGCACTGCACGCCAGGATATTGGAATTCAGACACCCGCGCACGGGACGCACAATGCATTTCGAAACTCCGGTACCACGAAAAATGCTAGCCATGTTCCATGGCAAATAAATTGGCACGGAGTTTGCGACAACAATAAAGAGACTCAACAAAAGTAAAATCTTAAATACATTATATAACAATGAAACAATTCAGTATGATTTGCCTTATGGCAATGTTTGCCGTAGTGGCAATGGCTCAGAAGCCTGTCATCACTTTTGAAGAAACATCACACAATTTTGGCACCATCGCCGAAGATGGCGGCAAAGTAAGCCATGTTTTCAACTTCACCAATACCGGTGATGCCACATTGGTCATCAGCAACGTTCGCGCCAGCTGCGGCTGCACGACACCCAGTTGGCCAAAAGAACCCGTAGAACCCGGCAAAACAGCATCTATCACCGTTACGTACAATCCACTTGGACGTCCGGGAGCTTTCACAAAAACTGTAACGATAACGGCTAATACCGAACCTGAAGCTACTATGGTGAAAATCACCGGTGAAGTACAAAAAGCTCAATAAACCATGTCACGGACAATCATTACTACTCTTTTTAGTTTTCTTGCCGCCATTATCGTAGCCCAGCAGCCAATGCTGGAATTCAAAGAACTCAAGCATGACTTTGGCACTATAGCAGAAGAGGGCGGAAAAGTCAGTCATACCTTTGAGTTCACCAACACCGGCGCCACGCCTCTTGTTATTAGCAATGTGCGCGCCAGTTGTGGATGCACAACACCTAACTGGACCAAAGAACCCGTAGAGCCGGGACAGAAAGGTATAGTAACAGCCACCTACAACCCCATGGGACGTCCCGGAGGCTTCAACAAAACCATCACAGTGACCAGCAATGCCTCTAACGAAACGGTGCGCTTGACAATATCTGGCAACGTGACACCAAAACAAAATAAAGTGGTGGAAAAATACGCCATAAAAGTTGGTAGTATAGGTCTGAAAAGCAAGGCTTTAGCCATGGGTAACATCAACTATGGCGACAGCCGCGAAAACTCACTCATCATTGGCAATATCGGCAGCGAAGACATCACGGTTGACATCGTTTTCGATGATAAAGCAGTACACACCCAAGGTGCGATAACCCTCGCCAAAGATGCCGACGGAAGCATCAAAGTCATATTCGACTCCGAACATGCCAAGATTTGGGGACCTTTCACCTACTACGGTCACCTCAGTATTAACGGCAAAGTGATGGATAGCGATGACTATAAAATTATCATCACCGGCAATGTCGTTGAAGACTTCAGCAAAATGAGTGAGCAGGATAAGCGCAACGCTCCGATATGTGAGATTGCCAATACCACCTGCGACCTGGGAGTTATCAAGAAAGGCGCCGTAAAAGTCGTGAAATTCGGTATCAAGAACCAAGGAGCCAAAGCACCACTACTCATACGCCGACTCATTAACTACACCAATGACATCACCACCAAGGTCACCAAAAGCAGCATAGCGCCCGGCAAAACGGCATACGTCAACGTCACCATTGACACCCGTAATATGGCCGTGAAGAGCCATAAACGCCAACTGACACTAATCACTAACGACCCCAACCGCTCCGACCGCAGACTGACGGTTACATGGACCGTTGAGGAATAAACAAAAAGATATGTATCATCCTGAAAATGACCCCGAGCACATAGGATTAACTGTCAACGACGGTGTTGCTGATGTGCCCAAAATAAATCCCTACGCGCGCCCCAAAAGGACGCGCGTGCGCTATAGTGTAGAACAATATGTCGAAGGCATTTTGAACGGTAACATCAGCATTCTTGGTCAGGCCGTGACACTTGTGGAAAGCTCCTTAGCAAGCGATCAACAACTCGCCCAACAAGTCATAGAACGCTGTTTACCACATGCCGGCAAGTCATTAAGGCTCGGAATCACCGGTGTTCCGGGAGCCGGAAAAAGCACTTTTATTGAAGCTTTGGGAATGCAGCTTGTTGGTGATGGTCACCGTCTTGCTGTATTGGCAATAGACCCCAGCTCAGAGCGCTCAAAAGGCAGTATCCTTGGCGACAAGACACGTATGGAGCGCCTCTCGGCAGCCGAAAACGCTTTCATACGCCCCAGCCCCTCGGCAGGTTCGTTGGGAGGAGTGGCACGAAAGACGCGTGAGACAATAGTACTCTGCGAAGCCGCAGGATTTGACACCATATTCGTGGAAACAGTGGGCGTAGGACAAAGTGAGACGGCGGTACACAGCATGGTTGACTTCTTCCTACTGCTGCAAGTTACCGGCACCGGCGACGAGTTGCAAGGCATCAAACGCGGCATCATGGAGATGGCCGACGGCATAGCCATCAACAAATGCGACGGAAATAATATTGAACGCGCGCGCGTAGCCCGCATCAGTTTCAAGAACGCATTAGCCCTGTTCCCCCCGTCCGAATCAGGATGGAAGCCCGACGCCATCTGCTGCTCGTCCATCGACCACAGCGGCGTGATGGAAGTATGGGAAAACATAGAACAGTATATCGCCTTCACCAAATCCAACGGTTACTTTGCCCTCCATCGCACCGAACAAGCCAAGTACTGGATGTACGAGACCATCAACCAGGCACTTCTGGACGGATTCTACAAGAACGAGCAGATGGAGCATCAGATAGAGGTAGCCGAACGACAGGTATTGAACAATGAGGTAAGCAGTTTCGTTGCTGCCCACAATCTATTAACCGAATATGGCAGGAACAAGCAGAAATAACAAACGTCCCCAGCCAGCCACGATCATCAAAGTAGGCGCCAACGAGACGGGCAAACTTCCCCCTCAGGCGCAGGAACTAGAGGATTCGGTACTGGGAGCGATCATGATAGAGAAAGACGCCTACGGTACTGTAGCGGATCTATTGAGACCGGAGGTCTTCTACAAGGACCAGAACCGTCTGGTCTATGAAGCCATACGGGAACTGGCCGTAAAAGACCAGCCTATCGACATACTATCCGTAGGCGAGAAGATGCGCAATATGGGTACGCTAGATAAAGCCGGCGGCGCGGTCTATCTTGCAGATCTGACCCGCCGCGTAGCCTCGACAGCCCATCTACGCTATCACGCAGAGATCATATCCAAGAAAGCGACAGCGCGCGACATCATAGCCTTAGCCGCCCAGATAGAAGAAAAAGGATTCGACGAGACACAAGATGTTGACGAGCTGATGCAAGAAGCCGAATCCGGCATCTTTGAGATCTCGCAACGCTCGCAAAAACGCGACGTGACGCAGATCGACCCCGTGATAGAAGAAGCGTTCGCCCGCATGGAAAAAGCCGCCAAGAACACCGGTTCGATCAGCGGTATCCCATCCGGATTCCACGCCTTAGACAAGATCACCTCCGGCTGGCAGACACCGGACCTGATCATCATCGCAGCCCGTCCGGCAATGGGTAAGACGGCTTTCGTTCTATCCATGGCCAAGAACATAGCCGTTGATCATGAGATACCGGTAGCCATCTTCTCGCTGGAGATGAGTAACGT
>DGSV01000107.1 GCA_002394025.1 Bacteroidales bacterium UBA4353
TCTCTTTCTCGTTGTATGTGGGAATTATTACGAGTTGCTTTGACATGATTGTTAGATTTTATTTGATTTGGAACACCTGAGATGGGCTTGTACGAGGTAGCGCATATAGGTTTACGTCACGTTCTGTTTGTATGCCGGCATTCATAAGGTGTGAACGGATGGTGTCAAGTGCTATTTCGGGAGTGTTATTGTTTTGACTTAAGTGGCAGAGGTATATGCTTTTTAGCCTTGTATTATAGATTTGGGCGAGGAATTTGCCACAGTCGTCATTGCATAGATGTCCTTGGTCTGATATCACGCGTCTTTTCAGAGGTTCGGGATATCGTCCGTGGAGTAGGAGTTGCTCATCGTAATTGGCTTCGATGATTATGTGGTCGCTTATTGAGGCATATCGTGCCACGACATCATCGGTGTGCCCTATGTCTGTTGCGAGCGTAATATTTACGCCTTGATACTGTATGAAATATCCTACACAATCGTGTGAGTCATGGGCTACCGCGAAAGGTGTGACAGTGAAGTCAGCGATGTTGAAAGGTTCGTTCTTGCTAATAAGACGCCTCATTACCGGCTCGGGTTTGTCTTTTACCGCCCAGTTGCCGTCAAGTCCAACAAATGTTTGCCGCGTGGCGTAAACAGGGAGTTGAAATCTTTTAGCTACTCCTCCGAGCCCTCGCACATGGTCGGCATGGTCGTGGGTAACGAGCACTCCGAAGAGGCTTTTGACATCCACCGCCATTGCTTTGAGGTTTTTACGTATTATGAGCGAGCTGATACCGGCATCTATAAGTATGCCTTTTTCACGAGTTCCCAGGTAGTAACAATTGCCGTTACTACCGCTCGAAAAACTTCTGAAAATAAGCATGCTCATACTAATGCATTTTACGCAAAGTTACGAATTTTTTTGTGTATCAGCAAAAATATCTCTAATTTTGCATAAATTTTTCGTTATGTATTATTTGATATTGTTTTTCATAGTTGCCGAATGGCTTTTCAGCAGAGTTCTTTCAGTGTTGGATATTCGCGCTTCACGGGCAGTGCTGCCAGACGAGTTATCTGATATTTATGATGCCGAAGCTTATCGTAAGCAACAGAGTTATTTGCGTACCAATGCTAATTTTGGTTGGTTAGTGACTACGGTGTCTTTAGTGGTTACGTTGTTGTTTGTTGCTCTTGGTGGCATAGGTTGGCTTGATGGTTTGTTACGTTCATGGCTCACAGATTTGGCTTGGAAGGATATCTATCGGGAAACGCTGGTCAGTGTGCTGTTTTTTGCCTTGATTTCAGTGTGTTCTACTTTAATAGCGATACCTTTTGATTATTATGACAATTTTGTAATAGAGCAGCGTTTTGGTTTCAATAAATCTACGAAAGGTCAATTCGTTAAGGATTCGCTGACTAATCTATTGTTGAGTCTGTTCTTGCAGTCACTCATAGTGTGCGTTTTGTCGTTGATATACCTTTCCTTGCCGGATTATTTTTGGCTTTTGGCCTTTGGTGCCGTGACGCTGTTTAGTCTCTTCATGAGTGAATTTTACAGTCTTCTTATCGTACCTTTGTTTAACAAGCAAACGCCACTTCCCGTAGGCGAATTACGTGACTCTATCGAGTCTTTTGCCCGTAAGGTCGATTTTCCTCTTACTGAGATTTATGTGCTTGATGCCAGCAAACGTAGTACAAAGGCCAATGCCTACTTTACCGGCTTGGGGCGCAATAAGCGTGTTGTTCTTTATGACACTTTAATCGAGCAATTATCAACAGAAGAGATTGTGGCTGTTCTCGCTCATGAGATTGGTCACTATAAACATTGTCATAATTGGAAAATGATGGCAGTGTCTTCTGCTGTCCAACTGCTGATTTTTATTCTTTTAGGCTATAGTTTATCAAGTGAGTCTTTAGCTTTTGCCGCTGGTGCCGAGATGGCATCGTTTCATGTTAACGTGTATATGTTCGGTTTTCTATATACTCCGCTGAATATCGTGTTGCAGATAGTTGTGAACGCTTTAAGCCGTTGTCATGAATATCAGGCAGACGCTTTTGCTCGTGATAATGGGGTTGGCATGGACTTGATCAGTGGTTTGAAGAAGATCACCGCTCAGGCAATGAGTAATTTAACACCTCATCCTGCTCGCGTGTTCTGTGATTATTCACACCCCACATTGTTGCAAAGAATTCAAAAAATTAACTCATAGTAAGCTGCTACGAGTTTGCATAATTAATGAGTGGGATATACCATCGGTGTTTCCCACTCATTTTAGCTGATAGACAAATGTTAAACCTAAATATCAGCTGTTAGTCCTAAAACTATAGTAAAGCACCATAGTCGCGTATAGCAGTGTGATGGCTATCCACCAACTGTTGTCTCCGCAAAAGAGTAGATATGCGGCTCCTGCAAGTGAGCATGACACGAAAGCGAAAATATGAGATAGCCGTTTGATGTCATGTCCCGCATTTTTGTTTTTTACTGATACCTGAATGCCATAGACTATTGCTGCCGCTGCACCTATTGTATATACATACGGAGTTATAACCCAATTGGTTAGTAGCCCCATCATGGTGCCTAAAATTAAGAATACTGTAGCTAAAATCTGTACTATACTATCTTTCATAAAGTTTGGTTAATTTTTGTTCACGGTGATTCAATGATACCGTGACGCCGTATTTGTCGTGCAAATGTTGTGCCAAATGTTCGGCACAATATACTGATCTGTGTTGTCCTCCCGTACATCCGAAGTTGACGCGAAGACTAGTGAAATCGCGACGCATGAAACATTCGGTATGCTTGTCAACGATTGCATAGACATGGTTGAGGAAATCGAGTATTTCTCCATCCTTTTCAAGGAAGTCAATCACGGGTTTGTCGAGTCCGGTAAGTGCCTTGTACTCTTCGTAGCGACCCGGGTTATTTGTTCCCCGGCAGTCGAATACGTATCCGCCTCCATTGCCACTTGGGTCGTCAGGTATTCCGCGTTTAAAGGAAAAGCTTGTGATATATACTGTTAGAGCCATGATAATGTGTTTGCTATTGTTGATTAATCAGGCAGTGTGCGATAGCGGGATACTGAGTGATAATAGTTTGTTTTTTTATGTTGTCCAAAGCTGGTTTGATGCTTTCGAGAAAATGCTGTTTTTTTTCGTAATAGCCTCTAAATCCGTATGCTCCAAGTACTTGTAGATTTCTGAAAAAGACCCAATAAGGTAAGTCATCAATCAGTGCTTGTTTATTGATGTTGCTTTGCTCTCTGCGCAGGTCTTCAAGATATTCTTCAAACAACAGTGTTCGCAAATCGTCAGGGAGTTGGAGACGTGCCTGCCATAGGAACGATACGACGTCGTATATAAGTGGTCCGTAGCGTCCTCCCTGGAAGTCTATGAACATGGGTTTTCCGTCGGTGAGCATGACATTGCGACTTTGGAAATCACGATACATGAAACCTCGGACCGTCATGCGAGTTAATAGTTCATGACATAGGTTTTCAAAATTATCTTCGAGAGCGCTCTCGTCAAATTCTATCCCCGCAAGTTTGAGGTAACAGTATTTGAAATAATTGAGATCCCACATTATGCTACGCTTGTCGAGTTCTCGTACGGGAAAGCATACAGAATAATCCATGCCCTTGTGGGCAGTAATCTGAAAGTGCGCCAATAGGTTCAGGGTTGTCTTAATGATGTTTATACTGGCAGCACTCTTCTCTTTATGCCAATTGCCGATATGGGGTTTTAGCACGTCAAAGAGAGCTATATTGCCCAAGTCCTGCTGAAGGTATGTCATTTCGTCATGGCTGACAGCAATGAGTTCGGGAGTGTTGAGATTGAGAGACTTGAAATGTCGTGCCATTGTTATAAAGGCATGATTTTCGCGTTGTAGAGTGCCTCGAACACCAATAACCGAATATCCATCAGGATGTGTTAGGCGATAGTAGATACGGTTACTACCTGACCCTGACAGTTGACAGATACTTGTTGGTTCTACACCATAGTGCTTAATGAAAATCTCCGTCATGGTTCTTACTCTTCGAAGTATATTCTTTTTACTCTCCGGCTTACTGATGTCAGTATTTCGTATGTTATAGTACCGAGTTGTTCGGCGAGTTGTTCTATGGTTTGGTGTTCTCCAAATATTTCCACACTATCCCCTTCGTGTGCGTCAGCCTCAGTGACATCAATCATTGCGACATCCATGCATACGTTTCCCATAACAGGACATTTGACACCATTGACGAACACATGTCCTGCTCTGTTGCCCAGTCGTCGGTCAAATCCATCGGCATATCCGATGGGTATGACAGCTATTTTGCGATCAGTGGTGAGCCATGTGTTGCGACTATAACCGATACTCTCGCCTGCACGGACCGTTTTTATCTGTAGAATTACCGTTTTCAGTGAACATACGTTTTTCAATTTCACATCTGGCAGTGAACTGAATCCGTAAAGCCCGATTCCGAGACGAACCATGTCAAACTGCTTTTCAGTAAATCGTTCGATACCGGCAGAATTGAGTATATGCTTGATAATGTGATAAGGGAGTCCTTGTTGCAGTTTTTCGGCACAGGCCTCGTAGCGGCCTATCTGTTCTCTCGTGAATTCGTCGAATTTGTCGCTATCAGCTCCGGCGAGGTGTGAGAAAGTGCTCTTTACTTCTACGAACTCCTGTCTTCGCAGTACTTCGCAGAGATTATCTATGTCTTGAAGCTCAAAGCCGAGGCGGTGCATACCACTATCAATTTTGATATGAATGGGGTAGTGGTTAAGTCCTTGTCGTTCAACGGCATTAATAACCTCGTTAAGCTTGTTGATATTATATACATTAGGTTCGAGGTTATTCTCTATGATAGTGTTCATGGCATTACTCTCGGGGTTCATTACCACTATCGGCAATGTAATTCCTTCGCGTCGGAGTAATGCTCCTTCATCAGCAACGGCAACAGCGAGGTAGTCAACATGATGCCTTTGCAACGCACGACTGACATCAACTATTCCGCTGCCGTATGCGAATGCCTTGACCATGCACATCATCTTGGTTCCTTTGTCGAGTTTGCTGCGGAAGTAGTTGAGGTTTTCAGTCAGTGCTGATAGATTAACTTCAAGCACTGTCTCGTGTACAACTTTTTCGAGACGTTGACTGATTTTTTCCAGTCCGTAGCGACGACTGCCTTTGATGAGTACAACACTATTGTTCAATTTTTGCCACCCGCCATGTGCTATATAACTTTCTGTATTGCTGTAGAACTCACTGTTTATACCTTTGAAATGCTGTTGGTGTCGCTGCACGTCTTCTCCGATACCGATAAAATGCGTTACCTGCCGACTTCGCAGCATATTGGCGACTTGCCGATAGAGGTCTTCAGTGCTGATACCGTTTTGAAGAATGTCGCTCATAATGAGCGTTCTATTGCTTTTGTCATGAAGCAGAGCTTGCTGTTTGAGGAAGTCGAGCGCTATATCAAGTGATGTCAAATCGGCATTGTAGCTATCGTTGATGATTGTACACCCGTTGAGACCTTCTTTGACTTCCATTCGCATGGCTACGGGTTCAAGATTGAGCATCCTGAGACCTATTTCGGAATGTCCGTAGCCCATATAAAGCATTAAGGCAAGGCAGTGGAGACTATTCTCTACAGAGGCGTGGTCGGAGAAGGGAAGTGTATAGTGTCCTTTGGAATTGCGATAGGTGTAATTAAGCAGTGTCGTCTGCTTATCACTTTCCGGCTCGTTGAGGTTCGTGATACTAGTGATGACGATATCGCTCGTGGTGTCGCGTCCCCATGTTAAAGTTTTGTAGCCAAGGCTTGTGCAGACATCATCGATGAGTTTGTTATCTTTGTTATAAATGACGAGCTCAGCGTGGCTGAATAGTTGAGCTTTTTCCAAGCATTTTTCTTTTTGTGAGACAAAGTTTTCTTGGTGTGCGTCAGTGATATTCGTCAGTATGCCGATAGTGGGTTTCACTATAGGTTCGAGTCTTTTCATTTCGTTCCTTTGCGATATCCCTGCTTCGAAAATAGCCATATCATACTTCGCTGACAACTGCCATACGCTGAGTGGCACGCCTATTTGCGAGTTGTAGCTGCGAGGTGAGCGGCATATCGAATGGTCGGCATTGAGGAGCTGATACAGCCACTCCTTGACACATGTTTTCCCATTTGAACCTGTGATGCCTATCACAGGTATTTTGAATTGATTTCGGTGGTATGCAGCCAAGTCCTGCAATGCGGTTAGTGTATTGTTTACGGCAATGAAACACGCATCGGTCATTAGTGAAGCTTTGTGCTCGGCAAAGTCTTTATTTACGACAAAAGCGCGAACTCCCCGATTGTAGAGTTCTTCAATATAATTATGTCCGTCGGCTCGGTTAGTGACAAGAGCGAAAAACAATGTTCGTTCGGGAAATGACAGCGAGCGGCTATCTGTCAAAAGGACCTCTATATCAACGTCACTTGATCCTACATATTGACCATGGCAGACGTTAGCGATTATTTTTGTATTCATATCACTGCAAAATTACGAAAATATCCTTGAATATCCACTAATTTTTTGTACCTTTGTCAATCCTAGGTAGGAATTATTAATTAAAAATGTATTAAGCAGGCAAAAATTAATCTTACATACACCATACCATGAAAAAAATTATCCTTTCTCTATTTGCGTTATGCGCTATGATAAGTCTCAGTGCTCAACGTATTGACCGCGTAGAACCGCTGTGTTGGTGGACAGGTATGAAAATGCCATTGACATTGCTCATACAAGGCGATAATCTTGCTGATGCCCAAGTCTCAGTCCTTGAGCCGGGTTTGTCAGTCAAGGGGCAGCATAACGCCCAGAGTGCTAACTATCTGTTTGTTGATATGAAAGTTGAGAAGCCAGGGCAATATACTATTCAAATCCAGAAAGGTAAGAAGAAACTCAAATATAAATATCTCATTCATGAGCGTAATCAGGCTTTGCTCAATCGTAAGAGTTACAACACGTCTGATGTTATATACCTTCTTATGCCGGATCGATTTGCGAATGGCGATTCGAGCAATGACAATATGCCTCAATGCGTCGAGCAGGCTAACAGAGGCGAGTTCTATGGTCGTCACGGCGGTGACATTGCCGGAATAATAAAGCATCTTGACCATATTGCCAACCTTGGTGCTACAGCATTATGGTCCACACCTTTGCTGCTTGACAACGAACCTACGCAGAGTTATCACGGGTACGCCTGTGCCGATTACTACCACATAGACCCTCGAATGGGAACTAATGAGATGTATCGCAATCTGGCAGATAGCTGTCATGCTAAAGGTTTGAAACTCATCATGGATATGGTTCCCAACCACTGCGGAGCTGCTCACTGGTGGATGAAAGACTTGCCCTATCAGGATTGGATACACCAATTCAAAACTTACACTCAGAGCAACTGGGAGTTCACGACAGCTATGGACAACAATGCCGCTCCATCGGACCGCGAACTAATGGTGTCAGGTTGGTTCGATACCGCCATGCCCGACATGAACCTTGACAATCCCGACCTGTTGCATTATTTCCAACAAATGGCGATATGGTGGATTGAGTATGCCGGTTTAGATGGACTACGTGTTGATACTTATCCTTATAACGAGAAAGAACCAATCTCGAAGTGGACTAAAGCAATTCGTGACGAATATCCCAACATCAATATAGTAGGTGAGTGTTGGACACGCCCCGCATCGCAGATATGTTATTGGCAGGCTGACGCTAATAATACTGATGGCTATAACAGCCACCTGCCATCAGTTATGGACTTCCCTACACAAGAAGCTATCGTTCAGGCATTGCAGAATGATGGTCAGGGTTGGGGTAATGGTCTGCTGAAAGTTTATGAGTCAGTAGCTAACGACTATATGTATGCAAATACTAATAATCTGCTGATATTTAGCGGAAATCATGATACAGAGCGCATTGGGGATCTTGTGCTTGACAGCAATCCGGAGCGTATGAAACTCGCGGCGGTGATGATAGCCACGCTCAGGGGCATCCCACAACTGACATATGGTGAGGAAATAGGAATGTTGTCAGCTGACAAAACCAAAGGTCATGGTTCACTTCGTCGTGACTTCCCGGGCTTCTTCCCCGGTGATAAACAGCAACTTGAGCCCGGTCAGCAATCTATGCTGGATTTCTATACAAAACTTTTCAATTGGCGCAAGACAGAACCTATAATCCATAATGGCAAGACAATGCACTTCTTGAGCAGAGATAATACATACGCTTATTTCCGCTACACGGATCGCGGAGCTGTTTTCGTGTACCTCAATGCTTCGAATGAGGTGAAAAAAATTGACTGGAAACACTATAATGACATAGCGAGCAAATATTCGTCAACAGGAACTAATGTTATGACTGGCGAAAAGATTGACATGGCCGCTAATGTGGAAGTTAAACCACTATCGTTCATGATAGTAAAACTTTGACAACACTCAACAATAATAACTCATAAAAAATTTCACCGCTATGCGTAAAATTTTCAGTATTATTCTAATCCTCTGCGCAATATTTGCCAATGCCCAGAAGAAAGACTATTCGGTGGTCGCGATAGGTTTTTACAATCTTGAGAACCTGTTCGATACCATAAATGACCCTAATAAAAATGATGAGGAATACTTACCTGATGGCGGCATGCACTGGTCTCCTCTGAAATATAAACATAAATTGCATAATATGTCTTATGCGTTGTCACTTCTGGGCACAGACGTAACACCAAGAGGTTGTGCCGTTATAGGTGTTGCCGAGGTTGAGAATATCGGTTGCCTTGAGGATTTGTGCCGCGAACCGGAGATGGCGGAGCGTAACTATAAGCCTATTTTGCTTGAGGGGCCTGACCGTCGAGGTGTTGATGTCGGTTTGCTTTATAATCCTGATTATTTCACCCCTACGCGTACACAAGGCTACATGCTTCGCATGAAGGATGGCGTGTATGACGCTCAAGGCGATACTGTTCACACACGTTTTGAATTGCTGGTGAGTGGTTATTTACAAGGTGAGAAGGTACACATCATCGTCAATCACTGGCCTAGTAGATGGGGTGGGGAAGAATATAGCCGACCGCGTCGTGTGGCAGCAGCGACACTTCTGATGACTATTACCGACTCATTGTATCAGCACGACCCAAAAGCGAAAATAATCATCATGGGTGACATGAATGATGACCCTGATAACGTATCGTGCGCCGAAGTAATAAATGCTAAACTGAAGGCTACAACTGTAGGAGCAAAGGGCTTCTACAACACAATGTGGCCTATATTCAAAAAAGGTATCGGAACGCTTATGTATCAGGGCAACTGGAATCTCTTTGACCAGATAATAATTTCGGAACCACTGCTTAATGCTCCCCGCAGTGAGTGGAGCTATTGGAAGGCTGAGGTTTTCAATAAAGACTTTTTGGTTCAAAAAGAAGGTATAGGCAAAGGTGGTCCGTTGCGTACACATGGCAATGGTGGCGTATGGCTCAACGGATATGCCGACCACTTCCCAACATTGATATATTTGCTGCGCGAAAAGAAATAAAATTAGTTCATAGGATGGAATATAAAAGTCAACAAGGAACGCTTCGCATGCCTGAATATGGCAGGTATATGCAGGACTTGGTAGAATATGCCTGCCAATTGCCAACTCGCGAACAACGTACGCGATGCGCGAAAAATATCGTTAAGGCAATGCTCGTAATCAGTGGTCAGCGCGATAGCGAAGACTTGCGGCGTAAATTATGGGATCACATAGCGTTATTGTCGGATTTCAAACTTGACATCGACTACCCTTATGGTGAACCCAAGAAGGAGACACTAGTTGGTACTCCGGCTCCGCTTCCCTATTCGTCACAGCGTTTGCAAAGTCGCTATTATGGTCGTGTTGTTCAGGATATGATAGAAATCTGCCGTTCTATGGCTCCAGGAAGTGTTGAGTTTGAACAAGCCTCGTTGGCTGTTGCTGTGCAGATGAAGAAAAATTATCTGCAATGGAATATTGAGCAGGTTGATGATGAAAAGATTGCCGATGACATAGCTCGGTTGAGTGGTGGCAAAATTCAGCTTATGCCGGGTCAGATAGCCAAAGCTTCGGAGTGGCTCGGCAAGCAGGTAAAATATATACATCCCGTGCAGACCGAGAAGAAAATCAAGAAAAAGAAAAAACATAGCGCTTGATATTATGGCACGTTTTAGCATTGAGGGCGGTCGCAAACTCTGCGGCAGCATAATTCCGCAGGGCGCCAAAAATGAGGCTTTGCAGGTCATTTGCGCCACACTACTTACAGACCAGCGGGTAGTGATAGACAATATCCCTGATATTGCTGATGTAAACAATCTGATTCGACTACTAGTTGACCTTGGTGTGCGAGTAGAGCGGCGCGGGGCTCATACTTATTCTTTCAAAGCAGATGATGTTCATCTCGATATACTTGAAAGCCGTGACTTCTACAAGCGTGCGGCATCACTCCGAGGGTCCGTGATGATAGTAGGTCCGTTATTAGCACGCTTTCACAAAGCCATATTACCAAAACCAGGTGGCGATAAGATAGGCCGTCGCAGGCTTGACACGCATCTGATAGGAATTCAGAAGCTCGGTGCTGAATTTGATTATGACCCGGACCTGAAGGCTTATCGAATTACCACGCAAGAACTAAAGGGCTGTTATATGTTGCTTGATGAGGCATCGGTAACAGGTACCGCAAATATTGTGATGGCATCAGTATTGGCGCATGGAACCACGACAATCTATAACGCCGCCTGCGAGCCTTACGTTCAGCAGCTTTGCCGTATGTTGGTGAATATGGGAGCCAATATAGAAGGCATAGGCTCTAATTTGCTGACAATCCATGGTGTAGAAAAACTCGGCGGATGTCAGCACCGCTTATTGCCAGATATGATAGAGGTTGGTAGTTTCATAGGGATGGCAGCGATGACGGGTTCGGAAATAACAATTAAAGATGTCGCTTATGATGAATTAGGAATTATTCCTGACGCATTCCGCAGGTTGGGTATAACAATAGAGCGTAGTGGCGATGACATCTTGGTGCCGGCGCACGAGGGTTATACCATAGATACTTATCTTGACGGGGGAATCATGACCATCAGCGATGCACCTTGGCCAGGTTTAACACCTGACTTATTGAGTGTGATGCTCGTTGTTGCTACAAAAGCTACCGGCAGTGTGCTCATACATCAAAAGATGTTTGAGAGCCGTCTATTCTTCGTCGATAAATTAATAGATATGGGTGCTCAGATAATTCTTTGTGATCCGCACCGCGCCACAGTTATAGGTCTTTCGGACAAATTCAAATTGCGCCATGCCGAGATGTCATCGCCTGATATACGAGCCGGCATAGCATTGTTGATAGCCGCTATGAGTGCCAAAGGAACGAGTATCATACATAACATAGACCAAATTGATAGAGGATACGAGAAAATAGACACACGGCTCAATGCTTTGGGGGCGAAAATACAACGATTATAAATGTTTTACGACAAATACGATACATGGTTTGACGAGGTAAGGCAACTTATCAGTCAACATTTGAAGAGTGACATACTCCCTGTGCGTAAGCTTGTTGATTACCAGCAGCTATCAAGGGGTAAAATGGTGCGCCCATTGCTCGTATTTCTATCATCGGAACTTGTAGGAAATAATTCACCAGACACACTGTCAGCGGCAGCAGCGATGGAAGTAATACATACTGCGACATTGCTTCATGATGATGTTGTTGACAAAGCTGAAAAACGTCATAACAGACCTACCGTCAACAACGTATGGGATAATAAGTCTGCGGTACTGTTAGGTGACTACTATCTTTCGCAGGGTCTTCGTTTGTTGCTCAATACGGGCAAGATTGCTTATGTGGAAGCTGTTATGCGTTGCGCTTCAGAACTCGCGCAAGGTGAATTATTGCAGCATATCAATGTTTTCAATACATATGTTGATACATACCTTAAAATCATAGAATTCAAAACAGCATCGCTATTTCGCGCTTGCGCATATTGCGGAGCAATATCAGGAGGTGGAAATGATACTGATGTGGATAATATGTCAAAGTTCGGAATTCTGTTAGGCATGATATTTCAACTTAAAGATGATGTATTAGACTATTCGCCGCAGTACGCTGATAAAATAGGTAAACCTGTGCTGAATGACATCGTTGAAGGCAAAATAACATTACCACTATTATCTGCCTTTGCGCAGGCGGATGCCAGCGAATGCAGGGTCGTTATGCAACTTATTAAGAATGCTCCACAAGAAGTTGACAAGGTGCTGGCTTTTGTGAAAGAATACAACGGAGTAGAGTGCGCCAACAAGGTTATGAAGAATTATGCCAATCAAGCCAGAGGGCTATTGAAGGAATATGAAACAAAAAACTCAAGAGCCTATAATGATTGTATGGAACTTCTCGACTTTTTGCTTACTCGGGAATTTTAGCATTGTGTGATATGTAATACCAACAAACGACTCCCACTGACTATTATTGTCAGCGGGAGTCGTTTCGTATCACCATATACAAGGTTTTATAACGTTACTCCTGTTTTGAAAATAGCAATTTCGTGATAACCATTTTTCTCGTTATTAGTCATTTCCCCGCTTGCTACGCGAATAACGTAGTCGGTGAAGCGCTCCAAGGTCTTGTCCATTGGTTCGTCTTCGACGATTACGCCGGCATTGAAGTCTATCCATTGCGGTTTGCGTTTCGCGAGTCCCGAGTTGGTGGACACCTTCATCGTAGGCACGTAAGTGCCGAACGGCGTGCCGCGACCTGTTGTGAAGAGCACGATGTGGCAGCCTGCCGAAGCCAATGCCGTTGACGCCACAAGGTCATTACCCGGGGCAGACAGCAGATTAAGTCCTTTCACTTGCAGGCGCTCACCATAGGGCAGCACGCCGCGAACGATGCTCTTGCCGCACTTCTGCGTGCAACCCAACGCTTTGTCCTCCAATGTGGAGATACCGCCAGCCTTGTTGCCAGGAGACGGGTTCTCGCCAACAGGCTCGCCATGACTCAAGAAGTATTCCTTGAAATCATTGATGAGGGATACCGTCTGGTCAAACAAACCGCGGTCAGCGCAGCGGTTCATCAGTATCGTTTCTGCGCCGAACATCTCAGGCACTTCCGTAAGCACCGTGGTTCCGCCTTGAGCCACAAGGTAGTCGCTGAACATGCCTAATAGTGGGTTGGCAGTGATGCCGGAAAAACCATCCGAACCTCCGCATTTCAAACCCACGCGCAGTTCGCTGAGCGGTATGTCCTCGCGATGGTCTTGACGAGCTAGTTGATAGAGTTCCCGCAAAATTTTCATGCCATATTCAACTTCATCGCCCTCAACCTTTTGCGATACCATGAATTTAACGCGATCCTTGCGATATTCGCCGCAATATTGTTCAAAAATATCAGGTTGGTTGTTCTCACATCCCAAGCCAACAACAAGTATTGCTCCGGCATTAGGATGATGAACCATGTCCCTCAAAATTTTCTTGGTGTTCTCATGGTCGTCGCCCAATTGACTGCAACCATAGTTGTGAGGGAAAGCAAAAATGCCGTCGATGCCCTCGCACCTTGTTTCTTCACTCAGCCTGTCCGCCAGCTGCTGCACTATGCCGTTAACGCAGCCTACTGTGGGTATAATCCACACCTCATTGCGTATGCCTACTTGACCGTCACTGCGGCGGTAGCCACGGAAAGTGCGATGTTCATCAGCGATTTCAAGGCGCACATCAACCGGATGGTATTCATAACTCAACAAACCAGCGAGGTTTGTGCGTATGTTATTCTCGTTGACCCACTCGCCCTGCTTGATAGCACGGCGGGCATGGCCAATAGGATAGCCATACTTAACGACATTTTCTCCTTCAGCAAAATTCTTAAGGGCCACCTTATGCCCTGCCGGAACATCTTCAAGAACAGTAACAGACACGCCATCAACATTCAAAGTTAGACCCTTGTGAAGGTCTTGGATAGCAACTACGACATTGTCGTCAGGATTGATTTTAAGGAATTGAATCATAATATAGTCGAAAGATTATTAGTCGAAAGTCGAAAGAAGGATTACCTTTTAGTCGAAAGAAGGATTACCTTTTAGTCGAAAGTCGAAAGATTGACTTCACAAAAGTAGTGTTTTTTTGCTATATGACAAAATTATTATAGCAATAATTTCGTCAAACGGAATAATTTTCATACCTTTACCGCGTGATAAATCAACAAATATTTATGCTATGAAAAAATTTGCATCAATCATTGTATCCCTGCTTGTTGCTGGTGTACTTTTTGCCGATGACACAGACATGACTTTGACATCTGGCAGCCTCGCTTTCCTAAACGAAGCCGGTGAGTATGCTTACCTTGAAATCGACTGGTCGAAAGCGCAAGTTGTTGAATTTGATAGGAGAATGAACGTTGACAAGAACTTCGGCAGCATAGCGCAGTACAACCAAAAACAGGGCAGTGACTGGGTTAAGGACTGGCCAGAGGTTCAGCGCCGAGCGACCGAAGGCGTAATGATGCGCAAAAACGGCAGTTATTGTTTCAACAAGAAAAACAAAGGCGGTCTGCAAATGTGCTCAGGCCCACTGACATGGAAGTTCTACACCACGACCAAAGACACCGACGAGAAGGAGTCGTACGAGAAACACTACATGATGGTTGACCCCAAGCAAGCCAAGTACAAATTTGTCGTTACCGTCAACAAAATCGACATGGGCAATGGCGTGGCAGCAGGTTTCGGCATGAGCATGCAGTCAGGCGGAGCCATAATGACAGGCACCATGAAAGCCGTTGAAATCAAGACCGGCAAAACAGTTGCCACGTTTGACATCAAGTCATGCAAGGGTGTAGGCAACTATGCTCAATACATCCGTCTGCAACTGCTCTTCAGCGAACTCTTCGCCTACGGACTTCTGGGATTGAAATAAAGACAAGGACTAAGTTACAAGGAACAAAGACTAAGGACTAAGACAAGGACTAAGATACGACTAAGGACTAAGGACTAAGAACAAGAATACCCCCGATGTCACGGCTTGTGACGTCGGGGGTGTTTGTTGAGAGCCAATGCCTTTAACCCAAAGCGATCATTAGAATTTAGGATTGTGTGAGATATTACGAGATATGGTGAGATATATCTGTATATTTGCAAAAATGACAAAAATAGCGGTGAATTTTATCGTAAAAATGACAAAAAAACTTTATAAAATTGAAAAAAAACTGTAATTTTGTGCGCTGTAAATGCAAATGCTCTAAGGACTTTGGGGACTTAAGGGACTTTTTACGAACACGAATTTACCGAATCTCAAGAATCTTTGCTATAAGGACATTGGGCAAATGCGGTGGAACACGCATAAAAGCAATGAAAAATCATCGAACATATTGGACAAACTTGCCACGAGAGGAGAAAGCCAACACTCTGACGCACTTCTTTTCCATGCTTGCGACAATAGTTGTCGCCGTACCGCTGTTGCAGTTGGCAGCACACAGCCAGCGATTAACTTTCGGCTATCAGATATTGGGCACGGCTTTGTTTGTTGGCGGCATGTTCCTAATGTTCGCTTCATCGACTTTATACCACGCTGTGACTAATCCTGTTTACAAAGCCCGGCTGCGGATTTTCGACCACATATCGATATACGTTATGATTGCCGGTTCCTACTCTCTTATCTGCCTGTCGGTGGTTGGCGGCTGGATTGGCTGGAGTTTATTCTGTTTTCAATGGGCGTGCGTGATAGCCGGAGCAATCGGCAAATTCATCGCCCTCGGCAAACATCCCAAATTGTCACTCGCTCTGTATCTTGCAATGGGCTGGGCGGTGCTGGCGGTGTTCTACCATATTTGGCATATCATGCCACATTCGGCGTTCGCGTGGATACTGGCAGAGGGATTTTTTTACACAACTGGTGCTTATTTCTTTTACAACGACAACAGGCACGCTTATTATCATGCCGTTTGGCACGTGTTCATCATGCTCGGAGCGTTATCCCACACCATAGCAACATGGTTAATCCTGAGATAAGACATCGCGCCTGCACCTTCATGCTGACGGTAGAAAAACGACAGAGATAATAGCATCGAGATTGTAGAATGTCACTTCCCTCGTCTGTGTCTTGCCTTCTATTGCCTCATGTTGAGTGGTGTGTCGGAATTACCGACATACCACATCTGACTGTAATTATCAGCTTTCAAATATGTTGCGCAAATGCTCTGTGATAGTGCTACGACCTTTGTCAAAAAGGGTAGTAATAGCCTCTTGCGTCGCCCATATAGACTCGTCTTGGTAAATGAACTGGTTAGTGCCACTAACCAGTTCATTTTGTTCTTTCTGAAGTTTGGTCTTAAGGTACTTCCAATAGTTGCAATTCTTTTGATAGTCGTCTTGGTCGTTAATGGCTATGGTTCCGATGACATCATTTCTTTCCTATAGTTTTTATTCGTATCCCTTTTTTTTTATATTACCGTTGTATTTTGAAAACCTCACAATTATTGGTTTTCAGCCTATCCCTTATAGTTGCAACAATAAATTTCAAGAAGTCGTTTTCAACCTTAACGGAATCAAGGATGTCTCTTGCAGTGTCTGTTTCGCCAATTTCCCGATAGAACTCCGCCTTCATCACGTCATCTGTTATCAGGTTTTTTATCAGCCATATACCATTGTCGTGGAAGAGTGCTTTGTCTTCTTCACTGACAACTTTCTTTTTTCCTGTCCTGTAATAATAGTCGTTATAAGCGTGATGAAGCATCATGCGCACATTGATTTCTTCTTGCTCGTTCAAAAAGCCCTCCTCGGACAACTGCGTGAATGCTTCCTTCATTTCAGGGAAGGTCAGAAGGCCTTTGTCGAACGAATAACCATTCTTGGAATACTTCTCTTCCTGTCTCTCCGTGATGTAATACTTTCCGCAATGAGGACATTTCTGGACATACGAAATTTCGGGTAGCATCGGGGCTATTCGTTTATTGTCCGACCACAACTCGGCACCCAAAGTGTTTCCTGAAATCAGTGACATGATTTCCTTCTCCTTGCCACAGAACGGGCAAACGAGGATTCTTGATTTTCCTGGCTGCATAACCGTACTTTTTTTTAGTTGTTTATTAATATAGTGTTTTTTTAGATATCAACAATTGTAATAACAAATCCTTGCAAAAAATTAACTTCTCACAAGGATTTTTTTAGATATCAACAATGGACAACTCACCCGCTGCAGGATTTATGCAGCGGGTGAGTTGCTATTCTGAATGATGTTAACAATAATGCTATCAGAGGATGGTTTTGACGGTTTCGAGCATGCCGTGGTCTTGGATGTTGCGGAGGAAGTGCTCAACCATATCGGTAAGTCCGGGTATTTCGTTGAGGTTGCACTTCGACTCTTTCCAAATAACGTCGGTAGCTCCCAGTACACCTTCAGCCACTTTACGCATATCGCCCGTTGCCCAGAGTTCTTTGAGCAGGTCCATGATTTCTTGCGCGTCATTAGGTACTATGTCTGCGCCGTCAGCTCGTTTGCCGCCTTTGTAGTATGTGATGATTGCAGCGAGTCCCAGCACTAGTCCTTTAGGCAGTTCGCCTTTACGTTCAAGGTAGGTCTTGAGACCTGGCAGGTCGCGTGTTTCAAATTTCGGGAAACTGTTGAGCATGATGCTCGTTACGGCGTGATCTACAAACGGGTTATTGAAACGGTCAAGTACGTCAGCCGCGAATTTCTTGAGCTCGTCCATAGGTAGGTTGAGGGTTTGCATGAGTTCGTCATACATAACTTTGTGAATGTATTTGCCTACTACTTCGTGTTGGCAGGCGTCACGAACTATATTTATGCCGCTGAGGTATGCCACAGGCGAGAGCACGGTATGTGGACCGTTGAGCAGTGTAACTTTTCTCTCATGATACGGAGCCTCGCTTGGGACAAAGAGTACGTGCAGACCGGCTTTGTCGGCGGGGAATTCTTTTGCGAGGGCTTCAAGGGTGATGTTTTCTGCAGCTTCGATAACCCAGAGATGGAATATCTCAGCTTGTACTACGAGGTTGTCCTCATAACCAAGGCGTTCTTGTATGTCTTTGATTTCGTGACGCGGGAAACCGGGCACAATTCGGTCAACAAGGGTAGCACATACATAGCAGTATTTTGTGAACCATTCTCTGAAGTCCTCACCAAGACCCCAAAGGTCTATGTATTGGTAGATACATTCTTTGAGTTTGTGTCCGTTGAGGAATATAAGCTCGCAGGGGAATATAATCCATCCTTTGTCAGGTGCTCCGTTGAAAGTTTTGAAACGGTGATAGAGCAGTTGCGTCAATTTTCCCGGGTATGAACTTGCCGGCGCATCGTCAAGTTTGCATGCAGGGTCGAAAGCAATACCGGCTTCTGTGGTGTTAGAGATTACGAAACGTATTTCGGGTTGCTCGGCAAGTTTCATGAAATCGTTATGCTGCGTGTAAGGGTTCATAGCGCGGCTTATGACATCTATCATTTCTAGGCTGTTGACTGCCTTGCCGTCTTGAATGCCCTGAAGGTTAACATGATAGAGGTCGTCTTGACCATTGAGCATATCTACCATGCCGCGGTCAATTGGCTGAACAACGACAACGCTTCCGTTGAAGTCGGTTTTCTTGTCCATGTTCCATACGATCCAATCTACGAAAGCGCGAAGAAAATTACCTTCACCAAATTGAATAATGCGTTCGGGACGCTGAGCCTTAACGGCTGTTTGTTTGTTAAGTGGTTGCATAGTATTTAATTAGTTATTAGATTTTCAAGAATGATGTCTTTGAGTGCAAATTTAGCAATTTTCTTTTAGATATCAACTATGAAGTGGTAATGAATTATAAAAAAATCTTAGTCTGTGTTCTAATAATTTTTGAATATGTTCCAAATTTATTTTATTATTTGTTCGTAGACGTGGTATGTTTCAATGACTTTCTCGACATAGTTTACGGCAGCTGTTCCTCTGTAATATCCGTATTTGCATACCGGGTCATTATAGTATTCAGGTTCTGATTTAAGTAATAGATATTTTTTGACGTGCTGCCAATTCTTGTCATCTTGTCCGTATTTCCTCGCCAGTGCTTTTGCATCGAATATGTGTGCCGGTCCGGCATTGTAACTTGCGAGAATAAAATTAATCCTGTTTTCCGTTTGGCTGATAGCTGCATATTTGTCGTTTAGGAATTTGATGTATTGCACTCCGGCTTTGATGGATTCTTCAGGGTCGTAGCAGTTTTCATCTGTGAGCCCATAGCGTTTAGCCGTCACGGGTACTAACTGCATAAGTCCGCAAGCCCCCATTGGTGATGTCGTGTTGGGATTAAAACGCGATTCGTGGTAGCAGAGTGCTGCCAACAGTCGCCAGTCCCAATTGATTTCCGGCGCGTATTTTCTGAATAGATTGTCATAGGGTGATATGGTACCATTGACGAGTTTTGCGCTGAATGGTCGGTGTGGCACTATGGTCCGTACGAAGTATTTTCGTCGCAATGCGTTAATATGCTTACTTTTGAGTGTTGCAAGCCAACGCTCTATGGCGCTGTTGAGTTCTTCAGCTTCTGTGTTTGTGACCCAACCTGTTGCAATACTGACACTGATGGGAGCAGACGTGGTGATGTTATGGTATTTTTTGCGAAAGAGTTGGTATGTGTTTTTGTATATGACTGTTGCGTCAATTTTTTTGCTGTTAACATCGGCTACAAGTTCTTCTTCGCGCATTGTGTCAGGGGTGAGTACTATACGTATCTGACCTCCGGTTTCCTCGTTGAGGTTCTTGATATGCTGTTCGAAAATACTATTTCTGGCAACGTGAATTTTAGTGTCTGCTACGTTTTGAACGGATGAGATTGGTTGCGCTGATTTGTGTTGCAGTAGTACGAGTTGGCTTTTTTCGTGTATTGGCCAGAATTTGAGCCCTTTGTCTATGCGTAGTGGTGCAAGGTTATATGCGATAATATCCACCTGCCCGTTTTGAAGCATATGGAGCATCTCCGAATGTGTGCGGGCGAGGATGTATTGTGGTGTTAACTGTAGGTAGTCTGCCAACTCTTGCGCCAGTTCGTAATCATAACCTACTTCTTGGTCACGGTAGTAGAAGTAGGAAGTCGGACCTGTCATAGTGGCGATGCGAAGAGTGTCTCGCGCTACTATTTCAACCAAATCAGGGCACAGACGCGGATGTTTATTGCTCGAGTTGTTATTGCATGTACACAGCAATACCATGACTATGAATATGGTAATGATGTGTGCCGCCTTATGCATTATTTTTCTCCGCGAAGTTTTTGTTTGATGAATGACGTGAGTATTTCTATCGCTTTGTGGTTATGTCCTCCTTGTGGGATTATGATGTCAGCGACGCGTTTGCAAGGTTCTATGAATTGTTCGTGCATAGGCTTGAGTACTCGGGTATAGCGTTGCATGACGGCTTCGGCTGTGCGCCCTCGCTCACGTATATCTCTGTT
>DGSV01000124.1 GCA_002394025.1 Bacteroidales bacterium UBA4353
AACTTTTTCCTCCTTCCTCCTTTCTGCATCAAATCTAATGTCTCAACTTCTCAACTTCTCAACTTCTCAACTTCTTACCCCTTACTCCTTCTGCATCAAATCTAATGTCTCAACTTCTCAACTTCTCAACTTCTTAACTTCTCAATTTCTAAACTCCTCACTCCTTGCTCCTTGCTCTTATAAAAAAAACTAGTAACTTTGCAATGATTCACTTATATCGCTTATGATTTATCGTCGTTTATCTCAGTCTTTGCTTTATGTTTTGAGTGTGCAGTTGTTGGCTTTGGCGTTGATGATGCTCATTCGCGTGTCTTTTGCTGTTATCAATTTTCCTGATAACTACGCTTTTGATGCTGCCCTAATGTGTCGTGCTTTGCTCAAGGGGGTGCCTTTTGACGCTCAGGTGGCTTCGTATGTGGCTTTGTTGCCGTTGGCTTTGTTGCTCGTGATGTCATTTTTGAGGCGTGTCAATATATCCGGGGCTATACGTGCCGCGGCGTGGTATTATGGGATTGTTTATGCCCTCGTGTTGCCAACTCAAGTGGCTGACATACATTATTTTCAGTTTTTCGGCAATCACCTCTCGTGGAATGCTGTAGAGTGGTTTAAGTTCGGTGGTACCACACTGGGAATGCTTTTCGGAGAGGCCTCGAATTATGCTTACATCGTTTGCGGTTTGTTAGTTGCAATGGTTTTCTGTGTGTCTATTCACTATATCAGAATAGGATTAGAGAAGCATTTTGAACGAGAGCGCTCTGGTGTGGGGATTAATACCGACAAGGTAAGAGATGTCGCTTTGTCATCATCGCTGACTTTGTTGTCTTGCGTCGTGTGCTTCTTGGGTTTGAGGGCGAGCCTTGAGCGCTATCCGCTCAGCGTAAGTTTCGCGACATTTTGCGACAAGACATTCTATAACCGCATACCCGTAAATCCGTGGATTAACATCATCGAGACTCTCAAGCAATCCGGTAAACGCTATCAGGCAGATATTTTGAGGTCTGTCGATGAGGCTGAAGCATTGAGTTATGTGCGTGAAACGCTGGGAATTCATGGTGATGATACAGAACATCCTCTTGACAGGTTCGTTGAGGCTGATACCTTGCTTGCCGTTAGGCGTCCCAACGTGGTAGTGATACTGCTTGAGTCGATGTCAGCGCAGATACTGCAACTTGAATACGAAGGGAAGCCTTTGACGCCATATTTCCGCGCTTTGCGCGACAGCAGTATCTATTTCAGTAATATGTATTCCGCGGGCATACATACCAATAACGGCATTCTCGCCACGCTATATGGCTACTCACCCAATTTTGCGCAGACGACTATGGGAACCCCTTCCGATTTATATACTGGGCTGCCGATGACGTTAAGGCAGAACGGTTATAACACTTACGCCTTTGTAACCAGCAATCCCAACTACGATAATATGCAGTCGTTTTTCTATGACAATGGTATTGAGCGTCTTTATTCGCTCTACGACTACCCGTCTGATGAGCAGGTGAACAATTTCGGAGTGCCTGACGATGTGCTTTTTCGTCATGGGTTAGAGGTGTTTAACGAACGTGATGTGTCGAAGCCCTTTTTCGCCTTACTGCTCACGGTGAGCAATCATCAGCCTTATGTATATCCCGATAGTTTCGCATTGCGCGGTGCCGATGATGGGGAGCGCACAGTGGCTTATGTGGATGACTCCGTGCGTGAGTTCATTGCGCAGGCGTGTCAGACAGAGTGGGGGAAAAACACTATTTTCGTGCTTTGTGGTGACCATGGTGGTCCGTTAGGCTATAAACCATACGATATGACTTTGCAGTTTAACCACGTGATGGCTTATATCACCGGCGAACCTGTTAAGAATTTCTATAGGCACTATGATGGTGTGGCAGGGCAGATAGACCTTTTCCCTACCGTGATGGGACTCACTGGTTTACCCTATGTTAATAACACCCTTGGAGTTGATTTGTTAAAGCAAGGCAGGAAGTATGTGCATTTTGTGTCAGACACGCATTTGGGCTGCACCGACGGCGAATGGCTGTGGTGCCACAATGTCGGCGACGGCACTGATTTTCTCTATCGTGTGGCTTCAGAAGAAGAACGTGACGGGCTGACGAACGTGGCGGCTGACAACGTGATAGACGACTATAGCGCAGTGGCGGATAGCATGAAGCGCTATGCCGTGAGTATGATGAAGATAAACAACACAGCGGTGAGCAAACGCTGGACAAGATGAAATTATTTTGATATTTAATTATTTGGGTATTTGGATATTAAAATTATCATGCTTCTGCAACGTATATTATCGCTATATCTACTTTAGTTATTTCTGAAAATTAACTTAAGTATAGTTTAGTTAATTCTGAAAAATGGTTATAGTAGAGTTTGCTTGTTTAGCTTGCTGATATGGTAGGATAGTTCAATTGCTATTATGAAGTGCATGTATCAGGCGATAAAAAGCCCCGGCGGAAAAACCGTCGGGGCTGATTGTTTTGGTCATTAATGACCGTTAGAGTTGGTGTTGATTATTCAGCAACTTCAGGAACAGGCCATGTAACGTTGTATGACAGTGTTTCGCCTGCCAGAGGAACGATGTTGCTGCCATCTTGCCATGTTTGTGCGCCGTCAAGAACATAGAACACTTTGCACTCGAAGTTTTCGGGTATTTCACCGGTCCATGTGTACTGAGTGTCGCTAACCTTTGTCATCAAACGGTCTGAATTACCCCAATCTTTTTCGGGGAAGTTACCTGTGAAGTAGAGTTCAGCTCCTGCGGGAAGAGGTTCGGGCAGGTTGATGGTGAAGGTGTATGAACCGGCTGCGAGACGCTCTACGCAGGGAGCGAGGTTCCATTCGTCGGCGATGATGTAGATGACTTCAGCGTCTTCGGCATAAGCGGCAGCGATGCTGAGGTTTACTTCACCAAATCCACTATCTGTGAAGATGTCGTCAGCGCCACCTTTCTCGAGGTGAAGTTTTGAACCGTCATGAGCCCAGTCGTATGACCACTGGTGGTCTGCTGCAGAATATTGCAGAGGACGTCCTGAAATAGCTTCCGCACCGTCGCTGACGTGCATTACGATTTTGTACCAACCATCACCGATAGCCTCGAACTCACGTGCTGCGCCGAATGAATTGTCGGGGTCGGCCCATACGCCGCCATTGTCAACTGACTCTTTGTAGTCACCGGCAAAGATGATTGAATAACCTTCGCAGATTGAGGGGAATTTAACAACAAGGGTTACGGCTCCGTCAGTGCCTTCAACGGCGGGAAGAGTTGAAGGTTCTTCTGAACCTGAAGGATCAGGAGTTGTGGTAGGAGTTACTACGGGATCGTCTTTGTCGTCTTTCTTACATGCACCAAAGATGAGTGCTGTCGCCAAAATGGCGGTTGCGAAAATAAATTTTAAGTTTTTCATAAAAAAATTAATTAATTAAATTGGTTAATATGATTTACTATTTTGATATTTAGATATTTAATTATTTAATTATTTAATTATTTTAGAGTTTGATATTTTGATTACCGCTTTATTATTGAATATGAGCGAACTTTTGTGTAATGATTTTTATCAAAGAGTAATTTCAATAGCTAAATAACTAAATATTAAAATAACTAAATGCTTAATATCCTTCTGTTTGCGTGAGGCTTTGTGTTATGACATCAGACTGTGGCAGCGGGAACACGTTATACTTGGCTTCGAGCGACACGAATGGGTCTCCTGATTTGGCTTCACCGCGTCCTTCCCAAGTATATTGATGTGCGTCGGCTTGGGGTCCTGCGAAGCGTCCGAAGCGCACGAGGTCGATACGGCGACGTCCTTCGCAGTAGAATTCGCGGCTCCATTCGTCAAGCAGGAATTGCTCTGACATGGTGAAAGGTTTGGTGTTGTGAGCGCGGTCGCGGAGTGCTTTTACGGCATTTGTTGCTTCTCCTGTTTGTCCGAGGCGGAATTGCGCTTCAGCGTAGGTCAGGTAAGCTTCAGCAACACGCATGAACGGTATGTCGGTGTCGGGCCAGTCAGGGCTATGACCTTGGATGTTTTCTGTGGCGTTGAGGTCTTGGATGGAGTAGCGTCCTGTCCATTTGAGCACTGACCAGCACTCGTAGAACGCGCCGTTGTTGGCAGGACCATTGATGAGCATGGTGTCTGCATCGTTTTTCCAAGACATGAGTATGGCGCGGTCGTCGCCGAGTATCTTAGGCATCTGGAATTCGTCGCCGCGATATTCCGGTTTGGCATATACTCGAGTGATGGTAGCCTTGCCGCTGGTGTATGTGTTAACTTCTTTTACGTCGTCAAGGTTGACCCATTTCTCGAGGAATTCGGGACTGGTGCGGAAGCAGGACCATGTGTCGGAGATACCGAAATAGTTGTAGCCAGCGTCGCGGAATGCTGAGCACATGAAACGTGCGCCGCCCCAGCACTGTGTCATTACGCCATCCTGATAGATGTTGAGGATGCCTTCGCCGTTAGTGCCGCCGATATATTTGTGGTTGTCGCCCATGAAGAGTTTCTGGTAAGCGCTGTATGAGCCTGAGTTGTCTTGGCAGAGTTTATACTGTGAGTCCATGACTTCTTTGGCTTTGTCGCGAGCCAGATCCCAATGAGCTGTTCCGGTATATACTTCCGCGTTAAGATAGAGTCGTGCCAGAAGCATTTTGGCAGCCACGCGGTCCACGCGGTAGTCGCTCAGGCGTTGTGCAGGCAGCAGGGTCTCAAGTTCTTTGAGTTCGCCTTCGAGCCAGTTGTAGAGCTCTACGCGGCTGTATTGCGGTTTCGCTTCACTGGTAACTTTGAGGGCGAAAGGCACGCTGCCGAACATGTCAAGCAGGTAGTAGTAGTTCAGTGCGCGAATGAATCGTACTTCAGCCATTTGTGCCTCTCCGTCACCTTCAGCGCTTGCGTGCTCAAGGAAGTGGTTGCAGAGTGATACATCGAAATAGAGGCGGTAGTAGATACCTGTTACCAGTGAGTTGGTGCTCGTCCATGATATTCTGCGCAGGTCAGGCATGCCTGAGTCGCCATCCCATATCCACCAACCTTCGTCGGTTGGGAACTCGTTGAGCTCGAATATCATACGCACGAAAGCCGAAACACCTTCGTCGATGCCCTCAACGTCGCCGTTGCCGTCAGGACCATTCTGACCCGTGAGACCGAGGGTGGCATAGATTTTTGTGAAAATACCGTTCTGGTCGAAATACTGTATGCTGTTGGGGTCTTTGGGTTTAACGTTCAGGTCGTCAACGCAAGCCGTGAACCCGAAAGTCGCAATCCCAAGCACAAGCAGATATTTTATAATGTTTTTCATAAGACAATTTAATTATTTATCGTTTTTATTTCTATCTGTTTACCTTTAGAGTCCTGAATCCTGAATCCTGAATCCT
>DGSV01000069.1 GCA_002394025.1 Bacteroidales bacterium UBA4353
CTAGAACTGCTAGAACTGCTAGAACTGCTAGAATAGCTAGTAAGCTAGAACAACTGGTCGACTGGAAATTAGCTCGTAAGCCTTTACTGAGTTCGCTCAGAAGAGCGAATGATTTCATCATGTCAAGCCCTATAATCAGGTGGCTATAGCGCTGAGGTTCCACCCCTTCCCATTCCGAACAGGATCGTTAAGCTCAGCCGCGCCGATGGTACTGCCCACAAGGTGGGAGAGTAGGTCGCCGCCTCCTTTTTCCGAAGCCCTGATGTCAACAGACATCAGGGCTTCTTTGTTATATTACCGGCTCACTAGCAAATCTAGTTCACTAGCAAACTAGTTGTTCTAGTTGTTCTCGTTGTTTATATTACTAGATTTTATTTAGTTTTTAGCTATAATTCTTGCGCTGACGAATTGTCGGTTCACGTTTTTTGTCATTATAATATACCTCATGTCTTCCTCAATGAAGTACCTATAATAATCAGGAAAGACTTTTGAGACAAGTGTTATGCTTTGTGTCTTGACCTTGCCTTTTCTGTGCATGACTATATCCTTAAATTTATCTATTGTGTTTTTTGAAATCTCGTCTATCTCTATTATTGTTTCCGTAGGCTCCCAGTCTGCTGGAATGCGGACGATATAATACTCTAAATCAGGCGAGTTGTAGATATATTCCGATATACGGTTTTCTGCTGTGCAGAGGTCTATTATTTTCTGTTTTGGTTCTGGTAACGCTATGTTAGTGTGTTTCTTATGGTCGTCAAACAGTGTGCGTGAGTACTGTTGTTGAAAATGAGCCGTTGTGTAAGAGTACTGTATAAAGTGCATATTGGTGAAACGCCTGAAATATGAATCTCTCAAGACTTCTCTGTCAAAATGTTCTATGTCTGTCGACAGCGCAATGCTGTCAGTAGATGTCAGCATACTTTCCACGAAAGGCTTGTTGGCATTGACAATTTGCGAGCGGTATGACCAAATAGGTATGTACATACCTATCAGAATAGTTATCGCCACGGCGCTGATGAAGTATTGAAGTCTTTGTGATACATTGCTCATGCTTTCTGTGAGCAGAATAATGAGCAGCAGCGATGAAAGCAGACCGACAATAACCAATTGGTGGTCTCCTGAGTAAGCTATGATAACCGCGAATATCGCCATCAGCAGGCATGGCATGAACAGTATGAAGTTTTTCTTCAGAAAATCAGCTGTCTTTCTGCGTTTTATACATGGTATTACTAAACATAGCGCCGCAAATATGCTGATGGGCGGACAATGCTTGAGAAGCATTTTAATCTGGTATATATTCCCCGCTATCCACGACGACAATGAGAACGCCTTTTTCACTCCGCCAGTCATTAGGTTGAAGCGTTCGAAGTTGCCTGGGGCAAAGAATGTTATGCACATGCCGCAAGCGAAAGCGCACATGAAGACTATAAGTGTCTTGCTGGTCGTCTTGAGTTGAAAGATGTGGTAGAGGAACATGGCACCGGCGATGCCTAATGCGAAACTTTCCTGATATGTGCCGGCAACGAAGACGGTGACGCATATTAGTGCCGCTTGCCAAGGTTTATATTGTGGGTTGTCGTCTTTGATGTGCAGATATGCGCATATCACCCATACGTATACCGCAGAACCCCACAGGTAGTTAACAACGTGAGACACATGACCTATGTATGTCATGCCAATCATAGGGATGAAGAATAGTAGGCATAGGCTTATCAGATATTTGTCGTATTTGTAGCTATGTCCTGTCTGATGTCTCACAATCCATGTGAGTCCCACGATGATTAGTCCTGCAGCCAAAGCACTGATGATGAAAAATGGAATTGGACCAGATATAGCGCAAATATAATGTACAGCGCCATTTGCCAAAATTCTTCCGTTAAGATGCATATAACACCAAATGCGAGATATTATGACGTCTTTAAGGTTATGTATAGGTTCTCCTGTGGCAGCGGAAAAAGTATCGTCAAAATCCTCCACGCAAGGTATGTACTGTCTTATCAGGAAGAAAAAAGCTATGGCTGATATGGCGAAATAGAGATAGTCGTCAAGAGAAAATATACGTTTATTCATTGCCAATAACTGATGAGAAATAATTACTTCGTATTATAAGGTCACTGATTTTATAGGCCTCTTTTTCTGTTATTTTACGATTAGTTTCAGCACTTGGGTTTAGTAAGTTAACTCCAAAGCCTTTCCAATAATAATCCTCACACCCAATTAGATTCATTATGGTTGGAAAAATATCCATCTGGTAACATTCGTTTTCTATATTGTATTGTATATCTTTAGGTGTAATAATAACAAGGGGAACATAATTATGTCCGTCAGCAAATGCGAGGTTGTGTTTTTTTGCATAGGGTAGCATCTCATTTAATAAGCTTTCTTTGAAAATAGTGTGATCTCCTGTTACAACAAATGTAGTATTGTTGAAATCAAGATTTTTGCACAAATATCCTATGCAAGAGTCTGTATAGTGAAGGCAAGTTAAATATCTGCGCATTACTTCTGGCATATCCTTGTCAAATGTAAGTTGCCCATTGTCTTTGACCCTATCGAAAGGACTATGACTGTCAAGCGTAAGCAGCAATTCGCAATATGGCTGTTCCATAGTTGTTAGGTGTGATATAGCATTTTCAACAATTTGTTCATCGCTCCAACTTTGTTTGAAAAAGGTGTTTTCTTTTAAATCACTTTCTTGTGGCTCATATAACGTTTTAAATCCGTATTGTTTAGTGGCTGACGACTGATTCCATACTCCATGACTGCCGTTAATAACGCATGATTGTTTGAATAAATGCGCATAGTTCGGATATCGGTTATTAGGATAACGCATTACGGCGACCCCGGATTGCATCGGAAGAATGCCTGTACATAATGTCAATTGTCCATCGGCAGACACCCCATGTCTTACTTGCGAGCGTACTTTAGAAGCATAAATGCCTCTTTCTGACAAATATTTCAAGTTGGGCATAATTTCCTTACCGTTATTGTCAACAACATCTATTACCCAACTTTCCAAACTTTCAATAAGAATTATGACAAGATTATGCTGTGGCTCTATAATTGTATGATTTGCAGAGGTCATGATATTTTGTTGTTTCATGAATGGTTCAATCTCTTCCTCCGCGTTTTTTGTTGCGTACTTGTTTTTAATGCCTTGTGCTATTGTAATATAGGCATAACTTATTATACTGTTTTCTTTTGTATACGCTGCCTCTCTGCTTTGGGCTATGCTAATACCTACAAGCGGAAGTATTACGTCTCTCCTTGCATGCTCTGACTGCCATACGAAAAAGTCTGTGGCTAGATTTCTCTTATAACTATGCCATAGGCAAGCTCCACCTGTAATGGAGGATAACAGAGATAAAAGTAAACTAATCCCACAATATGACCATTTTAACTCCTTAGACCATGATAAACAACATATTAGGGAATATAAAATCGTTATAAGTGGAAATAAAAGCATAGAGGAGGTAAGATATGTACTTATAGAGTTCTCAAATCCATTTAAGTTACCGACAAGACTAAAAGACTCTGAAACTATCAAAAAACCATTAGCTCGGTAGTATATCATGTTGGCTATTGACCATATATCAATAAGCGCACTGACAAATATCGTCCAATAATACTTATGAGAAATCCAAACAAACGAGGCTATGAATAATGAAACAGCTAATTTTGGTAACCAGTAAGCCAAGAAACCAATCGTGTCATGCCACAAGCTACTAATAATTATTGTTTGAAAGCATAGATACGAAAATAAGGCGCATTGTAGGAAAATACTTAAAGCAAAAGTGATAAATATAAAACCTCTTTTATGATTATTAACTTCTAAATAAGATTTTTTGTTATTCATTATTAATTGGCGTGTATTATTGTTGTTATTGACTTTATCTCATGATTTTGTTGTTGATTTGCAGATAGTAGACAGCGCAGCATAATGCTATAAAAAAGTAGTCCTTGCGTGTTAGGTTCTTGATAAAATGTTTCATATTTGTTTTTCTATTATGTACCTTGGGCGGCGTTTTACCTCACTGTAAATTTTGCCAATATATTCTCCTATTACGCCTAATGACAGTATCAATACGCTTCCTATCAGCCAAACGGAGATAAGCAGTGACGTCCATCCTGCCACAGTCTCGCCCGTCAGGTATGCGTAGAGGACGTATATTATTTCCCCCATAGCCAGTAGCAGGCTTATTAGACCTATCATCGTGATAATACGCAGGGGTTTGACGGAAAAAGATGTTATGCCATCCAATGCCAGATTAAGCATTTTTGAAAGTGTGTATTTTGAGTTTCCCGCCATGCGTTCTTTGACGTCGAAATATACGTTGGCGGTCTTGAAACCTATCAGTCGCACCATGCCCCGCAGGAATAAATTGCGTTCGGGATATGCCATGAGTGCTTTAAGTGCTTTGGACCCCAACAGGCGGAAGTCGGCATGGTTGGGAATGATGTCAACGCCCATCGCACTCATAAACTTGTAGAACATCAGTGCTGTGTTTTTCTTGAATGCGGAGTCTGTGGCTCTGTCGTTACGTATGCCGTACACCACCTCGCATCCTTCGCTGTATTTTTCCAACATTTCTTCAATCTTAGTAATATCGTGCTGTAAATCAGCGTCAATGCTTATCACCGCATCGCATTTGTCCACGCAATATTCCATTCCTGCCCACACGGCATGCTGGTGCCCCACGTTGTGAGCCAGTTTAAGCCCGCTGACATGGTCGTAACGCTCGTGGAGTTGTTCGATGAGAACCCATGTTGTGTCTTTTGAGCCGTCGTCAACGTAAAGTATCTGCGCGTTATCTATAATGCCTTTTTCTTTGAGTCCGCCTAGGTAAGCGTCTAATTGCTTTGTGGTGTCCGCAAGCACTAACTCTTCGTTGTAGCATGGCACTACGAGGTAAAGATTCATGGTGTTTCCTTCTGTTATTGGGTCAATGTGATATGTTCTGTATAGGCACAAAAAAAGCGTGAAACACATTTGTTTTCACGCTCATGGAGGCCTTCGCATTGCCCGACTTAGTAGAAAACACCTGATGCCCCACGCCTGATATACAAATACCCACCACACACCATGAAAGGCGTGGCGTGAGGATATTATATACCCACGAAGGACGTCTAATGTTACTGTTCTCGACTAAGTCTGAAAAGTTGCGAAGTTTCCATGAGTCGCAAACAGCGTCAATAAACGCCTTAATTATGTCCGTCAAACGCTATTACGCGTGTTGACAATAGTGCCCGTCATAAAGCAGTATCGCTTATGTGCTGACAAGCAAAAGCAAAGTTACGATTTTTTTTCGGATATGGGCGGTATCTTGGCGGTTTTTGTATCTTAATTGTTACGAAATCGCCTTTTTTTGATGATTGTTGTCAGGTATATGAAAAATATGACTATATTTGTAAAATAATTTGTAACAAGTCGAATATCAATTCTTAATGTTATTATATCATGAGCAAAAGACTTTATTTATTCATTGCGCCTCTGCTTTTGTCGTTGTGTGTTATCTCTCATGCTTTTGCCCTTGAGTCAAAACCTTTTCCTCAGGGTATAAAACCTATGCCTATGTGTATTGTAGACTCGTTTGCTAACTATCTTGTGCTAAATTCATCACAAGGTGTTGTGTTTTTTAACCGCAATGATGAGTCGTTGCATACTGTCTCTCTTTCGCCCAAGTATGAAAAGTATTTGTCATCTCTAATGTATTATGGTAAGACTGCAAACGGTAATGTTGAGTTGGTGATTTTCGATGAAAAGAAGTATGTTAAGATAACTGTTGACGCAGGACTTAATGTCATTTCTGAAGAGTCCTTGACAGAGTTGCCATCATCCACCGATGTCTCGACTGATGATGAGAATAAGTCTTGGACCATGGCAGACGCTAAGGCATGGATGAAAGAGGGGGTTAACACATGGAAGGCTTATCGTATTTATTCCGAAGACAGGACTTATTATGTCCAATTCACTGAAAAATATTATAAGAAGGATAAGAAGACAGGTGACACCAAGGTTTATTATTCTCTTACTTTGCACCGTACCGATACTAAAGAACAGCTTGCTGCCTATGAAAAGACTTGGCATGTTTTTACTGCAAAAAATCAGTTTTTCCCTTCTTTCCGTTATCAGCATGATGTGAAAGTCAGCAATAGCGGCAAGGTCATAGATATTATAGCCTACGATATTGTCAAAGCTAACGAAAAAGGTGGTTTCTTTACGGCAAAAACTTTTGAAGACCGTGGTCGCTCACATATTTTGGTGGTGAATATGGAACCCGGCAAATCAGCGAAAGAACTTGAGTTAGGAGAAATTGCTGACGAGGATTTGATAAGTACCATAAAAATTTTGCGTGCTGACAATGAGAAGGCGCTTATAGTGGGTTGGTATAGAAATGTTGAGGAAGAAAAGAGATATCTTGGAGTGTACTCTATGATTATCAATATGAAAGATGCGAAAATAGAGTCGTATAACAAACTTGCCAAAGAGGTTAATCATGTTATTCAAGGTGTTGCGATAAGCAGTCATGTAGCCAATGGCAGGAACAAGGATGATGCGTGGTATAAATTCGATGACGGTTATAGGCATGTAGGTTTGGGGAGAGTATCTTTCCCTGTTGATGTATTCGTTGATAATGAAGGGCAAATATCTGATTTAGGATTTAATGTCTATACCAAATCTTTGTCTTCTGACGACAAGTGGATTGACGCTCACACGCCGAATATTGAAAAAGTTACCATACCTCTTGGCTATAATTCCGCCGCCAAGGCTTATAATTTTGTGGTAATTGATTGCGGTTTGGCATTACGTGATGGCAACGGAGTATATTACAAGTCAATACAGGATGACAATGGCGTGTATTTTCTGTCTGTGTCAAAAGATGGTTACCTGCGTACGCACTTGACCCCTTGGCTCAATCTTCATTCATTTCAGCGTATATACAGGACCAAGGATGGACATCTTGCTCGCATTCCTAACGTGCTTGTGGACTATAGCCTGATGCCAGTAAGCCCTGAAAAGATTATTCTTTTTGTTGTCATGTATGGCAAATCTGATGCTGAAGGAAGATATGCTTGCCTTGAACTGACGGTGCCAAACATCAGCCAACTGCCCGTTGATGATAACATAGAGGTCAAAGAGCCTCTCAAAAAAGTTTCCGGCGCAGGCTTGTAATTTTACGGCAAAGGGACGCGGCCTCCCTCGTGTCCCTTTGCTGTTCTTAAAAGCAGCTTACCGGCTTTGAAGTTTTTCATGCAATTAATGCAAAACTTGTTTGTTGCTAAAAAACTTTGTTTATAAAAAAAATTATTGTTAAAATTTGCATCTTAGAGCGAAGAATTGAGTACTGAGTTCTTTGCTCTGCAAAGGACATATAGGAGTGTTTATTGACGCTGTTCACGACAACAGAAAACTTTGCAACTTTTCATGTACCCGGTCGTAACAGAACCAATAGACATTCTCATTATTATTTTACTCTGACAACATGTTCCCTTGTTGGCTATTATGACGGCACTGTAAACCCCTATGCCCAACCTGCCAAGAAAAACCACTGCTCGCTCACGCCTGTCGCGCAAGACGGGGAAGACAATGCTGAAATTACAATCGCATAGTTAGTCTTGGCGCTGATAAATCCTGTGGTGCCAGTTCTTGAAACTGGTGCGCAGCACATAGCCGTGCGCCTCGATGCGCTGCTGTCGCATTTTGTCGTTTTCGGCTACCACTATGAAGTCCGCCAAGCGGTTGTTGACGCAACTATCCTGGTCATGACGCATGGCCGGTGTCGCACCGCCTTGTATTCCGAAGTATTTGCATGCCGGCAGGGCTTCGGCGAAGATACCGTAGCCGTGGTTGCCGATGTTGTAGCATAGCAGCCGCGCATTATGTTTCTCGCCGATGACTTCGGCGCACATCTTGGCGCAGCGGCGTTCGTGGGTCGAACTACGGTCGTAGAGGTACGAACCATTGTACCATTTCTTGTTAGCGCCGAAAAATACCGCCGTGAGCAACAGCGGCAATGCGCATGCTATAGCGCCGAAAGTCTTGGCAGGCATAAAGTTAAACTCTGCCTTTTCAGTGCCACTCATGATACGAATACCGTGGTAGATAGATAAGGCGGTGAATATCATCATGATATGGCACGGAATATAATAGTACGTACGGGCAAACGAACCTAATACCAAAAGCATGCACAGCGTAGTGAGCAGCGGAAACCATTTATTGCGTTTGAGCCATAGAGGGGCTAACAGGCTGCCACTGACAAGGAGCAGAATATATGACCAGACATCGAAGCGTGTCAGTGTGGCGTGACCGCGGTCGGCCTTGGAGAGGTTGATGATAGTTATTAGCGTCTGGTAGAAATACTCGTCAAAGAATGCCACGAAAGCCCCAACACAGGCAAAATATATCATGAAAGGAACGAAAATAGCTACAGCACCGGCTACGGCATAACCTATCACGAGCATTGCTGTCTTGGCGCCCGGATGGCGGCGCAGGGCTTCCTCAAGCATGAAAATGAACATCATGCCGCTCATCAGTGCTATGCTGTATTTGATGAGCAGTATGGCTCCTGCGCATACTCCGGCCCAGAAAAAATCACGGTAGAGAAGTCGTGTGTCCTGACTCCTTGCTCCTGATTCCTGACTCTTGATTCCTGACTCTTGATTCCTGACTCCTGACTCCTGATATATCATCCTGCAAGTGATGAAGAGTATTGCAGCGAGGAATGGCAAGGCTATTTCCTCGCTTTTGTCGTCATAAAGAATCAGCGGACATAGCATAACGGGAATTATGGCTATATTAATCCAGAAAGCTGATTTGATATTCTCGGTGAAAATCCGTACCGTGCGTAGAAGGAAGTAGAGAGTAAAGCAGTAGGCAATGCTGTTGATAATGAATATTCCGAAATAGCTCTGCGGAGTTATCAGATATGCGATACCATAGAGCAGCCATAGCAGTGGACCTTTGCTGTCGGCGAATTCCACGTAGGGTATAAAGCCATTCATCCATGCCCTACCGCAATCGTAAAACCATGCCGAGTCATGGCGCTGATGGCGGTAGCGGGCGCAAAACATATCGTGCATGGGGGTGTCAACGGACACGAACCAATAGGCTATGATGAATAGCACGCATAGCAGGGTGAAATAGCCCCAAAAGTTTTCTCGGGTCTCGAAGGAGGTGTCGTTTTTCAGAGTCTTGACCATTGTTTTCTGCGGAGTATTTTTTTTCTAGCAAATCTAGTAAACCTAGTAAATCTGGCAAATCTAACAAATCCAGTCTTCCGGTTTTCTCAGCGTTTCAGTTGTTCTTCGAGGAATTTGATTTTCTGGTGATATAGATATTTGTGCGAGTTGCCTTGTCTGATATAGTGGTTCTCATCAGGGAATACTATGAGTTTAAAGTCCTTATCGGCTTCAATAAGTTGGTGGACATAGTTCATGCTGTTTTGGAAGTGAACGTTGTCATCTGCCGTTCCGCAAGCCAGCATAAGTGCTCCTGTAAGGTTTTTGGCGAGTGGCATGGTCGAACTGTTGAGGTATCCTTGGTCATTTTCCTGTGGTCGGTTCATATAGCGTTCTGTGTAAGCGCTGTCGTAGAAACGCCAATCGGTAACAGGCGCCACTGCTATTCCGGCTTTGAAGGGGTGGTCGGGTTGTCCCATGGTATAGAGCACTTGGAATCCTCCGTAGCTCCAACCCCAGATGGCGATACGTGACTCATCAACGAAGTTGTATTTTGCGAACTCTTTGCCGGCTGATATTAGGTCTTCCGCTTCGAGTTTCCCAAGTTGCCCATAGGTTTTGTTACGCCATGCCGCGCCTCGCGCTCCCGAGCCGCGGGGGTCAATGCAAGCCACCACATAGCCTTGCTCCACAAGGTAGTATTCCCAGCCCGGGCGCCAGCGGTTGAGAACCATCTGCGACCCCGGACCGCTATACTGCAGCAGCACCAGCGGGCATTTGCGACCTGCGGTATCCTTGGGGATAAGCATCCAGCCGTCGATGTCGTCGCGGCGTTCCGTGCGGAAGTGGAATATCTGTTTCTTGGGCAGGTTGAGGGCTGTCCAACGTTTCATGAACGACTTGTTGTCGAAAATAGTGCGCAACACTTTGCTTTTGTTGTCAACGACTTCGGCTTTCATGGGGTGTTCAAGACTGCTGTAGGAATCTATGAAGTATTTGAAGTTCGCCGAGAATTGCGCGCTATGCGTACCCTGCAGACTTGTGAGTGTGAAGACCTTCTTGGGGGCATTGATGTTAACCATGCGCACAATACGCTGCATTGGTGAGGGATCGGCGGACTGGTAGAAGACATTGCCCAATTCGTCAACACCATAGACGCGCGTCACTTCTGAAGCTCCAGAGGAGAGTAGCTGTTTCTTGGAACCTTGGGCGTCATAGAGGAAGAGATGTTTCCAACCATCCTGCTCACTCATCACTATCATGTAGCCGTCGTCGGTCCACAGCCAGTTGTCTATCATGCTGAAATCCACGGCACCGCCACGACCGTCCTCATGATATATCGAGTGTGAGACGGTCGATTTTGGGTTGGCATAAAACATCTCAAGGCGTGTCTGCCGCCTGTTGAGGCGGAATATGGCGAGTTCGTCTGGAGAGGTGGTGAAACGCAGACGGGGTATATAACTGTCGTAGAGTTCCGGCAGCTGCATTTCCTTGATGGTCTTGTAGTATGTGTCATAGACATGCACCGAAGCCAAGGCATTGAAAGTTCCCGCTTTGGGGTAGCGGTAGGTGATGGCTGTGGGGTAGGGAACGACGATGTCGTTGGCTACTGCCGACCATTGGTTGTGCCCTGTGCCTACGAGTGTGCCATAGTGCAGATAGGTATATAGCGGCACCTCGCTTTGGTCGAGTTTTACGAACGCCAGTTGTTTGCTATCAGGACTCCATGCCATGATGTTGTCGCACGCGAACTCCTCTTCATAGAGCCAGTCGGGCACACCATTGAGGATGTTGACACCATCGCCGTCGGTGGTGACTTGTATTTCGGAGTTGAATTCTATCTTATGGATAAAGATATTGCCCTCGCGCACGAAAGCCACGTAGCGCTTATCGGGAGAAAAAACAGGAGTCTGTTGCTTCCCTTTGGCAGACAGCGGACGCACCTCGCGGCGTTGGGTATCAACAAGATAGTAGTCGGCGCGAAAGGTGTGGCGGAAGATTTGTTCCCGATTGGTATATATGAGCAGGTAGCGGTCGTTCTCAACCTCATTGTCAGCGCTCACGCGGGCTACGGCTCCCGGCATACCGGGCGTCAGGGGCAGCACAAAACCTTCTGCGGAAATACTGTTCTCAACGGCAGCACCATCGATGAGCAAGGTAAACTTCTTCTTATCGTAGAGGGTATTGCTCACCCTGCCTTTGGCAAAGTCATATTCGAGAACAGAACCATCCTTGAGCATAGCGTAGTGGACACCATCGGCGGTAGGCTGAACACGAGGCATCGTCTGACCAAGGTAGGCATTGGCTATAAGACTATCAAGAAAAGCGTAATCGGCTGAAAATACAAGGCTTGAGAATAACAAGACTATGACTGTGAGTAAAGTCTTACGCATAATGTATATGGATTAGCAGATTAAATAATTATTGAGCAAAGTTAATGCTTTTAATTGAATTAGCAAAACATTTCATACGTAAGGGTTTATTAAGCGGTTGTTGTCTGATAAGCAAAAAATTAGTAACTTTGCGCCTAATAACACGTATGTCAGCCATTGATTTGAGATATAACTATGTGATAGTTGGCAGCGAGGGCTACTACCTTGTTGGCTATCGTGATATTATGGGGCTTGATAACGTGGCGTATTTCACGGATTTCTATAGTGGTTTCGACACTGCCGTTGACCGCTGTCTGGTGCGATGGAACTTTTCGCGTAAGCTCAACAGCATTGTCTCCACTCCCTTCTCGCGCTATGTGTTTCCGAGGCTCTATCCGCATCGCTTCAGTGACGATAAACCCCTGTGCTACGTGTTTTTCGGCAATAGGCAGTATGTTTATCAAACCCCCTATCTCGACTATTTGAGGCATACCCAATCTGATGTCAGGCTTGTGCTGTATATGCAGGACCTTGTGGAGCGTAATGCCGAGTTATGTTTTGATGCTGTACGCGGAAAGTTCGACCTTCTGCTCAGTTACGACAGCGGTGATGCCGAGCGCTATGGCATGACTTACTATCCGACACCGATGTCATGCGTAGCCCTGCCTGACGCTGATGACCTGCCGCATAGTGATGTATATTTCTGCGGCTATGCCAAGAACCGCTATGAGGTGCTGCATGAGCTATTCCGAAAGTGTGTTGAACGAGGACTTAAGGCGGATTTCAATATCATAGGTATGCCAACGCACGCACCGCGATTGCCGGGAATTACATATTCCGACAAACCGATAAATTATGCTGACAATCTCCGTCATATAGCCCGTACGCGGTGTATTCTGGAAGTTATGCAGAGTGGTGCCAACGGATTTACGCCGCGGGCTTGGGAAAGCATAGTATTCGACAAACACCTGCTCACCGACAATGCGGCATTTCTCAACTCAGAATACAGCTACTCGCAGGGACATCACGGCATAGAACTGCTGGATGGTGATAATGCCCCGCAGGTCATCAGCGCCGATGTGCAATATCCCGACACGCTCAAACACAGGCTATCACCTGTCAGGTTGTTGCAATTTATTGATAAAAACTTATCATTGATGCAATGATTTTTGTGCCTTTCATATATTTTTCTCTTCTCTCGCTGCTGATATATCGCCGTCGGCGAGGCATCGATATGGCGCTGGTGATATCGCTGATATACGCCGCAATGGGTTTTTTTGCCATATTCAATGATGCCTTGGGTTTGCGCTACGACGATGTCTTGGACTATGTTATCTCGCCCCGCGCCACGGTAGCGTATTGCGGTCTGCTCACGCTATGCCTCGTGCCTTTTATCGCCAATAGCAACTTATCCATCACGAGCCTCAAGCCTGTGCGCTATGAGATGGTGTTGCGCGCCACGGCATGGGTGGCGGCATTGTGGTTTGTGGTAACTTTTGCTATGCGTTTCAGACCTATGATAAGTGTGCTCACAGGCGATATGAATGAACATCGTGAGGCATTGTATGTAGGCGATGTTGAGGAGAGTTGGATGGAGACGCTGCCAAGCATAATCAGGGTGCCGATAGCAATCGCAAATTCAATATTCGGATGTAGTTGGACACTGATATTTCTCGCCTTTTACTCACTTTACGTGCAAAAGATGCCGTTGCGCTACTTCCTGATGTTTATGATGGCGTCGCTTTCGGCTCCAGTGGACGGGGTGCTGATGGCAGACCGAAGCGTCACCACATACTGGATTATGTCATTTGCGTCTATGTATCTGCTCTTCCGCAATTATATGACCAAAGCCGAAAAAGTCAAAATGATAGTTGCCGGTTTGTCAATAGTTGGGGTTTTGGCGACATATCTGGTAGCCTTGACGGTGGCGCGTTTCAGTTATCGCGACTATGGCGAGGTATCGGGCACCGAGGGCGGCGTGATATCATACCTCGGGCAGGGATTTGTGAATTTCTGTTATTTCTATGATAACTACGAACCTCCATTCATGCATCTCGGCGTCGTATTTCCCTTCACTGTCCAATACTTCTTCGGAATACCTACAGGAGCAGTGTTAATCCAACAGACGATGACGGAACTCACGGGTATCTTTACAGGAGTGTTTTACACCTTTATAGGGCATATCATCATAGGCGCCGGCAAAGAAGTCGCCATAGCTTATTGCGTGGTATATGCTCTGACGGGTTTTGTGGCGCTGCGCATGATATGCCGTAAACATGAGGCTTCGGCACTGCAGATGTGCGTCTATTTCGCATACTCGTCGGTGATGCTGCTCGGACCATTTACACATTACTATACATCGGCAAGAAAAACAGCAGGACTCGTCATAGTACTCTTGTTATTGCTCATAGCAGGTAAAAAATCATGAAGATAGCTTTCGTAACATCGTCATTCTACAGAGGGGGCATAACAACTTATGCTCTTGAAGTAATCAAGGCTTTAGCCACTGATAATGAAGTGTATGTCATAGCCGGCAGTGTGGGAGACAATACCTTTGAAACTGAGAATGTCAAGGTGTTGAATTGTGAGAGCGGTGACACTTCAATGGCTAACGTGCGGCGCCTATTGCAAATACTCAATAGTGTTGTGCGTCCCGATGTGATTATCAATAGCTTCAGCGCGCTGATGGCACTCGCGGCACCATACGTCAGCAACGATGTGAAGATAGTAACAATAAGTCATAGTAAGTGCTTTATGGAAGCCGATATAGCATGCGCCAATAAGCGATTTGTGGATTACGTCATAGCACTGTCAAACTTTAATGCCGAATACCTGCGCGACAAATACGATATGCCAAGCGAGAAGCTAAAAGTTGTCTATAACTTTTTCGGCAGCACGCCGGATGCAGGTAACATCTTGACCGCCAAACTCCGGCGGCGACCGCTGCGAATCGTATATGCAGGAGGTACTGCACCTGCCAAAAATCCGGGACTCGTGTTGCGGATTATCAACGGATTGGTAGATACAGACCTCGAGTTTGAGTTTATATTCCTCGGAGGCAAACAGCCCCCTTTTCATGCCCTGCAACCCTTCAAGTCTGTTGAGCAGCTCGTCAAAAGTGATAAACGCGTAACATTCACAGGCAAGGTGAACCACGAGACAGCAAAAGACATCATAGCCTCGGCAAACATCGTGCTTATGCCATCGCGCATGGAGGGCTGCCCGATGGCTATGCTCGAAGCCATGCGAACAGGATGTATCGTAATTACATCGGATGATAAGACAGCATGCCGTGAAATCGTTGAAAACGAAAAAATAGGGGTAGTAGTTTGCGGCACCAATGCTGACGACTATGCCCGGGCAATAGCGCAAATAGTGGAGCACCATGACGACTATCTGGAATACTACGATCGTTGCCACAAGGCTTTTCTGAAAAACTTCTCGCAAGATAAATGGCTGCGTGATATGGCAAGCATATTCAGCCAATCGCCTATGACGCATGACCTCCGTCGCCAATCGCTCACGACATTCCAATACCACATGGAACGTTGTGTTCTGCTCGCCAAGTTGATAGTCAGCAGACTGCAAAAAATCTTCATGCTGCAGTTGCCATCTGCCAAAGCGCTGTTGCTGATGTATCTCAAGTCACATAAAAACCATTGACGCGATGCGCATACTCCATATCATACCCGACTATTTTAATACCAACCTCTATCGACTGCTTATTGCCGCGCAGCACTCCTATTGTGAAACGCGCGTGTATGCTATGGATAATGTGTTCAGACAGTGCGATGAACCTGAAATCTATTGCGCCCCTAAAGCTTTCTCGTCATTGCAGCGATTGCTATTCTTTCCTAAACAAAAAACACTATTAGATGACATAGAGCGCAGGCGCTTATTTCATGACATAGATGTAATACACGCCCACACACTGTTCTCGAGCGGCAACGTGGCGTATAACCTGCACCGCAAATATGGCATTCCGTATGTCGTTGCCGTGCGCGACACCGATGTTAACGTCTTCATGCGCTATATGCTGCATCTCAGACCTCTTGGCAGAAAAATAGCCGCCAATGCCGCAAAAATAATATTCATATCACCGGCATACCGCGATGCCATGTGTGGCAGATATTTTGATGAATACTGTGCGGCAAAGTCCGTAGTTCTGCCAAACGGCATTGATGATATATTTCTCTGTCAAGGAACTCCGCGCAGTCTTGAAGGTCATGAATTGAAGCTGATTTGTGTAGGACAGATAACAAAACGCAAAAATGTGGAAACGACACTCCGTGTTGTTGATACTCTTGTCAGCCAAGGCCGTAAGGTGACGCTAACGCTTGTGGGTAATGTTCATGATGAGCCCTACCGCGACATGATAGAGCAGCGACCATACTGCAGGTGGTTTCCGCACTGCGCAAAAGAAGACGTGCTGAAACATTTGCGCCGTAACGACATCTTCATCATGCCGTCGCACACAGAAACCTTCGGACTGGTGTATGCCGAAGCCATAAGTCAGGGATTGCCGGTGATATACACACGAGGGCAGGGATTTGACGGTCACTTTGCGGATGGAGAAGTGGGCTTTGCGGTTCCCGACAATGATGTGGATTATATAGTGCGGAAAATCGAGGATATAGAAGCCGACTATAACGCCATGTCTGTGCGATGCGTGGCGGCGGCACAGCGTTTCAACTGGCACGCGTTAGCGCGGCAATACTCCCTAATCTACAGCCAAGCTGTAGACACCGCCAAATAGTAAAATACTTAAATAGTAAATGGTTTGACTCTCTGTGGGGACACGCCGTAGCGTGTCCCTTTACGATATTTAAGAAGTTGAGAAGTTTAAGAAGTTGAGGAGTTTAAGAAGTTGAGAAGTTTAAGAAGTTGAGAAGTTTAAGAAGTTGAGAAGTTGAGACATTAGATTTGACTTGGCGTGTCAGTACTTGCAAAAGGCTCAATGGCTATAGGAGTAAGAAGTTGAGAAGTTAAGACATTAGATTTGACTCGGGGTGTCCGTACTTGCAAAAGAATCAATGGCTATAGGAGTAAGAAGTTGAGAAGTTGAGACTATAGATTTGACACGGATTGGCTAGCAAGGAGTGCGTCAGCCGCTCCTCCCCTCGATAAGGGGAGGTGGCACGCAGTGCCGGAGGGGTAGAAACATGCAACTATTTTTTGTCCACTAATTAAACGAATTACACTAATAATAAATTACTCAATTACAAAATCAATAATTAAATAGTAAATAGTCAAATAGTAAATGGCTGTTAATACTTAAATATCAAAAGATGACGATGCCGGCTATTGCGGCGATGACGATGAGCAGTATGGGGTGTACCTTGCGCAGCGAGGCGATGAGAGCGCAGCCGAACAGAGCTATGCTAACCCCAAAACGATACGTGTCATCGGGTGTGGAGAAATTCTCGCTATTCATGAGCAGTAATGCCGCCGAGGCTATCAAACCGACAACGACAGGGCGCAACACCGTGAAGGAAGACGTCATGTAGCGATTATCAGACAATCGTGTATATAGTTTGCAGAAAATAAGCATGATAATAAATGACGGCAATATCAGCGCTAAGGTAGCCGTTATGCTGCCCAATACCGCCATACCATGACCATAACCGGCATTGAGAGCAGCGCTGTAGCCGCAATATGTCGCGGAATTGATACCAATCGGACCCGGAGTCATCTGGCTGATAGCTACGATATCTGTGAACGTGGTCACGTCTATCCAAGCGTGTTTGACTACAACCTCGTTCTGTATCATACTGAGCATAGCATATCCGCCGCCGAATCCGAAAAGACCTATGGTGAAAAACGATATGAATAACTGAAGATAAAGCACAAGTGCAAAATTACGAAAAAAATCGTAACTTTGCGTTATGCATGTTACTTTGGTAGATATCTGCTGGACGCTTTATAGTTCCAATACAACATACGATTTTTGTCGCTACGTTGCCGGCGAGGATATGGTGTGTGCGCCAATGTCGCGTTGGCTGCGGCGAATCAATGTCTTCATATATCGACTTACGGGGATTGATATGTATAAGTCGAGCCTTGTGAATAGCCTGAAAGGCATGTCGCGGCAGACGCTTGAGGTCAAAGCACAAACTTTTGTCGATGAATTCCTTGAACAGCGACGAATAGCGCCGGTATGGAATATCATGCCGAGAAGCAATGTCGTGTTGCTGTCAGCTACCCTGGACATCGTGGCGGAACAGGTGGCGAAACATATCGGGGCATTGAGGTTTTGCGCTACGCAACTCAATTTCGACAATGAAGGATTATGCCAAGGAACAATAAGCAACGACCTGCAGCAGCGTAAACACCTCGCTGTGGATTATGACGACTACGATATTTTCACTGATAACCACAGCGATATAGCGCTCATCAGCCGGGCACGACATGCCACAATCGTAGTGTACGGCAATCACGACAGATGGAGCAGAACGCTGAAAAAACACCATGTGGATGTCAGCAAAGTAACCTTTATATATGCCTCAACACCACGATATTAGAGAACGTTATGCCTCGGACGGGATTGAAAACGGCGTGTTTTACGTGCCGTTGGCTTATCTCTATCGAGTCAGGCTCGGCACTGTGGGCAAAATGCTCTCATGGCTATTTATTTATCTCATGCCCTGTGTGTTTTACGCATGGTGCGCGGCAGGAACGGAAGTCGAGTGGTGGCGCTTCACGGCGCAGATGTTATTAGTATTCATGGCCGTGATAACGGTGTATGAACTGGGATATATTTTTAACGACACTTATGCCACACGCCGCGAAGCACAACCGGCGATACGACTCTATCAGCATAACTTCGACCACTTCTACTCACATGTACCACATATTGTTGCCACACGCCTTGTATGCGCCGCGACATTCATGGCCCTGCTGTATATTTGCTGCGATGCGACACAGACATATTGGCTCGCGGCAAGCGCGGTGGCATTAATCATACCACTATTCGCTGTCTATAACCTCTGGAGAACGAAGTGGAACGTAATGCTATACCCCGTGCTGCTTTTTTCGCGATATATTCCCTATCTGTTGCTATATGATGCCTCATGGCAGTATGTAGCGCTGTTGTTTTTCAGCGTTCCGGGATTGAGCATGTTGGAGCGCTATTCCATGCCGAGGCACAGGTTTGTGATGATGCGGTGGCTAATACCTGATGAACAATCGAAAACACGTTTCAGGGTAATCTATTACACCTTAGCGCTCATGGCACTCATGATATTGCACGTCGTACGGGGATTGCCCCTAATCCTTGCAGCGCCATATTGCGTACTGTGGGCTTACCGCATAGCGATAATGCTCTATGTCAGGCATCACACACCACGCAACTACCTCAATGGCTAATGATTATGAATGACAAGTCTGATAATATGAGGTTTGTCATAACCTACCGTCGTACGAGTCGTTTGTCGTTGCGCATAGGTCGTGGCGGCGAATTACGCGTCTCGGCACCGATAGGATTTCCGAAACAGCGAATACTGAAATTCATCGACGAAAAGCGGGCATGGATAGAAGATGCTCAGGCACGGGTCAGAGTGCGTGCCGAACACCGTGACAACTTCTATGACCGCTTGCCGCTGACCAACAAACAACAAGTACGAGCGGTTGCCGAAAAACTATGCGGAATAGTGGAACCCATGTTTGCCAAACATGGCGCGAATATGGGAGTGAAGCCTAAACTTATCAAATTCAACACCGCGAAAACACGATGGGGTAGTTGCAACAAAGTTAACGGACATATCAACCTGAGCCTCTATCTGCTACTCTTGCCCGAGTGGTGCATAGAGCACGTGGTGGTGCATGAGTTAGCGCACCTGATAGAGGCTAACCACGGACCTGAATTTCATAGCATAGTGGAAACACATTTTCCGAGGTGGCGCGAGGCGAAAGCCATGACGCGGCAAATATTGCGAGGTCTTGCTAATTAACGGATTTTTCGTAACTTTGCAGCGTAATTATTATTCCTGACGCCCTATGCGCCGAACACTCATCATCATTATGCTTTTTGCCATCCTGACGCTGCATGCACAACATGCCGTGCGTGGCATGATTTATGACAATACCACGCGTCAACCTCTCGATTTCGTTAATGTAGAAATCGTGCAGGGCGACAAAGTTATCGACGGCGCCACAACGGATAGTAAAGGAGCCTATAGCATCAATATTAAGCAGCCCGGCAACTACATTGTACGGGCTAATTTCATAGGCTATAAAGAAGTCACGAAAAACATCACCGTCAAGGGAGAGGTCACCAGCGTCGGAAAACTCTACATAGAAGAAGATAGTCAGCAACTTGGCGAAGTGGAGGTCGTAGGGCAGGGTAGCACCATGCGATTCGAACTTGACAAGAAAGTGTTCACCGTGGACCAGAACCTTGCCGCCGCGGGAGGCAGCGCAACAGAAGCTCTTGAGAATATACCATCGGTGGATGTGGACCATGAGGGTAATATATCGCTGCGAAACTCTGAAAGCGTGGAGATATGGATTAATGGAAAACCACAAGGACTCACAGAGGAAAACAGAGCTCAGATTTTGCAGCAACTGCCTGCCGAAAGTATCAAGGAAATAGAACTAATCACCAATCCGTCAGCAAAATATAACCCCGAAGGCACTGCCGGCATTATTAATATCGTGCTCAAGAAAGACGGTCGTGCCGGTTACTATGGCAGCCTTGCCGCAGGTATCAGCTATCCCGAAGGAGCCGCGGCACCGGGATGGAATGTCAACGGAGCCATAAACTTCACCAAAGGCATTGTGGATGCCTATTTCAATATCGGATATCGGCAGTTCCGCATGGCAAACCGCATGAACTCTGACCGCTATAACTACCGCGAGCAGGATACCCTATGGCTCGGACAAAACGGTAAAGGAGACCGCAAATCTGGCGGACTATTCCTCCGTGGGGGTGTCAATCTGCGACTCGGCGAGCGCAGTACGTTGGGCATAGGAGCATTCGGAGTCGTGGCGGACCGCAGCATAGGAACGTCAACAAACCACTATACGCAAAAAATCATGGGTGAAGAAGAACCTTTGCTGCAATATGACCGAGAGGAAACGCAAAAGGGCAAAAGACCTAATTACAGCGTCAATATCGACTATGCACTGCGTATCGACCGCCGGCAAGACCTGCAACTCTCGGCGTCGTATCGAAACCATAGCAGTGATGAGGATAAGGAATATCGCCAGACATACCTGATAGGGAATTTCGATGACGAATACGAACTACAGAACCAGTTCCGCAAAAACGGCAAATGGGAATTCAAAGCCGATTACACATTCAAGATAACTCAGAACCGTCGCCTCGAAGCAGGGTGGAATACCACCTTGCAGGACCAAAGAAGTGGTGCCGATGCCAAAGACGACGCAGGCAATGAACTTCCCTATTTCTATAACCGCTTCGATTACAAAGAACAAATTCATGCTCTCTACGTGACTTACGGCGACCGCTTCTGGGACCGCTTGAGCCTGCAGGTGGGATTCCGTGGAGAATATATGCGCCGTGATACTAAATCCGACGGCACGGCAAATCCCACGAAATACTATTGGCAGTGGTTCCCGAGCGCATACCTGAGCTACTCATTCCCACAAGGACATGAATTGCAAGCCAACTATACGCGACGTATCGACAGACCCCGCGGACGGCAGATAGACCCCTACAAAAATCTCGCAGACCCCGAAAATGTAACTTTCGGTAATGCCGACCTTATGCCGCAATATACTTCGTCAGTAGAACTCAACTACCTCAAAACATGGGAGAAACACACACTATCGGCGGGCTTCTTCTATAAATATACCGATGACTGCATACAGCAAATACGCTACTACAACGACGAGTTGAACCGCATGGAAGCCACCTATTCCAACATGGGCAAGAAACAGGACGCCGGCATCGAAGTGGTCTGGAAAGGACGTTTCAGCACTTGGCTTCAAATAACGCTCTCCGCCAACGGATATTGGCAACGACTCCATGCCGGAGACTTCACTTTCGACGACAAATATCCTATTCATATCAAAGGACAGCAAACATGGGCGGGAAGCGCAAAACTCAATGCCAACTTCATGTTTACCAAAACATTCACAGGACAACTAACTGCACGCTACGACAGTCCGACACTTGTGGCGCAGGGTAAACGGGCTCAACGCTATGCCATCGACTTAGGACTACGCAAAACATTTCTCAATAGGCAATTGGCTTTGGCGTTCAACGTCCGTGACCTGCTTGACAGTCGCAACCGTATTCAGGAAAAATGGGGCGAAAACTTCTATCAGAAAACAGACCGCAGATGGAGAGGACGATCTTATAACATGACATTGACGTGGAGCTTCGGAAACATGAAGTCGAAAAGTAAAAAAGATAACGACTCCGGCAACCGCGGTCAAGACGATGAAGGCGGTGCCATGGATGACTTTGAAGAATAAGTAAAAAACTGCTAGAATACCTAGAAAACTGCTAGAATACCTAGAAAACCTAGAAAACCTAGAAAATCTAGAATATCTAGAAAATCTAGAATTCCTAGCCCCCCTAACCTTGTTAGAAACAGACAAACATGAACATAGTAATCATCAACGGCCCTAATCTCAACCTGCTTGGCAAACGTAAGCCGGAAATATATGGCACAACGTCTTTCGACGACTTTCTGCCATCGCTGTATGCCGAGTTCGCGGGACACGATATCATAGCCTTGCAGAGCAATCATGAGGGGCAAATTATTGACTGGCTGCACCAATATGGTTTCGGAAGGGAGACGGGTATAGTGCTCAACGCTGCGGGATATACTCACACATCGGTATCTATCCGTGATGCCGTGGAGGCTGTCAATGCCCCTGTTGTTGAAGTGCATATCAGTGATATCACGCGCCGCGAGCCGTTTCGCCACACCTCATTGCTCACCGATGTATGCCGTCATAGCATCATAGGTCACGGACTTGACGGATATCGCGAAGCTGTCAGGTGGCTTGTGGATGATTGTTATGAACAATGATTATTAGTAGTGAGTGTTTGCTACCTTAACAGGACTTGGCAAAGTGTTAAGAAGATTTGTGATTAAAACGTTTTGTGGATGATTGACTTGTTATATTATGATATTGGAACAGATGTTGAGGCTTTTTCTACAAAAAAAGGCTCTGACCTGCCATATAACGTTTTACAACCTCATCAAGTACATGGAGATAGTGTGGCAATTATTGATGACAGACAATTAACAAGAGAAAATCTCAGGGGAATAGATGCTTTGGTAACAAATCTTGATGATTTTCCAATAGGAGTGCGGTCTGCTGATTGCGTGCCAATCCTTTTGTATGATCCGGTCAATAGTGTCATAGCGGCTATTCACAGCGGATGGCGTGGTACTGTTAAGCGTATTTCACAAAAAACAATAGATGTATTAGTAGATAATTTCAAAACAAATCCGGAAGATTTACGGGCGGTAATTGGTCCAAGCATTGGTCCGGAATCATTTGAGGTAAGAGTAGATGTTGTCAATTCCTTTTGTGAAGCAGGCTTTAACATGGCTGAAATCTGTAAACAAAAGAATGAAGACAAATACCTGATTGATTTATGGAAGGCGAACATATTTCTTTTGAGGGAAAAGCGTGTACAATTGCAAAATATCATGTTGACAGGAATATGTTCTTTTATCAATCATGAAGAGTTTTATTCTGCCAGATATGAAAGTGACAACAAATGCGGAAGAACTATAAACGCAATAAAGATTAATAGAAAAAAATGACAGCGCCAAGCCGCTCTATGAATTTGGAAGGTCGCGGTAAAAGCTTTATTCCAAGTTATGTGTGAGTGGGGCTGAAATTAAAAGAATGTGCCTGAACAGACATTAATGCTGTATTTTGTTCTGATGAAAGGAAAGGTATTAGCTATATAGACAGCCTAAAGGTTATAGCAAATAGAATATACGCAAAATCGCCCAAGACGTGGTAAAGTCATAAGAATATCAGAAGGATGCGCCCCGGCGCACCCTTCTGATGTTCTATAGGTAACAGTCTGTTATGCGTTGTTCTCGTCGTCTTCGTCGTAGAAGTTCTCGCCCAGTTGGCTGAACGCCGCTTCCCGTTCTACCGCAGACCCCATAGGACTGCCGCCGACGGCCTCTAAGCGGTCGAAGAAACGAGCTTTGGCGCGGGCCTCACGGGCAAAAGTGCGGCGAGTGTCTTCTTCGTTCTTGCTGAAATGAATGATATTGGTGATGTTTAGCGTAGCTGCTACCGACTCTACGTCATGATCAGTGCCTATATAGTTAAATACCCAGCCTTTGGTTTTGAGTTCACTAACGAGGTCGTGAATCATCTTGCCGCTGTACTCTTTTGAGGCATTTTCCAAACCATCGGTAACAACGGTGACAAGCACGGTATGGTCCGTGTCGTCTTCTTTTTCAATCTTTCCGCGGAGTTTGTTGACGCTCTTGCCCATAGCGTCATAGAGCGGAGTAGAGCAGCAAGGAATATACTGTTTTTCAGTGAGGTCCTTGACATCTTCAATCGGCGTGTGGTCATAGATGTACGTAAGCTCGCAAGCGCAAAAAAGCACAAGAGTAACGTATTGTTTCTGGCTGTCGGCATATTTTTTGGCGGCGGAACGTATTCCTCCCAAAGTTTCGTTCACGCCCGTCAACGCAGCGTGATGAATGCTGCTCATGGAACCTGATTTGTCGAGAATGATTAGATTGTCAACAGAAATGATGCGTTTTTCTTCCATAATGATAAAGGTTTTGAGTGTTAGATAATTTTTACTAATTTTGTTGTGCCATGTTTTTCATTGTTCTGACCATATTGTTGTGTATTTGCTACTGCTGCTTTGTCATGTTTCTTCATCGTGGTTGGTCGTTATTACTTCGTCAAAAACCTTGCCAAAAAACTGACGTGTCAGTGTCAGTAGTTATGTGCCATCGTGATGAGCCGCCATCGGTGTTAAAGTCGTGGTATTCAGTCATTGACACTCAGACCCGTCAGGTGCCTCGATTTGTTGGCGATGATGACGCGTGGCGTGTGGGTAAGAAAGAGGCTTTACGCCGACTCGTCAGTCAAGCCACTACTGACTATTGCCTATTCACTGATGCCGACGTGCAGGTCTGCCGGCATTGGGTTGAGGCGGTGAGTGAGGAAATATCTGAGGCGGATTTACTTCTGCTGCCCGTAAGTATTGATGTGTCGGACTCGACAGGTCTGTGGCAGTCTTTGTGGCAACGTATTCAGGCTCTGGAATTTGCGTCACTCGTAGGCTCGGGAATGGCGATGTGCGGCAACGGACATCCCATCATGTGCAACGGCGCAGGAATGGCGGTGAAGCGCACCGAATGGCTGCAAAGTTGGCGCGATATGCACCCCGAGATACCTTCCGGCGACGACATATTCCTGCTCCATAGCTTTAAACGTCGAGGTCTGAAAATCCGATATACCACAAATTCACAAACGGTGGTCAGAACAAAGCCGAAGCAGACGTTGAGCGACTTCTGGCGGCAAAGGACGCGATGGACATCCAAAGCGTCGGCATATACCGACTTCGACACGCTGACCGTGGCGGCTTTTGTGGCGGCTACGAACTTATTAGCACTGCTGCTGCTCGCCAAACCAATATTCTTTGTCGTGTTCTGGATATTCAAATCACTGGCTGACTACTCATTCCTCAAAAAACTACATATATTATATAACTACGGATATACACTTCCGCTGACAATGCTGATAAACATCTTCTATCCATTCTATGTCGTCGCAACTGCCGTTGCCGGAATGTTTCGCGGCAAACAATGGTAAGATAATTTGGAAGTTAAGAAAATTTTTCGTACCTTTGCAACCGCTTTGCGTCACCCCGAGTGAGCAAGCATAGTATTTTATTATTAACCAATTTATTAACTAATTCAAAACATTTAACAAGATGTTGAATCATTACGAAACCGTTTTCATTTTGACTC
>DGSV01000070.1 GCA_002394025.1 Bacteroidales bacterium UBA4353
CGTAAGCCTTTACTGAGTTCGCTCAGAAGAGCGAATGTTTTCATCATGTCAAGCCCTATAATCAGGTGGCTATAGCGCTGAGGTTCCACCCCTTCCCATTCCGAACAGGATCGTTAAGCTCAGCCGCGCCGATGGTACTGCCCACAAGGTGGGAGAGTAGGTCGCCGCCTCCTTTTTCCGAAGCCCTGATGTCAACCGACATCAGGGCTTCTTTGTATTACTAGCAACAACTAGCTAACTAACTAACTAACTAACTGGATTTTCTAGTTCCTCTAGTTCCTCTAGTTCCTCTAGTTTTTCTAGTTTTTCTAGTTTCCTTGTTCCTTGTTCCTTGTTCCTTGTTCTTTGATATTAAAAGCACTTGCGAGGTTAATAGTTTCGCAAGTGCTCTTAATTTGTTTTTAGTGTCGTTAAATAACGCTATCCTGTTTTTTTTATTTAATAAGTTCGATGAAGTTGTCCAGTGTGACTGATTTGCTATATTTGGCGAGTGTTTGATATCCCATACCGGCGTTGATTTGCATTGATCCATCAGGGTTGTTGATATATGCGAGGTATTCACCCATAGAGTTTGTCTCTGTTCCAACTTTCGTGGCTTTACCGTCGATGTAGGTATATTCTTCCGCTTTTTGATATACTATGTAGTAGTAGCCGTCAGGTTTCTCAAATTGGCTGCGGTCGGTGATATCGCCATCTCTGTCTTCCCATTGACTGAAGTATGTTTTTACTTCGCTTTCGTTGACATCTTTGTATGTGAATGTTTCTTCATAGATGATGAAGTATCCTTCGTCATCGGGAAAGCCGTGGTAGCGCACGCCAAGGTTATTGTCGAATAGTGCGATTAATGCTGGATATTCTTCTTCACTCTCCATATACCATGCACCTACTTGTTTACCAAAGTTGCTGCTTGCCGGTTCGTCTTTTGACTTGTTCTTGCAGGCTATCAATGCAATGACGCATAGTGCCAGCAGTATGCTTTTTAGTTTCATAGTTGTGTTGTATTATTCGTTGATTTCTATTTTCTTGCTTTCGTTGCCGAGGCGTACGATGTAGATGCCTTTGTCGAGTTTGCTCTTCATGGCAGTAACGTCTTGTCCGGCTACTGTATATACTCTTACTTGCGGCATATCGAGTATTTCGTTGAGTGATTTTTCGGCGAATACGTCTTCGATGCTGGTGCCTTCAATGGCCTGTATGTTGTATTTGCGCCACTCGGTGTCTTGCCGGTAGGTATTAACGGCGCCTGCTGGAACATAAACGGTTACAGACACGTTGTCGCGTTCCAGTTTCCTTTCCATAGCCGGTGGGGTGGTAGCGTAGCAGGTTATGTTAAGCGTTATATGGTTGTTGCCTCCGAAGTGGAAAGGCATCAGCGAGCACATCTTGAGCGATGCGGGCAGGATTACGTTTACTGTAGCTTCGGTGCTGAAAGTCAGGTTTTCAGTAAATGCTGTTTGCAGTCCCAGCGTGCCGTCTTTGATTTGGATGGTGGCTCCGTCTCCAAAATTGATGGCATCAGTGCCTACAGCATACTTGCCGCAATAATATACGTTGTTTTCCAAGGTGGCGATGTTGGTGGGTATCGCCTTGTAGCCAAGATATGTTATCGAGTTGTTGAGCTTAATATGCACCAGTTTCGGGCAGCTGGCAAATGCCATTTCGTTTATTCTTGTGCCCGGCGAGCTGCTGGTGCTTTCGTCAAAGTTGACATTTTGCAGTTCAGAGCAGTTCTCGAAAGCGTGTAAGCCTATTTCCTCAAGGGTGTTTGGCAATGTAAGGTACCAGTTAGTTTTAGAGCCGTTGAAGGCATAGTCTCCGATTCTCTTAATCTTCGTGAACTTGAAGTCGGCATAGCTGTCCAGTTTTTGGCAATTAGCGAACGCGAAGTTGCCAATTTCGAGCAGGTGGTTAAATGTCCAGCACCATCTTACGCTGCTGTTGTTAAAAGCGTAGTCGTCAACATAGCTCAGGGTGTATTCCCAATCCCAACCTGTATAGTTGTTTGCTTCTATCTGATAGATCCATGTGCAGTCTTTGAAGCTGTTTTTCAGTATACGTTCCGTGTAACGGCCGAGTTTGAGGTTCATGGCCTTCCAACCTTGGTTCCACATTGTCTGTGAGGTATAGTCATTGTCTGTTACGCTGTTGAGGCGTCCAATGGCTATGATGTTGTATGTCGTGCCTGCGTAGACATACTGCTCCGGGACGTTATACGCGACGTTAGCTCCGCCGACTTCTATGCTGTATTCGAAGCCGTTCCAGATGGCGCCGTCGTTAGGGAACATGGAGTTGTTGCTGAACTGTATGCGCTGAAATTTTACGGAGTTACCTTGGCTGTCGACTCCCGTAAAACTGACCACACTGTTGGCAGCATAGGCATTAAGTGCCAATAGGCACACTAAAATGGTGTAGATTTTCTTCATGTTGATTGTGGTTTTTAGTAGTTTAGTAGTTTATGAGTTTAGTAGCTTATTTTTTTTATTGTGCGATAACATGTTGGTTGTCGAAAAGCAGTTTTCGTCCGGGGAATTGTTCTGTCCACTGCGTGTTGTGCGTTGCCAGCAGCACCGCCGTTCCGCCTTGCGCTATGGCGTAGAGCAGTTCCATGACTTCGCGTCCGGTATTTGTGTCAAGGTTGCCGGTCGGTTCGTCGGCGAGTATTATCTCTGGCGTGTTAAGCAGCGCTCGGGCTATAACTATGCGTTGTTGTTCTCCTCCCGAAAGCTGGTGTGGCATTTTATATCCTTTGTTGCTCATGCCCACGAGGTTCAGTACGTGCTGTATCTGGGCGTCTATGGCTTTTTTGTCCTTCCAACCTGTGGCCTTAAGCACGAAAAGCAGGTTCTGCTCCACGTTGCGGTCGATGAGCAATTGGAAGTCTTGGAATACGATACCTATCTTGCGGCGTAGGTATGGCGTATCGCGACGGCGGATTTTCTTCAGGTCGTAGTTGAAGATATGCGCCTCACCGCTGTGGATAGGCGTCTCGGCATACAGACTCTTGAGCAGGGTGCTCTTGCCGCTGCCGACTTTACCTAACAGGTAGATAAACTCTCCCTGCTCAACCTGAAGACTGATGTCGCTCAATACAACCTGCTCGCTGTGGCGCAGTTCTACGTGCTGATAGTCGATAAGCATTGACGTGTTTTGTTTTATTATTACTGCAAAGATAACGATTTTTATTCAAATAATCAGCAATGCGCTTGCTTTTTGAAAATTATTTGTTACCTTTGCAAAAACACCTTATACATCTATGAAGACATCCAAAGTATTAATCTTGTTATTTGCGCTGATGTTGTTCAGCGGCTGCACGAAGGAGGATTGGCAGGAGTTGTACCTCTCCGACATATTAGGGACGTGGTCAGGATATTGCTATGGCAACCTTCACCACCTTACAGTAACATTCAATAAAGACAAGACTTTCACCTATCGCTATGATGATGAAGATGAAGTGTCAGGCAGTTATAAGTACGTCAGTGTGGGTGGTGTTATAACCGTCAAACCCACCAAAGGCGACAAGGAGACGTGGTTTGCGACGGACTTACAAGATCATTCAATGACTCTGACGCGCGGTTTGATACCTTATAAAATGAGCCGCTATTCGGGTCATTATTATTGATTTTTTTTCGTATCTTTGCATTACTATAGCAGGGGCGGCATAGATAGTTCCTATTTTTCGAAGAGACTTTTGGTCTATTATTCACTATCCGCTGTCCTTGCTTTTTTTGTAAACACTCTAACGGATTTTGTGTTATGAATCCTATTCTTATAGACTTATTCGGCTGTGCTGTCCGTGAAGAACCTCTGTTGGATTTTTCACAGGTCAATGCCATAGCCGTGCGTTGTGGTTTTATCGTTGCTCCTGAGGCATGTACATCGAGTGTGCTGAACTATCTTAATTCTCAACAAGTCAATCCTAATTCCACATTTTATCGCACATGGCAGGACGTCACCGCCAAGTCACGCTACGAGCTTTTTCTTGATCAGGTGCGTCACTACATGACCACCTACGGCTCCGACTTCACTCTGGGCAACGGGTATGTGCCTAATGCAGAAGCCGATGTGGTGCCTTATGGTAAGTATAAGATACTCACTGCTGTCGAGGTGCCGGAAATGCTTGATAAATGTCTGTCGCTGCTCACATCCGGCATAGCGCTGAAGAGCGATGCTGTCGCGGCTTGCGTGGACTTCGTGGCAGAGAATGTCAAGGCGGTGGATATTGATGTTGATGCCGTGAAAAATCGCGAGGCGCAGGTATTGTTATGTCAGAAATTGGGTATTACGCCACATGACAAGTTCGCCTTGTTGCGGTATATCGTCTATGTCACCACCGGCGAGACGATGATTATCAAGAATGAGGAATTGGTGGATAAGATACATCTGTCGCAGTCAGTATTCGATTTCTCGACTTTGAGCGAGTCGCAGCTGCGTGACCTCTCGTCGATATTCCTCCGCTATAAGCCTGTCTTTCTCGCTTTCAAGCACAGCCTACAGCTTGCGGCTCATCGGGGCAGGGATGTGCTTAAAGTCACTGCCAACGCTAAATACATCAATCGCTTGCGCCGTTTGGCAAAGAAGTATCACCAACCTCTGCCAATGCAGTTCTGGGCTAGGGTGATGAGTGATCAGCCATCCGTGGATGATGTTAAGGAACGCCTCAAGGAACTCAGTAGTTTCCGTATTGTGGCTTTGATGCAGTTGTGTCGCGAGCGAATGCTTGAGGCGCAGAGTGGTGATAATTTGTCGCGTTTGTTCATTATTCGTAATCAGAAGTTGCATATCCGTGATTATGAACATCTTGATGTTAACGAGCAATATCTGAAAAATTTGTATGATGTTCTTGAGCAAGACCTAATACGTCGTTTGAGCGCCAAGGCTTGCCCTGTGGTGTTGCCTGAAAACTATACACTGACTTTGCCAGCCACTCAAAAGTCGTTCATGGGAACCATGCCATTCGGCACAAGTTATCAGTTAGGTGAGAATAACTACATAGGCATCTATTGGCGCAGCGAGTGGGGTACGGATGATTTCGACCTGTCGGTGGTTGACGCCCAAGGGCGTAAGATAGGTTGGAATAGTGACTATGTGTCGCAGGCTCATGATGGAGAGTTTGATATCGTCTTTTCCGGTGACATGACCAATGCCGAGCCCGAAGCGAGCGAAGTGCTTTACATCCGCCGTGGTGTGATAGACGGCATGATATACGTCAATCGCTATGATGGTGATGCCGGCAGTCGCTATAAACTGTACTTTGGACAGCAGCAGATACCTGTGCTGACACAGAATTTCATGGTGGACCCCGATAGTATTCTGCTGCAGGTTGACATGAGTTCGGATTATCGTGAGGAGCAGTCGGTAGGGCTAATCATGAATAATACGGTGACATTGATGCGTTTCACGACTGGTGGTGGCATGGTGTCGGATGATGACCCTGAATTACTGGCCTGTATGCGCCGTAAGGCTCAGAGTTTTATCAGTCTTGAGGACATATTGGTTAAAGCCGGTTTCACAATACTTCACGAAGCCGTTGAAGGTGATAATGTATTGGACTTCACCAAACCCGATACGTCAACGCTAATATCTCTGCTGTCGTGAGTATTCAGGGTTCGGCACAATGGTCGGGACGCACCGACGGTACGCCATGGATGCTGCGTACTCTTGTAGTATTGCTTCGTAGGCTTGATGTTCGTGTGCTCTATGGTGTGATGGCCGTTGTAGTGATTTTTTATATTATCTTTCGTCCTCGCGGCACTAAGGCTCAGTATCATCTACTGCGGCATCGTTTAGGTTTCTCGCCTATGAAAGCCTGTCTTGGGGTCTATAGGAACCACTATACTTTCGGGCAGGTCATTCTTGACCGCTTTGCATGCTATGCGGGAAAGAAGTACCGCATTGTAGCCCAAGGCGATGAAATTATGGAACGATGGATGGCATCAGAACAGGGTTTTGTGGTGCTCTCGTCGCACATAGGCAATAACGAGATGGCGGGCTATAGTATCAACCGCCACGACAAGACGATGTATGTGGTGGCGTATGGCGGTGAGAAACAGACAGTGACAGACTATCGCCGCAGTATGTTCTCAAAAGCCAACATATCCTTGATAACCCTCAAAGGTGATGATATGAGCCATGTGTTCGTAATCCATGATGCGCTGACCCGTGGAGATGTCGTTACATTGTCAGGCGACCGTGTCTTTGGTTCTGAAAAGACACTGACGGTGAATGTGTTGGGCGCTCCGGCACGCATACCTGCAGGACCTTTTGCCGTGGCTACGGCGGAGGGTATCAAGGTCATGACGCTCTTTGTGATGAAAGACTCGTGTGATACTTATCACCTCTATTTCCGGCCTCTTAATAGTATCGCCAAAGCAGGCGCCAATAGGCGTGAATCGATGCAAAAGCTTGCTGACGAATATGCCGAAGCGCTTTCCGCTATGACTCGCAAATATCCTTATCAATGGTTTCATTACTACGATTTTTTCGCCTGAAATAATGTCTGTAAACGTTCATGAAATATTGCCCCAACGTCCGCCTTTTGTCTTTGTTGATGAGATTCTTGAGTGCTCTGCATCGAGAGCCGTGACACTTTTTTGTCCTACAGAGGGTCATCCGCTTGTTTTTGCCGGACATCTCACTATGGGCGGAGTGGTGGAGACCATGGCGCAGAGCAGTGCCATGCTTGGCGCTAATGAGCATAATGGGCGTCATCGGGGAGTTATAGCTGTCGTCAAGGACCTTGAAATAGCACTACAACCTTGTGTCGGACAGAGCGTTACTACTGAGGTCTCGCTCTTGCAGGACGTTTTTGGAATGAGGCTTGTGAGGGCTGTGATGAGTAGCGGAGATGAAGTCATGGCTCGTGGAACGCTGAAATTGATGGTTAAAAGTATTTAATTGTTGTGGTAACTATTCTTGCTGATAATTGCTATACTCCACTCGGGCAGACATCAAGTCAGAATGTTGCCGCTGTTCTGGAATCCCGCAGTGCCCTGCGTCCTTATAATGATTCCATGGCGGCGGTTATCACCGATGATGGACTTAGTATTGTTGGCTATAACCGTTTCGAGACGCGTTGCATCCATAGTATTACTGAAGCGCTGCGTGACTGTGATGTTGAACCTTCTGCAGATGATGTCATATTCGTCGTGTCAAGCACCAAAGGCGATATAGAACATCTTGGCAACGAGACTTTCAGGTGCCTTCATGATTCGGCACTGCTCATAGCACGGTATTTCGGTAACGGCAATGAACCGATAGTGATTAGTAATGCCTGTACTTCCGGCGTGTGCGCCATGATAACGGCAATGCGCATGCTCCAATCCGGTGAGTATCAAAACGCTATTGTTGTTGGTGCCGATATTGTCAGTGAGTTTGTGTTTTCCGGTTTCCGTGCTCTCAAGGCTTTGTCGTCTTCGTTGTGCCGTCCGTTCGATGCTTCGCGTGATGGGCTGAACCTCGGAGAGGCAGCGGCGACGGTGGTATTGGGCGCAGCTAATGACAATAGTCAGGCGTGGCATCTTGTATGTGGTTCAATACATAACGATGCAAACCATATCTCCGGTCCAAGCAGGACCGGTGAGGGTAGTTACAAATGTCTGCGTGACGTGCTGCAAGGTGTTGATAAAGACGATTTGGCACTTATTAGCTGTCATGGCACAGGTACAATATATAACGATGAGATGGAGTCTATAGCCCTGCACCGTGCCGGACTTGATGACATAGCCGTAAATAGTCTTAAAGGCTATTATGGGCATACGCTTGGCGCTGCGGGACTGCTCGAGACAATCGTTAATATGCATGCCGTGGAGCTGGGTTATGTGCCGGCAGTGCCCGGCTATGAAAAATGCGGCACGTCATTTGCTCTGAATATCAGTGATAAGAAACGTCTGACGGATAAGCGCAAGATGGTGAAACTCATTTCAGGCTTTGGCGGAACTAACGCCGCGCTACTATTGCAATATGGATTATAGTGTTACGATAGACTCTCAAACCGGTGTTACGCTTTGCGGCGTGTCTCTTGATGTGGCAAGTCGCGGTTCGGCGATGCTCGTAGAGCTTTATCGCGGTCATGTGGCTGACTACCCGAAATTTTTCAAGATGGATACCGCGTCACGGCTCGGGTTCATGGCCGCGGAGTTGTTGCTTAACGTCGAGGGTGACAGATTTCGCGAGCGCAGCGATCGTTCACTGATTTTTGGCGGAGCAAATGATAGTAAAGCACAAGATGTTGCTTTTCAGGCCACTATCAATGACAAAAACAATTATTTCCCGTCTCCGGCACTATTTGTCTATACTTTGCCCAATATTGTCACCGCAGAGGTAGCAATTCGTAATCATTATCAGGGCGAAACAATGTATTATGCTTTGTCTGACGCATCGCGTTTATGGCACCTTGCCGAACTGACGCTCAAAAGTTGTGCGGCAACATCGGTGCTCGCGGCATGGCTCAACGTGATTGAACGAGACAAGTTTTCATGTCAGATGAGGCTTATGTACGCCCAATAAGGTTTATATAATAACTGGTAACCAATATTTTGTAATAATATGAAAGAAACTTTGAAGCGACAGATTATCGCCGCGCTAAATCTTGAGGATATATCACCGGCGGACATAGTGGATAGCGAGCCTTTGTTCGGCTCGGGGCTCGGACTTGACAGCATAGATGCCTTGGAACTCATAGTGCTCATGGAAAAGGAGTACGGCATAAAACTTGCGGATCCCAAACAAGGAAAGGAGATTTTTCGTTCTATAGACACTATGGCTGACTTCATAGCAGCCAACAGAACCAAATAAGTATTTATCGGATGCGTATCGCTATCACCGGATATGGCATTGTGAGCGCCTTGGGCATTGGTGCTGAAGCCACATGGCAGTCTTTATCTGTTCAGCATAGTGGTATAGGTGCTATGCGTGTTCTGGGCAGTGTACATCATGATTTGCCTGTTGGTGAAGTGCCTTTTAGTGATGTAGAACTCAAAGCCATGTGCAATGCTATTGCGGGAAAAGATTTAGGCACCTTGTCGCGAAGTGCCATGTTGGGCATCGTGGCCGCCAACGAGGCATTATGTATGGCAGAATGCAAAGGCAGCACATCTGATATGGCATTTGTATCCGGCACCACAGTCGGAGGGATGGATATCACGGAACGCGTATGGCGTAGTGGTTCCGCTGCTATTGACCATCATAGCGCCGGCAGTTGTACTGACGATATATCTCGTGCTTTTGGCAGTTTCGCCTTTGCTACAACATTATCCACGGCATGTTCGTCGGCACTCAATGCCATAATCTACGGTTCCAACATGCTCCGTACAGGTCAGTATCGCCGCGTATTGGTAGGTGGCACTGAGGCTCTCACTCTTTTTCATCTCAATGGTTTCAATAGTTTGCGCATTCTTGATACTAATCCCTGTCGTCCTTATGATAGCCACCGCGCGGGTCTCAACCTCGGCGAGGGTGCTGCCTATCTTGTCCTTGAGGCTGTTGATACAGTCTGCGAACATGCTCAGGCATACGTTGTAGGATATGCCAATCGTTGTGATGCCTATCACCAGACCTCAACGTCGCAAGAGGGATTAGGACCACAAATGGCGATGCGTGGCGCTATGGCTATGGCAAATGTCAAAGCTTCTGACATTGATTACATCAATACACATGGTACGGCAACACCCAATAATGACACTACTGAACTCACAGCCCTGCGGGCAGTGTTTGGTGATGATATTCCACCTTTTTCGTCCACAAAAGCCTTTACCGGGCACACAACCTCGGCATCGGGAACTATAGAAACGGTACTCTGTCTGTTGGGTATGCGGCATGGTGTTGCTTTTGCCAACTTACGCTACGAATCAGGTGAAGCTGTCGGTATGCCTCTATTGCGGGACAATATGCCTAACGCAATGGATATTGTGATGTGTAATTCCTTTGCGTTTGGTGGCAATGACTCGTCACTGCTCGTGAGCCGTACCCCTAATGCGGATTTGGTATCCGGCTCTGTTGCCGGTTCCGTAGTGGCTGACGCCGAGTGCGATGACCCGATGTTGTGCCGCAAGTATTTGTCGCCCTTGCAGGCTCGGCGTCTCACAGCGCAGATGAAATGTCTTGTGGCTGCTGCCTACCAGGCTCTCGAGCAAGCGGCGATAAAGACTCCCGACGCTATCATCGCTGCAACGCAATGGGGCTGTATAGGCAATACTATGCTGTTTCTCAATGATATGCTTGATAATCATGAACAAGAATTGTCACCAACGCCTTTCATGAATTCCACTCATAATACTCCCGCTGCGCTATTGGCGCAGCTCCTGGGCTGTCATGGCTATAACAGTACGATATCTCATGACGAACAGTCGCTCGAAAATGCTTTGTTGGATGCACGTATGCTCATAGGGTGTGGCGAGGCGCGGAACGTGCTTGTGTTGGATTATGATGAGGCCAACGAAGAATGGAACGCAGTGCTCACAGCTAATGGCATAGTACCTCGTAGTGCTGCTAAAGCGATGGTTCTCAAAAGAATATAGTGAATTAACAATGCTTACCATACTTTTTATACTGCTTCAGTTGCCGATATTCTCTTCGTTGAGCGCTGATTTTGTGCAGCAACGTACATCATCGTACCTCGCTACAACAGAGGTTAGCAAAGGTCATTTCGAGTATAAGGCACCTAACTACCTGCGTTGGGAATATAAGATGCCAAAAGCGTTGGTATGGGAAGTGGGTGGCGAAACGGAAGACAAGAACCGCAATGTCACACGGCTGATGAATGTGATATTACAGACCATAGACGGCAAAAACCTGCGAAGCAACGATATGTTTGATGTTCAGCAGAACGATAATGTGTATATCTTGCGTCCCAAGCGGCGTGATATGCAGCGTTTTTTCACGTCAATCACCGTGACGCTGAATGGCAAAACCCGCATTGCCGACATGGTGGTTATAACAGAAGCGAACGGCGATGTGACATCGCTCACCTTCTCGGGCGTTGTGGCGCGTTAAAAAATAAATCGAACATTGGAATTAGTGTTGTGTAAAGACCTATTCCCGTCTGTCGATTTTTACTGCCTTAACTTTATATCCGGCACTGCGCAGCGCTTGCAGAAAACCTTTGTCACCGCCAAGGTAGCGCGCGTCAAGAACGACAAAAGAACTGCGCTGCGACATATATTCCCCTAATGTTTTTACCCATCTGCTCCATCGTGAACTCCACACCTGATAGTCGGAGAAACTCATGGTGCTCTTATTTTCAGGACCACGAACGATATACGACATATCCGCCAACTCACCTTTGCGATAGGCGGCTATCAATTCACGCACCACGGCAACCTCACGATCCCAATAGACAATCATGTTATAGAGTTCTTCAGTCTGATAATGCAGTGGCTCGCGATAGAAAAGCTGTTGCATGGTCTGTTCCAGATTATCAAGGCTCAGTATATCGTTGCCCTGTTCTATGGCTATGAACGGGAAGAAGTTTTCCATGCTTCGCTGCTCGTCATAGCCGAGCTCTTCTTTGTATAAGGCGTTGAGAAACAGTTCTCCAATCGCCGATGGGCGCATACGCCCCAACTGTTCGAGACCTATGTGCAGCCTGTTGAAGAGTGCCTGATTGATAAGTTGGTAGCGCTCTGGGGTGTATAAGTCCTTATAGTTCACAGTATCTGGTAACTGAGCCATACGCTGCATCTGTGTGGCGGCATCAGCAGTGTTCAGAAAGCACTCGACGACAACCTGCTGGCAGTGGCCATAGCTTTTGAGCAGTTGCGGTACGCTATCAAGATATGTTGTTGAAACCCATTTACATTCGGCAAAGATATATGAGCGGCTTGGAAGACCGTTGCCGGATATCTCATAGAGTACCTGTCCACGCAGCAATATGGGAAAAAAAAGTATAAAAACTATGAAAAATTTTTTTTGCATTATTTTCTGTTAGTTTGTTCTAGTTTTTCTAGATTTTCTAGGATTTCTAGTTTTTCTAGATTTTCTAGTTTTTCTAGGATTTCTAGGATTTTCTAGATTTTCTAGGATTTCTAGATTTTCTAGGATTTCTAGATTTTCTAGGATTTCTAGCAAATCTAATGTCTCAACTTCTCAACTTCTCAACTTCTCAATTTCTCACCTTCTCACCTTCTCAACCTTCTCAACCTTCTCAACCTTCTCAACCTTCTCAACCTTCTATTTAAACCTCGTAATCAGGTTATATGCCTGATAGATTCCCAGTTCTCCGGCTCTGCTGAGGCTTGCCACACCTTTTTTATTTTGCTGTATGAAGATTTCCGTGAGTCCCTTATTGAAATATGCTTCCGCCATTTCGTTGTCGAAGTTTATGGCTTGTTCGTAGAAGTTTATGGCTGCCGTGTAGTCCTTTTGCAGGCATAGCAAGTTAGCTTTGTTGTAGTAGGCGAACGTAAAGTCGGGGCAGATACGTATCACGTAGTCAAGGTCTCGCATAATAAGCTCGTATTCCAAGCGGTAGTTGGTGTTGTCGCGTTCTGTCTCGAGGCGTCGGTAACGCCATGTTGCTCGGCAGAAATATGGTAAAACACCCTCTATGCCATAGGCTACGGCTTGGTTAACATCTTCTATGGCGCTGCTATAGTCCTGCACGGTGGCGAATTCCACGGCGCGCTGAAAATGCCAGTCGGCAAGTGAACTGTTGTCGCTGCCGTTGTAGTTATTGATGACATTTGTCAGGCTTTCTATGCGACTGAAATGCAGACTTATCATATCAGCGTTGAGTGGCATTTCTTCGCAAGTCATTTTCAGCGGGCTGCTATTGTTGTGTGTACGGTTATAGCGTTCCAGAGCGGGGTGATACGTTGTTGTGCGCCTCAAGTTATCGGTCTTGCTGTAGAAGCTGACAACGAACATCGGTTGGTTAATGACTTTGGAATTTTTGTTTTGCACCGTGCCCCGCAGAGCGCTGTCGTATTTGTTATCGGTGCTTTCCGTAGCGTTCTCCGCGGCTTGTGCCGAGAATTCTTTGCGCCAGTCTTTTTGTTGTTCTTCGGTGTCGGCAATCTTGGCATCGACCTGCAGCTGCGCCTGTTTTTTTCGTATTATATCCTCATTTTTCTCAAGTTGATAGGCTTGTCTGAGGTAGTTTTTGCTGTCGCTGCGAAGTCCCATCTTGTCTGTGGCTTGTGCCGCAAGGTAGTATGCCGGCAGGAAATAGGGGTGTGCGGCTATCAGTGTGTCGAAATCAGCGCGGGCATCGTTCCACTGTCGCAGCTGCATGTTGACCATGCCGTGTTGATAATAGGCTTCCGGGGTCGGGTGCAGTTGCAGTGATTTATCGTAGTCATCAAGGGCTCTGTTATAGTCTCCGACCTCTTGTCGTAGCAATCCGCGGTTGTAGTAGCAGGCATAATCATCGCTGCCGTATTCCACGGCTTTGTCATAGTCGGCAAGTGCTCCGCGGTAGTTATGGGCTTTGTAGTAGAGCAGTCCGCGGTTCATGTAGTCGCCCTGCCATTTGCTGCCCAGTTCTATAGCTCTTGTGAGGTCTTCTATGGCCTGCGCGTTATTTTCCATGGCTGTGTGTACCATACCTCTTGCGCTCCATCCCGATATGCCGTGGGGATCGTTCTCAATGGCAGCCGTGAAGTCTTCGAGGGTTTTTAGTGTGTCGCCTTGGTGCCAATGTATGCGTCCTCGTTCGAGATAGAGGCGCGAGTCCTTCTTGTCGTGGCGCAGCAGGGTGTTGATGTCATCGAGGGCTCCATCGTAGTTTTCCGCGGCGATGCGTATGTCGGCGCGTATGAGCATATATGTCTTATTTTCCGGCGCGAAGATGAGTGCTTGGCTGATATCGTTCTCGGCATCGGCGTAGCGGTGCTGCTGACTACGGATATATCCACGCGTATAGTAAGCTCCGGGCATAAAGGGGTTGAGTTCTATGGCGCGGTTGCAGTCAAGTTCGGCACTGAGGTAGTCGCCAAGTTGAGTCTTGGCAATGGCACGGAGCAAGTAGGGCTCTGATAGGTAAGGCTTAATCTTGATGACCTGATTGAAGTACTGTATGCTCAATACATAGTCGTCGAAATACAATGCGCTGCGACCGATAGAGGTTATTCTGTCGGTATTGAGCTGCGCGTTGATAGACAAAGCGATTACGCACAGCAGGCTAACTACTGTGTGCCGCAGGTGGAACATAGGGAAACTAATCGTTGTAGGTGCCGTATTCCGGCTCGTCATCATCTTCGTCACTATAGATGCCGATAGACAAACCGTAGTGGTACTCGCCTTCAAGGACTTGTCGCAGCAAATCGTCATCAATGTGTTTCAGCGACGGGTCTGCACTGACGCGCTCACGGATGCTGTTGAACATCTCTTCTTCATCGATTTCGGCCTCGTCAACGACTTCGTTGGCGTCATCATCATCGTCGTCATGAATGAGCCCCTGATCGTCGTAGTAGTCAACGATATAGTCAAGCATGGTGCTGATGTCTTTGCGACTAATGCGCTCGCGGTCATCCTTATTAAGGTACTGGATGATGTAGTCTATGACCTCTTGGTCTTCCCATTCGGGATCTAAAATGTCTTTTGCCATATTTTTCTTTCTTATTTCCTGGATTTTCCGGGTTTTCTAGATTTTCTCGTTGTTTATCAAATTCACGAGGGCTATTGTGTGACATGCCGCTATTGCCGCCGTTTCAGTTCGTAATCGTTCATTGCCGAGTGCTACGGGCAGAAATCCGTGTTCGAGTGCTTGCTGAACTTCCTGTTGCGAGAAATCACCTTCGGGACCTATCATCACTACTGTTTCTGTCAAGGGGCGTGCCAAATTCACAAGTTGTTGCTTGTCAGTTTCATAGCAGTGTGCTATGAAACGCTGACTTTCTGTGGTTTGCGCTAAAAAGTCCTCGTAGCGCGTCATAGCGTTAAGAGTGGGAAATGAGGCTTTGAGCGACTGCTTGCATGCCGCGACGATGATATTTTGTAATCTATCGATTTTGAGTTCTTTGCGTTCGCTATAGCGGCAGAGTAGCGGAGTTATGCTGTCCACTCCTATCTCGGTACATTTTTCGACTGCCCATTCCATACGCTCAATATTCTTGGTTGGTGCTATAGCTATGTGTGTCTTGTAGTGTCGTGGACGCTGAACGATTTTTTTCGTGATTTCGAACTGGCACGCTTTCGGGTGTGGCAGTGTGACTAATGCTTCATAGGTGTTGCCGCGACCGTCGGTGAGTAGCAGAGGGTCGCCTTCGCGCAGTCGCAGCACACGAACAGCATGAGCCGACTCTGTGGCGCTCAATACGGGCTCTGTATCTATGTCAGGGGCGTAGAAGAGGTACATGAAGCAGTTTATTTAATTATTTGGTTATTTGGATATTTTATTATTAAATTTACTATTGGACAATTTGCTATTGACAATTTATTGTGTAATTTTGATATTTAATTATTTGCCCTATTTGCCCCATTTGCCATGTCTGCCCAATTGTCGTGTGACATGTCCCTGAAATTGCACATATCACCAGACCGCAAAATTTAATAACCAAATAATTAAATAATTAAATAATTAAATCAATTGTCTTACTTATTTTCGTTGGCCTTGAGGCGTTCGGCATTTTCAGCCACAATGAGGTGGTCAATGACGTCCTGTATATTGCCGTCCATGAAGTTCTGTAGGTTGTAAATGGTATATCCTATGCGATGGTCTGTTATGCGCCCTTGCGGGTAGTTATAGGTCCTTATTTTGGCAGACCTGTCACCCGTGGACACCATTGTTTTGCGTCGTTGGGCAATGTCGTCGATATATTTCTGGT
>DGSV01000091.1 GCA_002394025.1 Bacteroidales bacterium UBA4353
CGATACCTATTTTGCCAACCTTTACGGTGCATGATGTTCGACGGCGGTAGTTAACAGGGTATCTCATTTATGCTGAATATTATTCGTCGTTTTTGTCTCCATAGCCGTAGCCGTATGAACCATAACGCGCTTTGGTTGGTATTCCGTTGACGATACAAGCTATGTTGTTGAGTTTGTTGTCTTTTAGCTGCTCGTTGATAAAGTCCGCGGCAGCGCGTGGTGTAAGTCCTAATCGGCTGACGTAGAGTGTGATGTCGGCGAATCGGTTGAGCAGATAGGTGTCGCTGACCATTCCCACGGGCGCAGAGTCGATGATGATGATGTCGTACTGCGTTTTCCATTGGTTGATGGCTACGTCGAGTCTGTCGCTCATGAGCAGTTCGCCGGGGTTAGGGGGTATAGCCCCTGCCGGGGCGATGTTGAGCCTCGGGTCCTCGGCATAAGGGGTGATGAGCTGTTCGAGGCTATAGTCCTCTCCGGCGAGGTATTCGGTGAGGTGCCCGGTACCCTGCGCGTTGAGATATTGCGCGAGTTTCGGCGAGCGTATGTCAAGTCCGACGAGCAGTACGCGTTTGCCGGTCAGGGCGAAGCTTGCCGCGAGGTTTGACGACACGAACGATTTGCCTTCGCCGGTAGAAGTCGATGTAACAAGCACTACAGGGTGTTCATGCCCCTTGAGCATGAAGTTGAGGTTTGTGCGTAATAGGCGGAAGAGTTCAGCGGTGGAACTGGTGCTATGAGCGTTGACCACGATGTTTTTCTTGCTTCGGCTGGTGCTTATCTCACCGATAACTTTGGCAACTACAAGGCGTTTAAATTCTTCGCTGGAAGATATTGTATTAAATATAAGGTCAAGTCCTATGATAATAATTAGCGCCAAGACAAACCCTGCTATGCATGCCACTATGAATAACAATTTGAGTCGCGGTGCTATTGGTTTGCGCGTATAGTCCGCAGCGTCAATTGTTCTTGCCGGTTGCAGGCTACTGGCCAATGCCATAGCGTTTTCCTCTCGTTTCTGAATGAGGAAAAGATACAGGGCTTCTTTGACTTGCTGCTGACGTTTGATTTCTATGTATTCCCGCTCTTGCGTAGGCATTTTGTGTATGCGCGCCATAAAAGCGTTGTCTTTTGCTCTCGCATCGTTATAGGATATCTCAAGACTCTGGATCACACTATTGATTGTGGAAAGCAGGTTGTCGCGTATGGAGGCAAGTTGTCGGTCGAGTTGCGTAATAACGGGGTTGTCGGCAGTGGTAGAGCGTTGCAGACGCTGACGGGTGAGCATACTGGTGTTGTACTGCGTGACGAGTTCCACGACTGCCATGTCTTCGATACCGAGATTGGCCGGTATGAGTTCTTCGGGCGTCTGTCGGATGTAATCACGGACGTAGCTCACAATATTCTTCTGAGTGGTTATCTGCGCCATCTGACGCTGGTATTCACTCGCCGTTTCGAGGAACAGTTCAGCCTCGGTTTTCAGGTCTGTGAGGTTATTATCTCTCTTATATTTCTCAACATCGTTTTCTACGTCCGCCAACTCCTCGCTAATCAGGCTGAGACGCTCATCAAGAAACAGCCCCGTGGCTCGCGCCATACGATTCTTATACTCAACAGCGTCAATATTATAGAGTTCTACAATCTTGTTGAGCATATCTTTGGCTCTCGCCACACACGAACTACTTGTCGATAGTTTTACCACATTCGACTCGCGCTTTACCGCCCCTATCTTGATTTCCGTGAGATACTGTTCAGCCCACAAGGCGAGGGGCTTGAATATTGTCAGGAATTTGTCGCCTTTTTCTATCTCACCATTCTCTTTGATTGTCAGCACACCGGCTACTGTCGCAAAGGGTTGTGAGGGTTGGACGAAATACGTGCCTCGCAACTTGTCGTACTTAAGCTTAACTTTGTATCCGTCTGCCTTGCGAGTTATTTTAAGTTGCAGTTTATAGCGTGCGGTATCTTGAAAGTCAGCAGGATATACGATATCAATCGGGTGTTTGGGATATGTTTCTATCCATTTGAGCCCTTTCTTGACTTTATAGATTGTCTGTATGTCAAGGTCACGCACGACATGCTCCATGATAGTCTTGGAAGTGAGTATCTCCACCTCGTCGTCAGTCAATCTTTGTCCGCTGAACAAGCCCATACTTTGCAACATATCAATCTGCTGAAGACCAAAAGAGTTGTTGTCTTCTGAGGACTTGATCATGATAGTAGAACTAACATGAAAAGACTTGGGGTGTGACAGGTAGTAAAACACTGCCACTGCAAGACAAAACGTTATGCATGCCGCGAAGATGTACCATCGCGACAGGTAGCGTATCACAAGATTGCGCAGTTGCTGGATATCATTCTGTTGGTCAAATGCCATCGTCGTTGTCTGTTATTAAAAGAGTTAAAACCATATCGGTCACTAGACCGAATAAAGATTTTTTTGGTTAATCACTTCCGCTATTTTTTGTTGAGTGACACTACTGATACTATCACCGTAGCCAGCGAAGCCAGTGTAGTCACCATCGACAGATAGAGGCTCAGGTTCTGACTCGATACGGCACGCACGTTATTAGGCTCAACATACACCACGTCGTTCTGCTGTAGGAAGTAGTATGGCGATGTGAATACATCGGAGCTGTTAAGATTTATACGCTGAAATTCCATCTTGCCGTTATTTTCACGCGCCACAAGTACGGTATTGCGTTTGCCATAAGGTGTCATATCGCCGGCTAAAGCCAAGGCGTCAAGAATGGTAACACGCTCGTTGTTAATGGTATATTGTCCCGGGCGTGCCACTTCACCCATAACGGATATTTTATAGTTAAGGAAGTTAATGGTGATGATAGGGTCGGAAAGATAGGGTTTGAGAAGGTCGGTGATTTTCTGTATAGCTTCACTTTTAGTCAGTCCGCCGAGTTTTATCTTTCCTATGACAGGAAAGATAATCTCACCCTGAGTATCAACCAAATAGGCTTGCATATTGAGTGTTGTTGCCAGTTGTGTGGTGCTCGGATTGGCATACGACACTACAGGGAGATTAAAAGGTGCTACGACTTCGGGGTCCACACCTGTGACGATAATGGTAAGCATATCCCCTGGCATGATTTTCGACTCATGATTGGAGTGATATGCCATATTTATTGAATCGGCGTCAGCGGCCGTCAAATCACGAAAATAGGTGAGTTTCTTACGTGCCGAACAGCCACTTAACAACACCGCAAAAAGCAGAATTGTAAAAATTTTATAAATGTATGATTGAAGGTATGACATAATATGGAGCATAAAAAGCAGACAAAGTTACGGATTTTTTGTCATATAAGCAAATTGATGATCTGATAGAACAAAAGGACACGCCATGCATGTCCTTTTGTTCTATATTACAGATAGTTGGATTGCGTTGCTAGCTTGATAGCTTTACTAGTTATTCTAGCTTTGCTAGTTATTCTAGTTTTACTAGTTACTCTAGTTTTGCTAGTTTCGCTAGTGTCAGGCATCCCGGCTCTACTCTACCACCTTGCGGTATTTGCCTTCGACGATAAGCATTCCTGGCAGAATACTGCCTCCGGCAACTTTGCGCAGTGACGTGAAGTTGAGTTCCGAACCTTCTTCTTTTTCTTCTGCGGCATTATATCGGTTGTCCCAGATTTTGCCTTTGATAGGCTTCACGGTAGCTACGTATTTATATTTCGTGCGTCCGTCTTCGTCCATAACAGGCTGTATGACTTGGAATGAGCTATTTTCCGTTATACCTTCTTTGAGTCCTATCTTAGCTGCGAGCACTGTTCCTGCTCCATCGTCAACGATGTCAAACACCGGTGTTTTAACCTTAAAGTCCTCGTATTTGAGTTGCAGCGCTGCTATGTTTTTATCCATAGAGCGTGTGCATATTGTTTTGATAAATTCGCCGCGGTCATATTTGCCTTTGAGAGCTGATTTGGAGTCATATTCATATTCATGTGCCACATAGTATATGCGCCACATGGGGTCCGCAATCATAGCCTGATAGCGTTTTTGTGCCTCTTCAGCCGGAGTGTTTTGGTCGAACCAGTATTGGGAGTAGAACACTGCCGCGATACTATCGTTCCAATCAAGTCGGTAGAGATAGCTATGTGTTTTGACCTTGAAACCTGTATAGCTGTCGGCAATTTTTCCTGCTGTTTGCGCCAACTGCCGTCCGCTATTTCCTCCTGACATACCGTCGAATATGGCTCCGAGGATATTGAGTGCCACTTTAGCCGCGGCGGCTTTTTCTTCGGCTGTGACGTAGGTCATGTCATTAACGAGCATATAGGTGTTGCCGATGAGTTGTTCTCCGGCATCTTCAAGCACCGCGAGTCCTCGCGCCATCTGTGATGCCATATCAACATCAAAGGCTGTGGCATTGTAGTTGCCGCGCTCCTTGACGAGTTCCATGTCGAAGTAGGGGTGTGTTTGCGCATTGTAGCCAAACCATTTGAGGACAAACATCTGTGCCACGCCGACAGAATTAAGGTAATTCTCTATGGCTTTACCGTTTTTTTCTATCTCTTTGGCATTAAGAGTTTTGCCATATTTTGCTTTGATAAGTCCACTTTGTTTTTTCTGGGCTCCTGTGAATTCTTTATTTGAGACATAGGTTATTCTTTGTCCGCCATCGGTACGCAATATGTGGTCGTCATACTTTTCAGGACACGGAATTTTGGCGAAAGCGTTTTCCATATCAAGGGCAAAGGAGTCCTCTTCGTGCAACACCATGAGTGTGGCGAGCGAACTACGCATATACTTGAAATCCTGAGCATAGGAGATAGAAAATAATGTCAGTGTAATTAATATGGCGTAAAATTTTTTCATAAAATTTATTATGTTAGCGTTAATAAAGTAGTGTAAAAAATATACACCGCGGAGAAATATAGTTGATATTTTTCCGCGGTGTATCAGCTTTTTATCTCAACCAAGCGATATTGGTTGTAGTGGGTTGTTGATGATTTCCGTATGCCACTCCGACGGCTTTCCAAGCTTCGATGCGTTGTGATTCGAGGTCCACCTGATCTTGATACATTTTCATCTCGAACTTCCAGTCGTCGAGTACCTTGCCTTTTATCTCCTGATAGAGAGCCATAGCATCGTTGTAGCACGCTGCTTCGGGATATATCTGCGCGAGGTATTCACCGGCCTGCGATGCTCCATAGGAGTTTTGCTCGGCAGCCCATGCGGCACGCGCCTGAGCGAGGTTTTGCTGGCAGGTATAGTCAATATAGTCTTGGAATATCTTGTTGCCAATCTCAATGCTCTTGGCAAAGTTTTGACATTCGGTGGGGAAACCGCTAACGAGGTACAGCGCTTCTTCATACTCATGACGCTTGGCGAGTTGCTCGGCTTTCATGAATATGGATTCAGCCTGACTATCGTACCAATCAATGATTTTCGCTTTGCCTTTGACTACGAATTCTTTGATGGCGGGGCTATTGACATTGATATGGCGTATGGCATCCATATATGACTTGGCTTCAGTAGGTCCTATGCCCTTGGCTGTAATACTTGTCTGCGAGAAAACCGTCTGGGTATTATAGTCTGCGATATAGAAAGTAAATTCCAATGTCTGAGCCACCTGTGGAGGCGCCGTGGGCGTAATGTCTTTGGTTTGCGGCGCGGCAATGACCGTGATGAAGAACTGCGAGAAGCCGGGTATTTTCGCTACTCCGTTGTTGGTGAGCACCTGATTAAGTTTGTTGACAATCTGCGTCTGAGCTGATGCAGGGAAGTCCTGCGGCAGATCGGACGGGATGATAGCGAGGGCTAATGATTCGCCTTTCTGCTGCGCACTGACACTTATGGCGAGCACCATAGCGCATAAAATTGTGAATATCTTTTTCATTGTTTACTTTGTGTGTTAGAAATTAAAATTTTATTTTCCTCCGATCACAAGCATGCAGTTACCGAGTCCGCGGGGCACGACTTTGACTGGCAGTGTGGTCCATTCTTTGATTTTTTTGCTCAGCTGGCGAGCGAAATACTCGGTATCCATTGCCGAACCGTTAGCCTTGTTGAGCGGTATGCGTACTTGTTCATAAGTGATACGCGTTTCAGAGCCGTCGAGTTTTGAGAAACGTCCCTGAACGGTATTTTCCGCCAACCAATCGTCGATGAGCACTGACAGTTCCTCGCCGTTATACTCTTCCTCGAAGTCTATGCCGGCATCGTCCCATACACGCAGGTCGAGAGCTACTTCGCGTCCGTTAGCGAACATATCTTCAAAGTGCTGCATGAGTTTGTTGTTGAATTCGTCGATATTGGCCAGTACAGCTTCTTCAAGCAGCACTACCGTCTGTGCGCTGATTGTTGGTGTGCTGGCGCCTGACGAGCCTGCTATCTGCTTGTTGCTATAGGAGTCGAGTCCGCGCATGATATATGTCAGAGTAGCTTTGGGACCTTGATATTTGACATCCCAGCTCAGTTCAATAATGATATCGGCTTTGGCTACACGGCGCAGACGGTCGATGGGATTTTCTGCCATCTGGGCTCCGGATTTTGATGACATCATATTTTCTTCAGCCTGCTGACGCTGGATGCTCTGCAGTGTGGCTTCAAGGTCTTTGAGGGGGAAGCCGCGGTCAGTCATCAGGTCGTTGATTTTCGCTATGCCGAGTTTGAGGTCCATATCGTTCTGCAGGGCAGCACGGTAGTCGGGCAATTTTATTTTGGTGCCCATATCATCAAATTCGAGCATATAACCATTGAGATTGCACCACGCTTCGGAGGGCACAACCATGATGGTTGGTTTCTTGGCTTGTGAGAAAGCTGTGGCAACTACCAAAAGTCCGCACACGATTATTGATATAATACGTTTCATTGTTTTTTTATTTGAGGAATTTGTGGGTTTAATGAATTTGTTAGTTTTGCCGGTTTACAAGTTCGCTGTTTTTGCCGGATGGCTGATGCGGCATGCCACATCCCTACAAGTCTGGAATCCTGTTTCCTGATTCCCGACTCTCAATTTAGGGTTTCAGGATACCGTCGTCGATGAGTTTTTGGCGAAGTTGTGAACGGAATACGCATACTGTTGTTTCCACAAGCGTCTGAGCATTTGTGCGGTTGTAGTTGGTGGTAAGCACGCGTTTTTCCTTCATAGAGCAGTAGTTTTTATACTCTCCATGGTCGGCGAAGAAAGCATTGAAATAGTCTTCGTATTTGTCGCGCGCGTTCATATCAAACAGCAGTGGTTTGAGGTCACGCTGACCTGTTGAAGCAGCCTGTACGCCATAAAATATGACGTCCAGTACGGCTTGTTTTTGTGCTTGCACATAACCGTCAACGGCATTACGGGCACGTCCGAAACTGCGGATGGTATATGAGCCATCGAGTTCACTGCCGATGACTTTTGACTTATAGTCGTAGTAGGCTTGCGATGAGCGTTTGCCTACACAGCCTGCCAGTGAAAGAACTACAAGCAGACTGACGAGAAGTTTTGTCGCTGATTTCATTTTTGGAGTTTTTGATTTTTGTAAAGTTTGTAGAGACGTGACGTATCACGTCCGTTTGAGAAGTTGAGAAGCACAGATGTTGAGAAGTTGAGACAAATGATTTTGATGCGTTAGCTCGGTATTCGATATATTGATTTATCGGTATTGTGATATATCAAGAAATCACCAAATCGCTAAAAGATCCAATAATTTGTCTAATTGTAACTCGTCAAATAGTGGATGTTAAAGTTAAAATCCTGTGCTCAAACCGCGTATAACACCGGCCTGCTCTAATGCACGACGTAGTTGGTCTTTGGCAACGGAAACCACGACACCTACTTTGTATTCGGATTTGATTTTCACTGTCTGGCGTTCCGGGCTCTTAACCTGCACATACTTCATATACTCGCCTCCGTTATCAAAGAAATGTTTGAAGAAGTCGGCATGTTCTTGTTCTACTCCGGGATTCTGTGCCAGAGGACGTTGGGCTGTGCAACCTTGACCACCTGCGAAACCTTTGAAGATAACACCATGTACGGCATTTTTGCTGCACTGTTCATAAGCTACACGCGGGTTCTTGGAATAGCTCCAAACTCGCACTAAATAAGTGCCCTGCTGACCATTACCGGCGCACTCAAGTTCATAACGCCACTGGTCCGTCAATTTGTTGGCACGACGTCCGGCATAAATCACGCTGCTTACCATAAGCAACATAACGAGGGGAAGAATTTTTTTCATACTATGTTTTTAATAATTAGGGATTAATATTCGCAGGGATATTTTTGCAATGTTATGCAACGCAAAGTTAATAAAAATTTGTTAAATAAAGAAAAAATAGTAATTTTGCGAAAAAATTATCTGTGATGTTGTTACAAAGGCGTTACATAGTATCACTATTTCTGCTTACTTGTTGTACTATCATAAACCATGCCGAAAATTTCACTGTGCGTTTCAAGGGTCATCAGGAGGTGTGGACTTCACCTCGCGTGGCGTATTTGTGTCATGGCACTATTGATACCGTGGCTATGACACCGACCGGTGATTTTGAGGGCGATTATGATTTTTGGGAATGGCATTTTGATTGCGCGGATACGTTACGTTTTTGTCTTATTCAGGACGACTACTATGGTGACTACCACCAGGGGCGTTTGACGACGTTGCCTCGTGTGCTGACGTCAGGCGGTACGCACTGTTTGACGGCCGGCAACCTTGACGCCAGAAGTAACATACACCGTGATAACAGCTACGTATATATCTCTGATGAGCAGGCTTATGACAGCCTCGTGAATGACACTATTGGGCGACAAAGCGGCAAACTGTTCGACATCATCTGCCATGACGGCAACCATGCCAAATACTACTCATCGCTCAACGGCTTAAGTGGCGAAGAATTACTTGACTCGATAAAATCGTTAATCACCCGCGAGAAGCGCGTAACATCGTATCAGCAGCTTCGCGAAGCATATTCCGTAACAGACTATTCGACCTTCGGCACTCTGTGGGATATGTATAGCCTGCGTCGTGGCACGTACCGCTACCCTGAAGGCGCTTCAGGAACCGCTTCGGAAACCAATGCCGACAATAATAGGGAGCATTCGCTGCCTAAGTCATGGTGGGGGCACAAGAATGATAGCTGCGTGAGCGCCTTCTCAGACATAGTACACGTGATACCCACAAACGGTTACGTGAATAGTGTGCGTAATGCCTACCCCTATGGCATTGTTACTAACACTACGCAGACTTTGGGCAACGGGTCGCTGAAAGGTTATGGTGAGATAGAAGGTTATTCAGGGCTTGTTTTTGAGCCTATCGATGAATACAAAGGTGACATAGCACGCATATATTTCTATATGCTTGTGGCATATAACCATCTCAACCTTGGTCAGACCGTGTTTGGCTCCGTAACATTCAGTTACGAAGGCTCACGGTCGCAATTCACCGATTATGGTAAAGAACTTTTGCTGTCATGGACTCGGGCTGATGAGGTGTCACAAAAAGAGCGTACGCGCAACGATGGGGTGCAGTCGATACAAGGCAACCGCAATCCTTTTGTTGACAGACCGGAACTCGCCGAATACCTCTGGGGCGACATGGCCGGTGAGCAGTATTACGACAGCGAACAGATAATCACCACACTCAACCAGACACACATGGCGGCTCGGGCATGGCGCATGGGGGACAGAATTGTCGTGGACTGCCAAGAACCGGCAACGATAACGCTCTACGACATCTGTGGCCGGATGATTACAACAACACGCGTCAATGCTCAAAAACTTACAATATCTGTCCCACAAGACATCGTGATTGTCAGAATAGTAACAAAAGACAACGTACAAAGCCTGAAAATAAGATAATCAGATAATCAGAATAATCAGAGTCATCCGGGTGCTCTGATTATTTTTATTTTTGCTTGTTTTTTGGATGAAAACGCAACACTTCCTCACGTAGGAAGTTGACATCGATATGTGTGTATATCTCTGTTGTGGCAAGATTTTCGTGTCCGAGCAATTCTTGTATTACTCTGAGATTGGCTCCTCCTTGCAGCAGATGTGTGGCGAAACTATGCCTAAGGGTGTGCGGACTGATATTTTTGTGTATTGCCGCGGCCTCGGCAAGTCGTTTGATGATGATAAAAACCATGACACGCGTCAGCTGACGACCATAGCGGTTGAGGAAACAAAAATCCGTATGCCCGGGTTTGACATCAAGTTTTTGGCGATCCATAAACCAGAATTTCAACTGTTTGATAGCTTCTCCCGACAGAGGTACGAGACGTTGTTTGCTGCCTTTACCTTCCACGAGCATATACTCCTTGTCGAGATACATATTCGAGATTTTGAGATTGACCAGTTCCGAGACACGTAATCCCGAGCCGTAAAGGACTTCAATGATTGCCCTATTACGCTGTCCTTCGGGTTGCGACAGGTCGATAGCGGATATTAGTCTGTCAACTTCTTCGATTGTGAGCACTTCCGGCAGATGGTCACCAATCTTTGGCGCATCGATAAGTTCCGTGGGGTCTTGAGATATTTTATCGGAATAGAGCAAATAACGATAGAACTGTCTCAAACCTGATAGTACGCGTGCCTGTGAACGGGCACATATCTGTCGTAGTTCATCGCTTTCAGCACCTCGCGACAGTTCGTAAAGGAATTGCTGCACATCTTCCTGCGTAGCATCGGCAATATCCACACCTTTGGAGCGGCAGTATGTTTCCAACTTTTCAATATCCGACATATACGCAGCAACAGTGTTGGGCGAGAAACCTCGCTCAAGTTGCAGATACATACTATATTGGTCAAGAACAGTGATAATTAAGGATTTTATTATTCAAATAACTAGATTTTCTAGATTAGCTAGATTAGCTAGATTAGCTAGATTTACCAGAAAAAAAATAGAAGAACTATAACTACAGGCAATCAATGTGCCTCAAGCCAGTTAGCGCCTACTCCGCTGTCAACGATAAGCGGCACTTTGAGTTTCACGACATTCTGCATGATATCCGTCACTTTGGCTTTCAGGTCTTCGACTTCTTCAATATGCGCCGAGAAGTTGAGTTCGTCATGCACTTGGAGTATCATCTGCGATTTATATTTGCCACTGATAAGCAGTCTGTCAACGTCTATCATGGCTTTTTTGATAATATCCGCCGCCGAGCCTTGTATCGGAGCATTGACGGCATTGCGTTCCGCGAACTGCCTAACAGTAGCATTCCGTGAGTTAATATCCGGCAGGTAGCGACGCCTATGAAACATAGTTTCGACATAGCCTTGGCGCCGTGCAAGCTGCTTCATATCCTCAATATACTGCGCTATATGATGGTATGAGCTGAAATAGTCATCAATGGTTTGTTTGGCTTCTGTTCGCGATATACCGAGCCGTTGGGCGAGTCCGAAAGCCGACATACCATATATAATCCCAAAATTCACCGTTTTAGCTACTCGTCTCATATCAGCGGTGACATCTGATATTCCTATCTTGTAGATTTTAGCTGCCGTGGCGGCATGTATGTCTTCACCGCTGTTAAACGCACTAATCATGTGCGGGTCATCGCTCATGTGGGCTATGAGCCGCAATTCTATCTGCGAGTAGTCGAAACTTAAGAATTTGCATTCGGGGTCTGGTATGAACGCTTTGCGGATTTCGCGTCCGAGGTCAGTACGAACGGGAATATTTTGTAGGTTAGGATTGCTTGACGACAAACGCCCCGTAGCTGTAACGGTTTGATTATAAGATGTATGTATCTTACCGGTAATAGGATTAATCAACTGTGGCAGGGCGTCGATATACGTACTGACGAGTTTTTTCAATGCCCTGTGGTCGAGAATTTTATCTATTATGGGATGTACATAGCGTAGCGGTTCAAGGACTTCTTCGGAAGTAACATACTGTCCTGTTTTAGTTTTCTTGGCTTTGCTGTCGAGCTTCAGTTTGTCAAAGAGTACTTCACCGACCTGCTTGGGTGATGATATATTAAAAGGCATTCCCGCCATCTGTTGCACTTCATCATCGAGCTGCTGCATACGCTGTTTCATGGCTGCCGACGAATGTTGTAGTTCCTCCACATCGATACGCACTCCGTTGTTTTCCATACGTGCCAACACGGCGGTGAGTGGCATTTCGATATCGTTCATGAGTTGCGTCATACCTCCTGCAGCGAGCATATCTTCAAAACCATGGCTCAATGACAAAGCAGCCCGCGCCACGGCAAAGGCGTCAGATTCATCAACATCGGTGCCCAAAAGCGTGGATGCAAGGGATGATATGTCATGGGCCAGTTCGGGCTGAAGGATATAATGCGCCAAACGGGTATCGAAACATCGATTGCCGATAGTGATTTGGCGCAATATGGGCTTTATGTCATGGGCTATTACCAGGGTATCAATATTGTCAGCGAGGATTTTTTGAAGCTGAAGCATATCGTCTGCCACATACGTGTCATCATCGCTCAAAGCAACAGCTATCGCTTTGTCGCTTACGGCTATCGCTACTCTTTGCGGTAATTGGGTGAGTTGGTTGAGAGGTTTAGCGACTATAGCCGATGCTTCATGCTTATCTGCTGCGGCATATTTCCCCGAAAAGTCACCAAACAGGTCTAATTGTTGCTGATTCTGAACTTGAGTCTGTGTTGCCTTAGGCGCTTCGCCAACGATTTTTTTTAGCAGAGAGCGAAATCCCAATTCCTGATATTTTGCTGTCAGTGCCATTTTATCTTCGGGCTTGAAGACCAACTCGTCGAGCGAGACATCAACAGGCACATCGGTGCGTATCGTAGCGAGGAATTTTGAGAATGTTATATCTTCGGTATGTTCTTTAACTTTTTGCCCCAGAGCGCCTTTTATTTCTTCGGCATGAGCTATGACATTTTCTGCGCTACCAAACTGTTTGAGCAGTTTGACTGCCGTTTTTTCTCCAACTCCCGGGCAGCCCGGTATATTATCTGAACTGTCACCCATCAGGGCCAGTAGATCCACCACCTGCGATGTATTGTCTATGTCGTATTTTTCGCAGACCTCCTTGGGTCCCATAGTTTCGAAACCGCCTTTATGCCTTGGTCGAAACATCAGCGCATGGTCTGTGACGAGTTGTCCGTAGTCCTTGTCGGGAGTAGCCATCAACACTCGCGTATCAGCGTCAGCAAAACGCTTTGAGAGTGTACCTATCACGTCATCGGCCTCAAAGCCCGCCACCTCAATACATGGTATGTTCATGGCTTGAAGGATATCCTTGATATGCGGCACCGCAAAACGTATCGCTTCCGGTGTTTGCTCCCGTTGGGCTTTATATTGCTGATAGGCCTCGTGGCGGAAAGTACCGCCACGGGGGTCAAAAGCCACGGCGATATGCGTCGGTGAGACGAGTTTTAGCAGTTCATCAAGAGTTATCACAAAGCCGAATATGGCTGACGTATTTTCACCTTTGGCATTGACGCGAGGGGCATTGATAAAAGCATAGTAGGCGCGATAAATCATCGCGTAAGCATCTATGAGAAGTAGTGTGCGTTTCATGATCCAAAGTTAGATATTTTTTTTGTAAGGACAAAAAAATGCGTATTGGTGTATGTGGGGTTCAACGGACAAAATCACCTATGAGCAATGTCGCTATTCTTGAAATAGTCGGTACGTATGAGTTTGTCAGATATCGTAAGTGCTTGCGATGGTGTTATGCGAATGCTTGATTGCGATTTTGTTATCAGGTTAATGCCGAATCCGTGCCAGCAATAATTCTGCTGACCTATGGCATATAACACTGTTGGAAAAATGTCCATCTGCCATGCTTTGTCAACTCTGATATTTTCTGTTATTTCGGGTGATTTGATAATCAGCGGGCATAGTCCTTTTCCATCACGCTGCGGAAAATGGTTATGGTCGGCTGTTATCACAATCGTTGCGTTTCTCATGTTCTGTGCGGTATCCGCCCATGCAATGAATTCTCCCAAAAGGCTGTCGAATCTGCTTACCGAACGCAAGTATGCCTTTTCTGTGGCTGAATATTCGTCTGCGAGTTGTAGCCTGTCGTTGCCGTACTTGAATGGTGCGTGGGTATCAATCGTGAGCGCGAGGACACAGGTGGCTGTGTCGGCATTTTCGAACTGCTGACGTAGTTGTTCTAACACTCGTTTGTCGCTCCCACTATGCAACCGTCGAGGTTCTATGAGTCGCTTATAGCCGTAGGAGTATGTGGTTACGTGTTGATTCCATACGTTCGAGTAACCGTTCACCACTACTGCATCGGCGTAGAAATGCGCAAAGTTTGGATAGACATTATCGCCGTACTGCATGCACGCCACACCGTGCATAAGGGGCAACAGTCCTGTTTGGGTTATCAGTTGCCCATCTCCACTACGTCCATACTGCTGCTGCGTAGTTATCGCCGGACAATAGAGGACCGGGGTGCGGGATATATATTGCGTTATATTAGGGCACACAGACCTTCCGTGCACGTCAGTGGCTTCTATAGCCCACGTCTCAAGGCTTTCAACAAGGATAAATACGAGGTGACCTCGCGGTTCGGTTGCCACGTTATGTTTGCCTAATACCGATGACATTATTTCCCGCTCATGGTCAGTGAGGGGAACCACGGCTCTGAAGCGAAGAAGTCCTTCAGTAAGGGCATTTTTCAAGGCATAGAAAGCATGACCTACGGCACTGTGCGACTTCATAAACCATAACTCCTCGCTGCGCAGCGACCACGTGTCAGTGTCATCGGTGTCCGGCGCTTTATTAGCGGCTACGCCGAATAGCTGCAATGCCATACCACACAATAACGCTACAAAAGTTATGCGTGACATAGACTTGTCTTTAATGGGATTAAGGGCATACAAAAACAGAACTCCGGCTATGGAGAGCAGCGGAAACAATATCAGTCTCCAATCAAAATAGGAAAGCAGTGCCCTTTCGAAACCCCATAATTGTGACACAAGAGTCAGCACCTGCCAGTCGGGCAACAGTCCGTTGGCAAGAAAATATATGGTATTGAACAGCAGCCATATATCTAAGAGTAGCATGATAGTAAAGCCAATCCAGCGGCGCCTTGGCATAATTGTCAGAGCACCTACCGCAAGTGCGGCACCAATGGTTACCACTATAGAACACACAGATTGCCACACACTTAAACAGGCATCCAACTCTGTTAGATGCCTGTAAAGCAAAAATTTAAGAACATAGGTTAGCGAAATAACCGCTACAGCGGCAATTTTACTGCCTATTGAATGGTCCCATGAGTTCTCCCGCATCATATCCATCGATTAATGTTACGAAAATCTGATTGTCACCAAACCATTGTACCTTAAAAACTAATTGAGTTAAATATCCGTATTCCGACTCTATTAGGATAACCGTAAGTAAGTCATTGGCTGCATCATACGACCAAGAGAAATTATCGGTATATAACTCCTTATAATAGTCAATATATGACAAACGTGTGCCTTGGTGATTGGCATTTAACGTTATTTGTTCATAATCTTTCCCACTGACCATTTTCCAAGTGCCTACCAAGTTTTTTTGAGGATTAGCACCATAATCTACTGGAACGTCTTGATTTTTTTTGTCATTTCCGCCACATGCTACAACAACGAGTGCTGTGAGAACAACCACAAGAAAGGATGAAATTATTAATAGATGCTTTTTCATGTTGTCAGAGTTATTAGAGTTGCGTGAGTTAACCTCACAAAGGTATGAAAATAAGTTGAAACACACAACTTTTGCAACATTTTCACTACACAAAAGACTCCCCCTTGCGGACTATTTCGCAAGGGGGAGCAACGATAAAGTTAGTGTTTAGGATTTAGTCGTTTATCTAATGGCTACTTTTATTGAGGTATTCGCTGCACGCAGGATATAGATTCCTACGGGGAGTTCTACCTGATAGAAGTCTGCCACTACGGCATTCTGAATCATTCGTCCGGCAACATCATATAGGGCGATGTTCTGTCTGCCGTTGAGCGTTACGCTGAGGGTGCGGTTGGCGATGGTGTAGCTTGTTACCGATACTGTGTTGAGACCTGTCGGAGTTTGTTTCCAGCCGGTTACAACATCATTCTCGCTATAGCTACGATTTGCTGTTTGACCTTCTTCCTCATAAATCCATCCTTCGCCACAGGTATATTTGTAACCATGGTCACTGTTGGCTTCGGCGATTGTGATGGTGTAATGAGTGTCGTCAACCTTGGTCATTGGCATGAAGGTGTTCCAATCCCAGCCACCACAGATGTAAACTGCCGGAGTGCCTTCAGGAACTGTCACGTTGAAGGTCAGACCTACTTGCAAATCGCTGCTCGGAATCTTGTTCCAACGTTCTACAACGTCATTTTCGCTATAACTGCGGTCGGCTACGTCTGTGCCTTCTGCTGACATTTCAACATATGCCCAATCATTGCCACAGGTGTATTTATACTTATGGGCGGCGGTGGCGTTAGCGATAGTTACCGTGTAGTGGGTGTCGTCAACCTTGGTCATGGCTGTGAAGCTCCATGTGTTGAACTCGCCGGCGATGTAAACAGCGGGAGTGCCTTCAGGAACGGTTACGTTGTAGGTCAGACCGTCGCCGGGTTCTACGGAACCGCCACAAGCAACATAGCTGAAGTCAGCATTGAGGGTGTAGCAGGCGTCGGCGGTGATGTTGGTGATGTCAGATGTCTGAGCGCCGCCGTCAACACCTTCGTTCAGTATCAGGTTGTTACCCTTGGCTATCTCGAAGGTTACCTTGCCGTCAACAGCGGTTACGGAGGTGCCGGGCCATGCGGCGGCTGCACCTGATGTGTTCCATGTGTAGTAGTGCACGCTCTCCATGCCTTCGGGAA
>DGSV01000016.1 GCA_002394025.1 Bacteroidales bacterium UBA4353
TGGTGAACATCAATGTAGGGTCATCTTTTATCACCATAGGTGCCGAGGGAACGACTTTGTGACCCTTGGCAGCAAAGTAATCAAGGAATGATTGGCGGATTTCTTTTGAAGACAACATTGCTTTAATCTCTGTTTAATCGGTATTAATATGTTATTTAATAATTCTGTTTTTAGTCGGTTTCTATCACCAGATAGCGGCTTACGGACCAGAAGGCTTGCGAGTCGGTGATAGACAGCGTGAAGTGGTCAGAGTCCTTGTTGAGGCTGTATGAACTTTTGGGGTGGTTGGTGAGAATTTTTGCCCTTGAGGCGTATATCGGTATGTTAGTCGTTTTGCGAGCGTCGATTTTCACGAAATAGTCTTTATTGAAGTCTTCTTCAAGGACTTTTTTGCTGAAGCCCGCCGATGACATGATGCCTTGTTCGCGTAGTTCTTTCTTGCTGCCGAACACGTACCATGCCGAGGCTATGGTATGTTCCCTGTCGTCGATGACTTGTTGCTGCTGTTCTGTCTGTCGTGTGAGGTCATCAATTATGTCGTTCTGGCTACTGATAGTGTCGCTCATCAGTGTTATAAGCTCGTTTTTCTGAGCAAGTTGCTTCTCTAAGCTGCCGATTTTTTCACCTTCAGCTTCGAGTTTTTCGGTCAGTACCTGTAGTGATTTTTCAAGTTGGCTAATTTTCAGAGAACTGCCCTTTAATTTATCTCTTAGTTTGCTGAGCTCTTTTCTGTTGCTCTGCAACATATCGTTGAGGTATTTTATGTCTTCGTTGACCTTCGCCACTTGGTCGTTATTCATCGTTTCGCTTACGGGTTCGATGGATATCGTGTTTTCCATCTGTTTGATGCGTTCGATATTTTCCTGTATGGTGTTGAAAGCTGTGAGGTATGCGTTGACTTCATCCTCAATTTGCTGTTTTGCAACACGCAAAGAGTCGTTTTCGGCTTTCAGACGGTCAGCATCACCGTTTCCGGGAAAACAACCAATTAGGAAACAAACTGATATACAAATAATAAGAGTGCGGAAGGTGCTCATTAACGTTTATTAAGTAATACGACTGCAAAGGTACGATATTTTGCTGATAAAACGTTAATTTTTTGCATTAAAAATCACTTAATGACATTTGTTGCAGTCATTTTTTGTGCAGTGTAGGCTGTTGCAGTTTTTTGCCATGTCGCATCCTGTGCACTGATGTTTATTCTTTTTTGTGCTGAGCATTGGTTTTATGAAATGCCAGAGTGTGATGACAACAGTGGCGGCGATTATGATGTATGTCAATATCTCCTGTATCATATTATCATGTTTCCGATTTGATAGACTAACATTGCGCAGAACCATGCCAATAGTGTGGTATATATTATTGTGAACCACATCCATTTTCGTCCTGCTTCGCGTCTGATAGCCGTCACAGCCGCTATGCAAGGGAAGTAGAGAAGTATGAATACCATGAAAGCCAATGCCGTGAGTGGTGTGAATGGCATTGTATCGGGGTATAGTACGCTGAGCGATGAGACTACGACCTCCTTTGCCGCGATGCCTGTTATCAGGCTCACTCCCATTTGCCACTGCATTCCCAGAGGTTTGAAAACCGGTGCCAATGTGTGCCCCAGCATGCCTATATAGCTATGTTGTGCCGCTTCTGCTTCTGTCATTTCGGGTAGTGGACGGGGGAAATAGCCCAAAGCCCAGATTATGATACTGGCAAAGAGGATGATTGTGCCCATTTTTTGCAGGTATTGTACCGATTTATCCCACATGTGTATCATGGTGTTGCGCACTGTTGGGAAGCGGTAGGGTGGAAGTTCCATGACAAATTGGTCGTCTGCGTCCTTGAAGGCAAAACGTTTTACTATTATTGATGTTATGATAGCCACAGCGATTCCCAGCAGATATAGCGAAAGCAATATTATGGCCTTGTGGTTGGCGAAGAACATGGGTATGAGTAGCATATATACCGGCAGTCGTGCCGAGCAGCTCATAAAGGGTATGGTGATGATTGTCAGTATGCGGTCCTTTGGGTTTTGTAATGTTCGTGTTGCCATGATTGCCGGCACTCCGCAGCCGAAGCCTATGAGGTATGGTATGAACGATTTGCCGTGCAGTCCGATGCGATGCATGAGTTTATCCATGATAAATGCCGCTCGCGCCATATATCCTGTGTCTTCAAGTAGTGATATGAAAAAGAATAGTATCAGTATGTTAGGCAGGAATACCAGTACTCCTCCCACGCCGGCTATCACACCTTCAACTATCAGATCACGCAGCATACCCGGTGCCATAAGTTGCTCTATTTGTTTTCCGAACCATGCTACCGCTTGTTCGAGCCATTGCTGTGGATATGCACCCAGGGAGAATGTGGTTTCGAACATGAGCCAAAGGAAAAGAATGAGTATCGGAAATCCTAACCAACGGTTGGTGAGTATTGTGTCGAGCGCATAGCCCAATCGTAGTCGGTCTTGCGTGGAGTTATGAGTGAGTACTTCGTGTAGTGCGCCGCGTATAAATCCGTACTTGGCATCGGTGATGATGGTTTGTATGTCGTTCTGAAATTCTTGCTCAAGTTTTTTACGTTGCTCACTGGCCACTTGTTGTATATCACCGATATTGGGCATGGTATTGAGCAGGTTCATCGTTATTGAGTCGTTTTGCAGGGCTTCTATGGCAAGGTAGCGACTATGGTAGATGGCTTTGAGTTGCTCGTTTTTGTCGATATGTTTTTTGACCTGCCGTATGGCGTCTTCAATATCCGGTCCGTAGTTTATGTGGATATGTTTTGTGTCAGCTTCCTGATGTTCATAGATGTTCACTATGGCTTCGAGCACGTCGTTGATGCCTTTGCCTGTCGAAGATACTGTAGGAATGATAGGAAACCCGAGCATTTGTTGCATGGCAGCAATGTCGATTTTATCGCCGGAGCGTTCTAATTCGTCGTACATATTGAGCGCCATCACCAACGGCAGGCTTTGGTCTATCAGCTGTGTGGTAAGCAGCATGTTGCGTTCCAGATTGCCTGCGTCAATGATGTTGAGTACGATGTCGGGTTTCTGCTCGGTGATATATTGGCGTACGTATCGCTCTTCGGGAGTGTAGTCCGTGAGACTGTATGTTCCCGGCAGGTCAATGAGGTTTATGGTATATCCCCGGTGGTGGTAAATGCCCACTTTAGCGTCCACGGTGACTCCTGAGTAGTTGCCGACTTTTTCGCGTAGTCCTGTTGCGTGATTGAAGAATGACGTCTTGCCACAATTGGGGTTGCCGACAAGGGCTACTGTGATGTCGTGTGTCAGCTCACGGATTTCGGTTTCAAGATGTTCTTCGAATGTCTGTGGTGTTTCGATATCGTTGTGAGCGTCAGCACTGAGTGACACTACTTCTATGTTTTTCGCCTCGTTTCGCCTCAGGCTCACGTGACTGCCCATGATGCGGTATTCGATAGGGTCTGTCAAGGGTGCGTTTTTGATGACATCGATGCGTTCGCCTCGCACAAAGCCCATTTCAAGAATACGGTGGCGAAAACCTCCGTAGCCGTGTACCTTGATTATCGTACAGCTGCTGCCTTCGGGCATATCAGAGAGCACAAGTGACTTCTTATCCATGTTTTTTATCAAATTTTCAATTTGCTAATTTCGGAAAAATCTTTGATATGTGGTATCCCCATTATTGGGGATAGTAAACGATGTTGTCCGGTAAGGATATGATGTTAGAAGTCGCTGCATAACGTCTCATAGCAAAAAAAACAGTGAAGTTTTGCAATAAAACTCCGCTGTTTTTTTGATTAGTTATTAATGAATGTTATTTTGTCAGTTTTTCGAGTGTGGCGATGAGTAGTTTCCAGAATAGTTCCACACTGTGAATATTAATTTTTTCTGCAGGGCTGTGCGGGTGCATGATGGTTGGTCCGAATGAAATCATATCCATGCCGGGGTAGTTGCGACCTATGATTCCACATTCCAGTCCGGCATGTATGATAACGATTTTCGCTTCTTTACCAAACTGCTCTCTGTAAACTTCTTTCATGGTTCCCAGTATCGGAGACTCAAGGTTTGGTTTCCACCCCGGATAACTACCTACCATCTCTACTTTGGCTCCGGCAAGGCTGAACACGCTTTCAATCATTGATGCCACTTCTTCTTTGCGGCTTTCTACAGAACTGCGCGTAAGACATTGTACTTTGATGCTTTCACCGTCAGATTTGATGACCGCGAGGTTATTGGACGTTTCCACTATTTCCGGCATTTCGGGTATAACACGGTAAACACCATTAGGGCATGCCGTAACAGCGTTAATCAGGTCATCCTGAATTTCTTCGGGTATGAGCCCTGATGGAGTGTCTGTACGTTCTGCTGTAAGGATGATATTATTTTCAATGCCGTGGTATTCCTTATTAAAGAGTTCCGCAAATTCTTCGGCGAGCCGTACAATGTCATCCACTCCGTCGCGAGGTACTGTTATTGTAGCAGTACATTCATAAGGAATGGCGTTTCTCAGTGTTCCTCCGCAAATGCTTGCCAAGCGCGCTTCATAGTTTCCTACGGCTTCTTTTAGGAATCTGAACATGAGTTTATTGGCATTGGCGCGTTGCAGGTTTATATCAACTCCTGAATGTCCGCCATGCAGTCCTGTCAGGTGTATTTTGAGTGCTACATCGCCTTCTGGCACGTCAGCCTCGAAATAACGGAATGTGATATTGCCATCCACACCTCCGGCACAACCTACGTAAAGTTCACCTTCAGTTTCAGAATCGAGGTTGAGAAGTATCTTGCCTTGTAACCATCCGCCTTTTAGGTCGAAAGCTCCGTACATGCCCGTTTCTTCATCTACGGTGAATAGTGCTTCCAGTGCGGGATGTTTGATGCTATCATCTGTGAGCACCGCCATAGCTGTGGCAACTCCTATTCCGTTGTCGGCTCCCAGTGTGGTGCGGTCTGCAGTAACCCATTCACCATCGGCACTGACGTGAGCCTCAATGGCATCGCGCTCGAAATCAAAAACTTTGTCCCCGGCTTTTTGCGGTACCATATCCATGTGTCCTTGTAGGATAACGCCGGGCAGGTGTTCGCAGCCAGGACTTGCGGGCTTACGAAGTAACACGTTGCCTATCTCATCCTGAAGAGTCTCAAGACCATGACTTTTGCCAAAGTCAACGAGAAATTTCGCTACCTCCGCGGTCTTGCCCGATGGGCGCGGAATACGTGTGAGAGAGTAGAAATGATTCCATAATGCAGAAGGCTGCAAGTTACGAATGTCTGTCATAAAGCAAATAATTGTTGGTTAGGTTTACTTTTGCGAAGCCAAAATTACGAATATTTTTTCAAATAGCGCAACATTGACGCTTAAAATCTTTTTTTGCGAATCACTAATAGCCATTAATGAGTAGTATGTGCACACACTTTTAGCCATTATTGGTGATTGGGTGTTTTGTAGCAAAAGTGTAACTTTGCTAAATCTAAAATGAAACTATGAATATTTTTAATCGATTGTGTATCTTAGTATTGGCGTTGCCGGCGTTTGTGTTGTCATCTGCTCAGGACAATGCTGTGGATGCAGTATCAGGTGCGTCAAAGATGGATGCAACATCCGGTGCATCAAAAGTTGAGAGAAGGGTTCAAGAGAATGACAGGCATGCCGATAAACCTAAGTACCGCTTTATGGATCATTTTTCCATAGGTGGTTATGGTGAGGCGGTGATGACCCGTAACTTCTTTAGTAATAACTATCTGCGCTATTCACAACCGGAGTTGCACAAAGGTGAGCAATATGGTGTTTTCGACTTGCCGCATGTGGTGATTAATCTTGGTTATGACTTTGGTCGCGGGTGGTCGATGGGTATGGAGATAGAGTATGAGCATGGTGGTACTGAGAGCGCCATGGAGATTGAGGAAGAAGAAGGCGGCGAATATGAGAGCGAGATAGAGCGTGGCGGTGAGGTTGCGCTTGAGCAGTTCTGGGTACAGAAAATTTTCAACCCTTACGTGGCCATCAGAGGAGGCATGATAATAATTCCCGTTGGCGGAACCAATGCCTACCATGAACCTGATAAATTTTTCGGTGTTTACAGGCCCGAAGGCGAGAATACCATTATGCCGTGTACGTGGCATGAGATAGGCTTAAGTGTATGGGGCTCATGGGGTAAGAAGCGTGACTGGCATTATAACGCGATGTTCTTGCCCGGTCTTGACAGTGACCGTTTTAATAGTAAGGGTTGGATACATGGAGGCAGCGGCTCGCCATACGAATACAAACTCGCTACGGCGTATGCCGGAGCGTTGCGCATTGACAATACGTCTGTCAAAGGACTGCGGCTTTCGTTGAGCGGCTATGTAGGCAATAGCTTTCAGAATACGCTGCGTCAGACCAAAGGCACCAAATATGAGAAAACGCGCGGAACGGTGTATATAGGTTCTTTTGATTTTTGCTATGATAACCATAATGTTATTGTCCGCGGTAGCGCGACCTATGGCCATCTCGACCAGTCGGACCTGATTACAGCGTGGAACAGAACCATGCGTAATGACTCACCGTCGCCCAAAGAACCTGTAGCCAGCGATGCCTATGCATTGGGTATCGAAGCCGGTTATGATTTTTTCAACTTCAATAGTCGCCTTGCCACGTCAGGGCAGAAATTCTACGTCTTCGCACGCTATGACAATTATGATTCAATGTATAAGATGGCGGCTAATATGACACCTGATGATTGGTGTGGCAGGCAGCGTATAGCGGCGGGCATCAACTACTTCCCGATGAAGCAGATAGCCGTAAAAGCCGAATTCGCTTACGGAATACTCAAGAGCAAAAATTCGTCAATCAAATACAATAACGAGCCGAGCATATCCATGGGCATCACCTATTGCGGAATGTTCAACAAAGCCAAGTTGGAGCAGTGGCAAAGGCGCAAAAGTGAGAGGCAGAGAGCTCGTGCGTGGCAAACAGAACAAGAAAAAAAATAAATAAATGTAAAATACTATGCAAAAAATCACTAAACTAATTATTTTCATGCTTTTCAGCACAGTGATGGTGCTGAATTTCAGTTCTTGCAAGGACAATGATTCCGATGATTTGGTGTTACCAGAAGAGGATAACACTGATAGGAATTATATAGAGTCGCCTTATAGTCTCAATTCTGTCAAAGACTTTGCCGATAACATCCGCGGCATAGTGAACGTTTATCAGGGTGTATCCGGTTCCGCCAGTGTCTCGGATTATGTCAAGGCTGTTAATGCCGACCTTGATTCTCGCGTGCGAGCTGCTCTGAGTAATGCTATAACCAAGATAGAAGCTATTCCAGAACCTTTCGTAACTTCCGCACCATCTTCTGTAACCCAGCAGGCCATTGATGCCACCAATGAGCTTGAGGCTCTGTTGTCAGGTGAAGTAATGGAATTGCTCGGTAAGGATTACCAGAACAAAAACGCTTTGCTTAGTGCGGCTATGGAGCCTTATGTCAACAAAATTGTTATTCCCACATATCATGAAATGACGTTGCACGCCACCGAACTTTCCGACTTGTGCGCTACCATTCTTGAGAAATATGACGCAGGCACTCTTACCCAAGCAGATATCAAGGCTGCTGACGATGCTTGGCTCGCTGCACGTCAGGCATGGGAACTGTCAGAGGCTTTCTTGTTAGGACCGGCTTCGGACCATAAAGTGGATCCGCATATCGACTCATGGCCA
>DGSV01000071.1 GCA_002394025.1 Bacteroidales bacterium UBA4353
ATTTGCGTGCTGAAACGATGTATTCTTCCATATTTTTCGGGTTTATTGTGCAAAGTTACGAAAAATCGTTGATTAATCTTCTTTAGGCAGTGTAGCCAGTGTTGCTTCGGCGTCTGCTGGTTTGTCATTGCGTGTGTCTTCAATGACTCGTCCGTCTTTTAGCACGATATTACGAGTGCTGTAAAGTGCTATGTCGGGGTTGTGAGTGACGAAGATGATTGTTCTTCCTTGTTCGTGCAGGCGCTGAAAGAGTACAAGGATTTCGAATGATGTTCTTGTGTCGAGGTTTCCTGTGGCTTCGTCGGCGAGAATCACGGCAGGGTCATTAACTAGTGCCCTCGCTATCGCCACGCGTTGCATTTGTCCGCCTGACATCTGGTTGCTCTTGTGGTTGAGCCGTTCACCGAGTCCCACGGCTTGTAGTGCTTCAATGGCTCTGCGGCGTCGTTCCGAGGAACTCACGGCACTGTTATACATCAGTGGCAGTTCCACGTTCTCTATGGCCGTGGTTTTGGCGAGCAGGTTATAGTTCTGAAACACAAATCCTATTTTTCTATTTCGCAGTACAGCTCTTTGGCTTCGCGACATGGTTCGCACCGCGGTACCATCAAGCAAATATTCGCCGGAAGTTGGTGTATCAAGACATCCGAGAGTGTTGAGCAGTGTTGATTTTCCGCTTCCGGATGTTCCCATGATGGTGACGAACTCGCCTTGGCGGATGTCGAAGCTGACGCCTCGCAAGGCATGTACGACTTCTCCTCCGACGATGAAGTCGCGACGGATGTCCTGCAGGGATATCACTATTTTGTCTTCGTTGTCAGTAGTCATGCTGTTTTATTTTCTTTTTCTTGGTCCGGGCATGAAAGGCGAGCGTTCTGTTTGTGTGTTCTGTTCTCCGTCAGCTTCTTCACCTGGCATGAGTCCTTGTGTGGCATCAGTGATGACGCGCATGCCTTCTGTAACGCCTTCTATGACTTCTACATGACTTCCGGAACTCATGCCTAACATGACTTCAAGGGCTATGAATTTATTACCCTCGCGAGTCCATACTTTTTGGCGTGCCTTGATGTCTTCTATTGTATCGAGCGGTCCGATGTATGCCGCAGGGTCGAATTTCAGGGCTTTGGCGGGTACGAGCAGGACGCTGTCATGCTCCACGGTGTAGATTGTTACTGATGCAGTAAGCCCCGGTTTGAGTTTGAGGTCGTCGTTTGGGGCATTGATGACAACCTCGTAGGTGACTACATTGTTTGTTGTTGTGGCTTCTTGGCGAACCTGTACTACTTTGCCGTTGAAGATTTCCTGTGGATATGCATCCACTGTGAACGACACGCGCTGCCCCTCGGCTACACCGCCTATGTCAGCCTCATCAACATCTGCTACGACGCGCATTTGTGTCAAATCCTCGGCGATGAGGAATAGTGTAGGTGTGTTGAAACTCGAAGCCACGGTTTGACCCTGCTCAACGGCTTTGCTGAGCACCACACCATTGATTGGCGAGTAGATAGTGGCATAGCCGAGGTTCGTTTGAGCTTTACGCACTTCTACTTTGGCTATCTCAAGGCTGTTCTTTGAGCGCGTGTAATTATAAAGAGCTTGGTCGTATTCTTCATCAGACGCTAAGTGCTTGTCATGGAGTTCTTTGACACGATTGTAGAGCTTTTGCTGGTAGTCGAATTCGCTCTGCGCACTATTCATGTTACTCTTTCGTGACGCTAACTCGTTGAGCAGATTTTCCTTGTCGAGTTCTGCTATCACCTGTCCTTTCTTGACTATGGAGTTGTAGTCAACATAGATTTTGTTTACTATGCCTGACACTTGTGTGCCGACTTCAACTTGTGTTATTGGTTCTATGGTTCCTGTTGCGGTGATGGAGTTACTGATGCTTCCGCGTTCTACGACAGCGGTATTGTATGTCACATGATGAGGCTTATGGCGCACAAGGAAGTATATGGCGCATCCTATGGCTGCGGCAGCGATGACTACAATTAGTGTGATTAAGGATTTTTTCATTCTGAATTTTGTGTTTTTTATGAGGAAGACTATCAACTACAGCCCTTGCGCATAATAATGGAGCATAATAACCGCATAGTAGGCATTGTATTTGGCTTGTAGTTTCTGCTGCTGTGCCGTGAATAGAGTAGCCCTTTGCTGCAGTAGGTCAGTAGCTGTTTTCTGACCAAGGTTGAATTGCTGCTCTATAAGTTCGTATGCCATCTGCGCCGCCTTGAGTTTGGCGTCGTTGGCTTTATATTGCTGCTGTGCCGTATATGCGTTGAGCCATAGAGTTTCTATCGCATGGCGCAATGTTTCCAGCATATTATCATAGTTGAGTTCTGCTTGTTGCTGCTGTATTTTTGAGTGTTCAACAGCGCTTTTTGTTTGTCGCCCGTTCCAGATAGGTACGCTGATGTTGATACCTGCTGTATTTGACCATCCGTTCTTCATTTGCTCGCCGAATGTGAAGTCTGTTCCGGTCCTCCATCCGGTTCCTGTTCCTGCTGTTAATGAAAGAGTGGGCATATATCCCGCTTTGGCGATTTTCAGGTCATATTCGCTTGATTGTATGTCAAGTTTGGCGGCTTGTATTTCTGGTCGGTGGGTTACAGCGTCATTGAATATTTCTGTAGAGTTAGGAATTTGCTGCAGAGCAATCAAATCTACGTTATCTATGTCCGCAAGCGAGAATTTTTCATTCATATCATGCTCAAGGAGTTGCAGCAGATTAAGTTTGAAATTTTGCAGGTCTGCGTCAGCCTGAACGATATTCACCGTGTCCGATGCGCATTGCGCCACTAATTGCTGATATGTAGATTGGTTTATGGCTCCGAGTCGCAGTCGTTCTTCTCCTTGTGCCCGCAGCGCTTCGCCGCTTTGCGCGAGGGCTTGCTGAACGCCGACATTTTCAGTGGCATACAGTATTTGCGTATAGATTTGTGTGACTTCTTCCCGCAGACTGTTTTTCAGTTCGTCGATGAGGAGTCCGGCACGTTGCAGGTTTAGGCGTGCTTGCTCGATTTGTGGTTGCCGGCTACCATTCCATATTGTCCAGTTGAGATTCAATCCGACATTGCCGCTATAAGCATTTTTGCTTTGTTCTGTGCCGTTGGCAGGGAATGGGGTATTGGCGTAGTTATGCGAGTTCGAGAATGATATGCCGGGTTGGTAAGCTCCCCGGCTTTGTTTGAGGTTGACTTCTGCCGCCGAGGCGTCAAGGGCTGTGATTTTTAATGAGTAGTTATTGCTAAAGGCCTCTTCAATACAATAGTCAAGAGTCCAATGTTGTTGGCACAGGCTTATTAATGGAAGAAATAGTAGTGGCACTATGGAAGATATGATACGTTTCATAAGTGTCAGTAAATAAGTGAATTTATTCTAATATTGTCACCCAATTATGGTTGTCTTCCAACTCTCCGTACTGAATAGCTCTGAGGTGTTTATAGAGTTGTAGGCTGACAGGTCCGGGTCTGTCGTCGCGGCTGAAGATATAGTCTATGCCGGTATTGTAGTCGTAGATGCGTGATATGGGGCTTATTACGGCTCCCGTTCCGCAGGCTCCCGCTTCTTGGCAGTCGGCAAGCTCATCAACAGTTATTTGGCGCTGTTCTACCGTGATACCCATATCACGGGCTATCTGCATGAGGCTGTCGTTGGTTACGCTGGGAAGTATGGATGTCGATTTGGGTGTTATGTAGGTTCCGTGTTTGATGGCGAAGAAGTTCGCAGCTCCGCACTCGTCGATGTATTTCTTCTCTTTAGCGTCAAGGTATATGATTCCCGAATAGTTGAGTTGATGAGCTTTATTTTCCGCTACGAGGCTTGCGGCATAGTTTCCGGCGACCTTATACCTTCCTGTACCGAGCGGTGCCGCACGGTCGTACTGTCGCATGATTACGAAAGGCGAGGCTTTGAAACCTGTTTTGAAGTATGGTCCGACGGGTGTGGCGAACATCACGAAAAGGTAGTCTTTGGCCGGTTTGACTCCCAGCAGCGGTGTGGTGCCTATCATCAGAGGTCGAAGGTATAGGGCGGCTCCGGTTTCGTAGGGTGGTATGAAACGGCTGTTAAGCCTTACGGCTGCTATTGCCGCCTGCATGAATTTATCCTCGTCAAGGGCGGGCATCATGAGTCCGCGACATGAATTTTGCATCCTGCGGGCATTCTGATCCATGCGGAAGATACGCACCTTGCCATCTTGGCAGCGGAAAGCTTTAATGCCTTCGAATGCTTCCTGACCATAGTGCAGGCAGG